>NZ_JBHVYZ010000001.1:0-1410 GCF_042880295.1 Streptomyces sp. NPDC058307
GTACGTGGCCGCGTTCATCCGCTCGGCCAACCGGGTCTACGACATGCCGGAGGGCCGCCCGGTCTGGAAGATCCTTCCGGTGCGGGTAGGTCTGACCGTCGTTCTGATGGTGCTCGCCGTCGTCAGCGCCCTGATCGTGGTCTTCACCGGCACCCTGGCCCGCAAGGCGGGCACGGCGATCGGGATCGGCGACACCGCCCTGACGGTGTGGTCGATCGCCAAGTGGCCGGTCCTGGTGGTCCTGGTCACGATCATGATCGCGCTCCTGTACTGGGGCACCCCGAACGCCAAGGTGAAGGGGTTCCGGTGGATCACGCCGGGGAGCTTCCTCGCCCTGGTCATCTGGCTGGTCGCGTCCGCCGGGTTCGCGTTCTACGTCGCCAACTTCGCCTCGTACAACAAGACCTACGGCACCATGGCCGGCGTCATCGTCTTCCTGGTCTGGCTGTGGATCAGCAACCTGGCGATCCTCCTGGGCCTGGAGTTCGACGCCGAGACCGTCCGGCAGCGGGCGATCGCCGGAGGGCTGCCGCCCGACAAGGAGCCCTACACGGAGCCGCGCGACACCAGGACGTGGGACGAGCGGGATCTTCGCAGGCTCGACGACACTGGACCGGCGCACGGCGAGGGACGGGCTGAGTGACGGGCTGATCGGATACCGGCTGCTTATCTCGGGGAGCTTGGGACAACCGCAGGTCATGAGGTTGCTGACGGACTTGCACGAGATCGACGGGACTCTGACACGGCGGGCGGCTTCGCGGATCCCGCCGGGCGCGGCCAAGGCGTTGTCGGTGGTGGAGGAGTCGGCGGAGAGCACCAAGCTGTGGTGGGGTGCCGCAGCCGTGATGGCGTGGAAGGGCGGGTGGCGGGGCCGCAGGGCGGCGGCCGCCGGACTGGGCGCCCTCATGGTGGCCCAGCTGGTGTCGAACGGTCTGTGCAAGCAACTGGTCGACCGCCCCAGGCCGCCCGTGGAGTGGATCCCGCACGACGAGGTCGCTGACCGCCCCGACTCGTCCTCCTTCCCCTCCGGGCACACGGCGGCCGCGGTCGCCTTCACCGCCGCCGTCGTCCCCACCTGGCCGGTCGCGGGCGCTCTGTGCGCGGTTCCGGCCGGCATGGTCGCCGTCGAAAGGGTGCAGTCGGGGGCCCACTATCCGAGCGATGTCGCCGCCGGTGCCGCCATCGGCCTGGCCGGCGCCTGGCTCGTACGTCGTGTCCCGGCTCTGTTCCTGCGTCACTGGGTCCAGCGGTTCTAGCGGGCCCTGGTCCTGGGTCGCTGCCTCCAGTGGCCATGCTCCGACGGCAGTGAAGACGGGGGTGCGTCGGCCCCCGCCAACCAGCGGAGCGGGCCGACCCCGCAGTGTTGCGGCAGCCCCCCACCCCGGGCACACAACGGACAAACCACCCTGG
>NZ_JBHVYZ010000001.1:1420-25173 GCF_042880295.1 Streptomyces sp. NPDC058307
GGGGGGGGGGGGGGGGGGGGCGCGGCCCGGGGGGGGCGGGGCCCCCCCCCTCACGGGCGGCGGGGCCCCACGCCGCTGTGTGCCGGCAGCCCCACACCGCGGGCACACAAGGGACAAGCCACCGTGGGCCGCCGCCGCGGCTCCCCAGGGACCCATCGTGCGGGTCACCCGTTTCACTCGGGGTAATCCTGCGCGGCCGTGACTTGTGGGACCGAGGATGCGCCCGGTGACCGCCTCCGGCTCATCGCCGACAGCGCGGCCGGGGCGTTGACCGGGGAACACGGTTCGCTCTACCGTCGTCGCACGGAGTGCCGGAACGTTCCGGCAAAGCAGCGGCGCCTCGCCGCGGAAGCGGAGCGACCCATGGGCCTGCCGTCCACGGACTGGCTGGTGCGACCCGTCGCGCCGATCGACGAAGCCGCCGCGTCGGCCGTGCTGGCGACCCGGTTCGGGGTGCGGGGCGCCGTACGGGACCTGGGCAGCCAGCAGGACCGCAACTACCGGGTGCGCGGCGAGACGGGGGAGTACGTCCTCAAGGTCGCCAACCCCGCCACCCGGACGGCCGAGCTGCGGGCCCAGTGCGACGCCGTGGAGCACCTGACCCGTGCCCTGCCCGGCCTCCGGCTGCCCCGAGCGGTCCCCGGCACGGACGGTGACGTGGTGCAGCCCTTCCGCGCGGACGGAGCCGAACTGACCTGTCGGCTGCTGGAGTTCGTGCCGGGTGAGCCGATCATGGACAGCCGCTATCTCGCCCCCGCCGTCGTCGCCCGCCTCGGCGAACTCGCCGGACAGATCGCCGCGGCCCTCGCCGGCTTCACCGCCCCCGACCCCGACCCCGACCGCTTCCGGCCGTGGGACCTGCGCAACGCCCTCGAAGTGGTCGAGGCCCTCGCCCCGCACTGGCCCGACCGGGCTCGCGCCGACCAGGTGCTGAGCGCCGCCCGCACCGCCTACGCGCTCGTGGAGCCGCACGCGAAGGATCTGCCGGTGCAGTTCGTCCACGGCGACATCACCGACAACAACGTCGTCTGCGAGACGGCGGGGGACGGGCGGCGGATGCCCGTCGGAGTGATCGACTTCGGGGACCTCGGCACAGGATGGACCGTGGCGGAACTCGCGGTCACCTGCACCTCCGTGCTGCATCACCACGGCGCAGGCCCCGCCTCGGTCCTGTCCGCCGCCCGCGCCTTCGACGCCGTACGCCCGCTCTCCGACGGCGAGTCGGCCGTGCTGTGGCCGCTCGTCGTGCTGCGGGCGGCCGTCATGGTGGTCAGCGGGCAGTACGACGTCCTCCAGGACCCGGACAACGGCTACGCGTCCGCCGCCCTGGACCGGGAGTGGGCCATGTTCCAGTCGGCCGTCTCCGTCCCGGCGGAGGTGATGACGGCCCAACTGCGGGAGGCACTCGGCCGACCCCTGCCCCAGGTCGCCGTCGTACCCGCCCACCGCATGCTGCCGGACCTGCCCGACGGCATACCGGTTCTCGACCTCTCCCCGCAGAGCGACGACCTGCACACGGGCCGATGGCTGGACGCGGACGCCGAAGCCGCCCTGGCCGCCGGTCGGCCGGCGGCCCGCACCCGGCACGGCGAGTTCCGCATGACCCGGACCACGATCGACACTACGGACACCCCGGCGACATGCGCCCTCGGAGTGGACCTCCACCTCGCGGACCCCCTTCAGGTACACGCGCCCTGGGCGGGCACGCTGACCCGGCACGCCGACGGCACGCTCGACCTGCGTGGCGAGGGACCGGTCCTGTGGCTGTCCGGCATCGCCGACCCGGCCGCATCCGGTCCCGTCGCCGCCGGACAGCGCCTCGGCACCGTCGCCGAGCGGGACGGCAGGCACACCCTCGGAGTCCAGCTGTCGACCCTGGCCGACCGGCGCCCCCCTCGTTTCGCGACCCCGGCCCTGGCCGCCGGCTGGCTCGCGGTGAGCCCGGATCCGACGGCACTGATCACTGTCGGGCACGACCCGGGGGAGCCGTCCGCCGACAGGGATCTCCTCGACCGCCGAGACCGTGCCTTCGCCACCGTCCAGGAGCACTACTACGACGAGCCGCCCCGCATCGAACGCGGCTGGCGCCACCACCTCGTCGACACCCAGGGCCGCGGCTACCTCGACATGCTCAACAACGTGACCATCCTCGGCCACGGCCACCCCGGACTGAGCGACGCCGTGCACCGGCAGTGGCGGCGCCTGAACACGAACTCCCGCTTCCACTACGGCTCGGTGGTCGAGCTCTCCGAACGGCTCACCGCGCTCCTGCCCCCGGAACTGGACACCGTCTTCCTCGTCAACAGCGGCTCCGAGGCCGTGGATCTCGCCCTGCGCCTGGCCTGGGCGACGACCGGACGGCAGGACACGGTCGCGGTCGAGGAGGCGTACCACGGATGGACGTACGCGAGCGACGCGGTCTCCACCTCGATCGCGGACAACCCCAACGCCCTCTCCTCCCGCCCCAGTTGGATCCACACCGTGGCCGCGCCCAACTCCTACCGCGGCCGCCACCGCGCTGCCGAGGCACACCGGTACGGTCCCGAGGCCGCCGCGCGGATCACCGAACTCGCCGCACAGGGCCACCGGCCCGCCGCCTTCATCTGCGAGCCCTTCTACGGCAACGCGGGCGGCCTCCCCCTGCCCGACGGCTACCTCCGGCAGGTCTACGACGCCACCCGCGCCGTCGGCGGTCTGTGCGTCGCGGACGAGGTGCAGGTCGGCTACGGCCGACTCGGCACCCACTTCTGGGGGTTCGAGCAGCAGGGCGTGGTACCGGACATCGTCACCGTCGCCAAGGCGATGGGCAACGGGCATCCGCTGGGCGCGGTGATCACCCGGCGGGAGATCGCCGACGCCTACCGCACCCAGGGCTACTTCTTCTCCTCGGCCGGGGGCAGCCCCGTCAGCAGCGTGGTCGGACTGACCGTGCTGGACGCGCTGCGCGACGAACGGCTCCAGGACAACGCCCTGGAGACAGGCGGGTACTTGAAGCGGCGGCTGGAGGAACTCGCCGACCGGCACCCGCTGATCGGCGCCGTGCACGGCTCGGGGCTGTATCTGGGCGTCGAGTTCGTCCGGGATCGCGAGACCCTGGAGCCGGCGACCGAGGAGACGGCGGTGATCTGCGACCGGCTGCGCGAGCTCGGCGTGATCGTCCAGCCGACCTCGGACCGACAGTGCGTGCTGAAGATCAAGCCACCGCTGTGCCTGACCCGGCAGAGCGCCGACGTGTTCGCCGCGGCGCTGGACGACGTGCTGACCAACGGCTGGTGAGGCATGGTGCCGACCAGCAGCCCCGGCATGCCGACCGGGCCGGGCGCGCCCGCCACCCTCGCCGACGTCGCCCGTGGCGCGGGGGTCTCCAAGACCACCGCGTCGGACGCGCTGCGGGGCCACGGCCGGGTGTCCGACACGACCCGCCAGGCCGTCCTGGACGCCGCCCGGCGCCTCGGATACACGCCCAACAGGAGCGCCCGCACCCTGCGCACCTCCGTGACGGACACCATCGCGCTGCACATCCCGGAGTTCCTCACCAGCGCCGAGTACTACATGTCGTTCGTGTTCGGCGTCGCGGAACAGGCCGCGCGTGCCGGGCTGAACGTGACCCTGGTGTCCTCCGGCCGCCTCCCGCAGGCCGACGGGCTGATCCTGTGCGACCCGATGCCGGACAACCCGGTCGTGGACCGGCTGATCAACGCGGGGCTCCCGGTCGTCACGGCCGAGCGCTACGACGGCGACGGACAGCCCGCCGGCGTGGTCTGGTCCGATCACGGGACAGCCCTGACGGAACTCCTCGACCACCTGCGTACGAGGGGCGCCCGCCGACCCGCGCTCATCGCCTCCGACACCACCGCGGACTGGTCCCTCACCCTCCAGCGCACCTACGCGCGCTGGTGCGGCGCTCACGACGTCCAACCGCTGCTGCGCAAGGCGCCATTCGGCTCCTCGTCCGAGGTACTCCGGGACGTGGTGGGGAAGTTGCTCGCCGAGACGCCGGAGACCGACGCGATCGTATGCGCGGCCGACGGGGCCGCGGCGGCCGTCCTGCCCGAGATCCGCTCGGCGGGCCGGGTCGTGGGCGAGGACCTGCTGCTGGCGTCCTGCGTCGACAGCCCGGCGATGCGCACCGCGGAACCCCCGATCACGGCGATCGACCTGAGACCCCGTCACATGGGTGCGGAGTGCGTCCGGTTGCTCTGCGAGATACTCGCCGGCCAGGCGCCGCGCGGCACGGCCCGCACTCTGGCCATCGACATGATCGTCAGGGCGTCGACGGATCATCCCTGACGCGTCAGCAGCGGAGAGGTGATGCCCTCACCGCCCCGGCGCCGCCCCGCTGCTCGCGCGGATCACCAGGTCGACGGGGACGAGCGACTCGGGCCGGGGCGGCGGGGCCGAGTCGTCGATCCGGCTCAGCAGGAGCCGCAGGGACCGGGTGCCGATCTCCGCGAAGTCCGTGCGCACGGTCGTCAGCGGCGGCAGCAGATGCGCGGCCTCGGGGATGTCGTCGTAGCCCACCACGCTGACCTCGCCCGGCACCGAGCGGCCCGCCTCGTGGAAGGCGTGCAGCGCGCCGAGGGCCATCTGGTCGTTGGACACGAACACCGCGGTCACATCCGCGCGCCGGGCCAGCCGGCGCCCCAGGTGGTAGCCGGAGTCGGCGCTCCAGTCCCCGAACAGCGGCTCCGGGACCGGTGCTCCGGCCGCCTCCAGCGTGCCGCGCCAGCTCGCCAGCCGCTGGTCGGCGGAGGTCCAGCCGCTCGGGCCCGCGATGTGCCAGACGGTGGCGTGGCCGAGCCCCAGCAGATGCTCGGTGGCCTTGCGGGCGCCCTCCCGTGAGTCGCCGGTGACCCGCTCGGTCTCCGGGTCGAAGCCGTTCTCGAGGACCACCAGCGGGGTGTCCAGATGAGCGTCCGCCAGGGCGTGGCCCACCCACAGCTGCGGGGCGATCGCGATCACCCCGTCCGCGCCCTCGGCGGAGAGCCGGTCGACGGCCTCGACGACCGTGTCGTGCTCGGCCGTGTCCAGGGCGATGGAGCTGAGCAGATAACCGGCCTCCTGGGCGGCGGTGTTGACCGCGGTCAGGATCGCGGACGGTCCGTAGCGGGCCGCGTCGAAGGTGATGACCCCGACCATCCGCGTCCGCCCGCTGGCCAGCGACCGGGCGCTGCGGCTGGGCCGGTAGCCGAGCGTGCGCATGGCCGTCAGCACCGCCTCACGGGTCTCGGGGCGGACCGACGGATGCTCGTTGAGCACCCGGGAGACGGTCTGCTTGGAGACACCGGCCAGCCGGGCCACGTCGTCCATCACCGGGCGCGAACCGGCGAAGTTGCGTCGGCTGCGCCCCTTGGGCACGGCTTCCTCGGCGGCGCTTGGGCTCATGGTGGCGGTTTCCTCGACGTGGTGGGGGCGATGGTACGGCGGTTCCGGCCCGCCCGGGGAGCACAGCATAGGCGGGCCGGTACCGATGATCCGGCGGCGGCATCGGGGCTCCGGGGCAGGTCAGCCCGCCAGGACCGACCGGGTGTGCCGGGTGACCCACTCGGCGTGCGTGACGGTGGCCGTCTCCCGGGCACCGCGCGCCTGTTCGGGCAGATGGACCGGCGCCTGGGCGTGCAGCGGCAGCACCCGGAGCCGCAGCCCCCCGGCGCGCAGCGCGTCGGCGGGCAGCCGGTCCAGGCCGATGTCCCAGACCCGCCCGGCGCAGAACTGGTCGGCGACCAGCGTGTCCCCCACGTACGCCCGCCCCACGTCCCCGTTCCACCGCAGCCGCAGCAGCGTCCCTGGCGGCAGCCCGTCCGGCACCTCGACGTGGTACTCGGCGGCCACGGTGTCGAAGTACTTGTCGGCCGGGGCGCTCGCCCGGTCCAGGACACCGGTGACGGTCTCGGGAGCGGGCCCGGCGGCCCGTACGAGGGTGACCTCGGGCGCGGACCCCTCGACGGCCGGCGCCGCCCGGACCGCGTAACGGGTGAACACCCCGTCGGCGACCGCCTGAGTCGCCACCCCGTCCACCACGGGGGCCCGCTCGGGTGCGGGCAGTACGGCGAACGACGTCACCGCTCCCGAACCGTGCAGCCGTACCTCGTCCCGGTCGAAGACCACACCGTCATCGCTCAGCACCAGCCGCTCGGCACCCCACGCCTCACCCCGGTAGGCCGTACGGGCCGTCGCCGCGTCCAGCACCAGCAGGCCGACCCGCCCGCCCTCGGCGGTGTCCACCTCCACGAGGGCGTCGGTGCCAGGACACAACCCCGTCACCAGCAGCCGGTCGCCGACCGGGGTGACATCGCCGGTGGGCGTGTGCACCACCGAGACCGTGGCCGCGTCCAGGGCGAGTTCGGGCGCGATGCCGTCCGTCGCGGCCAGCACCAGGACCGTACGGCCGTCCACGTCGACCGTGCACACCGGCTGGGCGGTGGCCCACTCCAGCCGCAGACCGGCCACGTCGAGCCGCAGCGGCCAGCAGAAGTACGCGCCGCTCGGAACCGTGACGGGAACGCTGGGCAGGGTCAACTCGCCGCCGCTGGACGGGAATTCCACCGTGAACGAGGTCTCCGGATGCTCGGGGAGCTGTTCGTGCGGCTGGTGGTTGTTGACGAACAGGAAGCCCGAGGCGCCGTCACCGCGCACCGCCCAGCGCAGGGTGTCCCGGTCGAACTGCCCCTCCGGCCGCCGCTCGGGCAGCACCGACTCCATGGGCGCGATCAGGTGCCCGAAGTCCGCCAACAGCAGGTGCTGGAGCCGGAGTTCGTGATAGGTCCGCCGGTACTGGCCGTACTCGCCGAGCGGGGCCTGGAAGTCGTACGTCAGGACGGGCAGGTCGTTCGGGTAGCCGGTGGCGTGCGACTCCTGAAGGGTGCTGAGCTCACCCGCGGGGTTGGTGCCGCCGTGGAACATGTAGTAGCCCTGCCAGACCGAGCCGCAGCCGATCTTGGTGAGGCCGAGCGCGCCGATGTCGTCGGGGTCGACGTACGGCCGACGGTGGTACGACACCGCCATGCCGCCGCCCAACTCGCAGGTGGCCCAGGGGAACCGGTCCGCGAAGGCGTCGGGCTCGCTGCCGCGCACGCTGACCGGGCGCAGGTCGGATCCGATGCCCTCGTCGTCGCGCTGGTGGGTGAAGAAGAAGTGCTTGCGGCAGGTGTCGGGCCAGCCGCCGTCGGCCTCGGTCCAGAAGGCCTCGGTGTAGCCGCCGTAGAGCGGGAGCAGTTCGTCCGGCGGGAGTTGGACACCGCCCCATGCGGTCGAGGTCCACAGGGGGGCGCTCAGGCCGGCCTCCTGGGCCATCCGCTTCAGCGTGAGCAGGTGGCCGGGCTGGTCGTAGAGCTCGTTCTCGATCTGGATCGCCACGATCGGTCCGCCGTGGGCCCGGTCTAGGCCGTCCAACTGCTCGGCGATCGCGGTGAACCAGGGGCGGACGGCGTCCAGGTACACCGGGTCGTCGGTGCGCGGGACGCAGTCGCGGGCCAGAACCCAGTCGGGCAGGCCGCCGTTCCGGACCTCCGCGTGCGACCAGGGGCCCACGCGCGGGATGAAGTCCAGGCCGTGCCGGGCGCACAGCTCGGCGAAGCGGCGCAGGTCACGGTGGCCGTCGAAGCGGATACGGCCCTCGATCTCCTCGTGGTGGATCCAGATGAGGTAGCTGGCGACGGCCGTGACCCCGCCCGCCTTCATCTTCAGCAGCTCCTCCTCCCACTCCCCGGCCGGGTAGCGGGAGTAGTGGAACTCGCCGGACACCGGGAACCAGGGCCGGCCGCCGCGGGTGAGCCAGCGGCTGGTCACCTCGATCGGGTCGGGCACCCCGGGGGCGTCCGCGAAGGGCAGGTGCCCGGTCAGCGGAGGCCCGGCGGGGGTGGGGACGCGCAGGTGGTGGGGGCGGGGCATCAGTCGCTCTCCGGTCCGAGGTCGGGCGTGTCGGTGAGCTGGGCGCGCGTGCCCGTGGTGGCGTGCAGCTCCAGCAGGACCAGTTCGTTGGTGCCGGGGCGGAGGACGGGTGCGGGGACGTACAACGTGTGCTGCGGACCCCGGTTCCAGTAACGGCCGAGGTGGAAGCCGTTGACCCAGGCCTGGCCCTTGGTCCAGCCGGGCAGGGAGAGGAAGGTGTCCGCCGGGCTGTCCACCTCGAAGGTGCCCCGGTGGAAGGCGGGTACCGCGTCCGTGGTCGCCCCGGACGGGCCGAACGGCACGGCGGCCAGGTCGTCCAGCGGCACGGCCCGGCACTCCCAGCCGCGCAGGTCGCTGCCCTGGAAGGACACCGGCCCGAGCAGCCCCTTCGGCGCCCCGATGCGCGGCCCGTAGTTGACCCCGCCCATGTTCTCCACGAGCACTTCGAGGACGGCACCTGCGTGCGGCACCCGCACGGACAGCGTCTCGTCGTGCCGCTCCCGCTCCAGTACGCCCACCGAGGCGCCGTCGACGAAGACCTGAGCCCGGTCGCCGACCCCGCCGGGGAAGTGCAGCAGACCGTCGCCCGAACCGGGAAGCGTGGTGCGGTAGAGCACGTAACCCGTGTGCACGCCGAGCTCGTTCATCGTCACGGGGGCTTCGGTGGTGGTCGACGGCAGCCCTCGGACATACGACAGCAGCGGCGCCCGGTGGTCCAGGTCCACGTCCGTGAGCGGCAGTTTGGGCGCGGGTGCAGGGGCCGGCTCGTCGGGCGTGACCGTGTGCCGGGCGATCACCTCGCGGAACGCGTGGTACTTGGGACCGGGGTCGCCGCTCTCGGTGAGCGGGGCGTCGTAGTCGTAGGAGGTGACGGTGGGTTCGTAGGCGTGCTTGTGGTTGGCGCCGTTGGTGAAGCCGAAGTTGGTGCCGCCGTGGAACATGTAGATGTTGACCGAGGCGCCGGCCGACAGCAGTCGGTCCAGGTCGGCCGCGGCGTCGGCGGCGGGACGTACGTGGTGCGGGCCGCCCCAGTGGTCGAACCAGCCGACCCAGAACTCCGAGCACATCAGCGGACCCTCGGGCTGGTGGGCGCGGAGCGCGGCCAGGTTCTCCTCGACCCGGCTGCCGAAGGTGACCGTGGCGAGCGTGCCCGGGAGGGTGCCGGCCGCCAGGTGCCCGGCGTTGGCCTGGTCGCAGGTGTACAGCAGCTCCTCGACCCCGCGGTCGCGCAGTCCCTGGTGGACGTGCTTGAGATACGCGGTGTCGTCGCCGTACGCCCCGTACTCGTTCTCCACCTGCACGGCGATCACCGGACCGCCGTGTGCCGCCATGAACGGGCGTAGCGCGGGGAGGAGTTGGTCCAGGTATCCGTCGAACGCCGTCGTGAAGCGGGGGTCGCTGCTGCGCAGCCGGATGTCGGGGTCCGCGAGCAGCCAGGCGGGCAGGCCGCCGTCGTCCCACTCGGCGCAGATGAACGGCCCCGGGCGCAACAGGACGTGCAGTCCCTCGTCCTGCGCGAGGCGCAGCCAGCGGGGCAGATCGAGGAAGCCGTCCAGGACGAGGCTGCCTGGCTCGGGCTCGTGCAGGTTCCAGGGCAGATACGTCTCGATGGTGTTGAGGCCCATCAGCCGCGCCTTGCGCAGCCGGTCGCTCCACTGGTCGGGATGGATACGGAAGTAGTGCATGGCCCCGGAGATGATCCGGAACGGCTCACCGTGCAGGAGGAAACCGTCGGAGGACGTCGTCAGAGCGGGCATGCGGGGCAACCCTTCGATTCAGCGAATTCAGTGAGTTCGGGTACTGCGGACGAGCCAGAGGGTGGCGGCCAGACACAGCGCCGCGACACCGCTCAGCAGGAGTGGTACGGCCCGGATCCCGGACCACTCGATGGCCTTGCCCAGCGCCGGTCCCGCCGCCACACCGCCGATCATCGAGGCGGCGATGACCAGCGCGCCGGCCCGTCGGGCACCCGGGGCGGCCCGGTGCAGCCAGGGCAGGCCGGTGGGGAAGATCGGCGCGATGAACAGGCCGACACCCGCGTACGCGTAGGGCGCCAACTCCCGTACGGACGCCAGAAGCAGACAGATCGTCATGCCCGCGCAGGACACGGTGATGATGGCCTGTGCCGAGAACCGCAGGGCGATCGGGGCGACCAGGAAGCGGCCCACCGTCATCATCAGCCAGTAGACGGAGGTGGCGGTCGCGGTCACGCCCGCGCCGTATCCCACGGTCTCCAGATGCGTGGGCTCCCAGCCGCCCACGCCCGCCTCGATGCCCACGTGCAGGACGTAGAGGGCGACGAACACGGAGAGTACCGAGGCCAGGCTGCGGCCGAGCGCGCCGGGGGAGTCGGAAGCCGTGCCGGAGGGCTGGGGCGCGTGGTCCCGTACGCCCTTCAGGCACAGCAGCAACGGCAGGTTGGCGAGCGCGAAACCGAGGAAGACCGCCGGATAGTGCCCGGCACCCACCACGCCGATCAGCGCCGGACCGAGGATCGCGCCGACGCCGAAGTGCGCGTTGAGGATGTTCAGCATCGCGGCGGAACGGTGGCCGAAGCCGACCGCGAACAGCTGGTTCAGGCCGTAGTCGATGCCGCCGAAGCCGAGGCCGGCGAGCAGCGCGGCGGTCAGGGCGACCGGCCAGTTCGGCGCGAGCGCGAATCCCGCCGCGCCGAGCGCCATCAGCAGGTACGAGGCGCCCAGGATCCGCCGGTTGCCGATCCGCCCGAAGAGCCGGTCGAACAGCAGGACGCCGGCCACCCCGCCCACGAAATGGGCGCTGAGACCGAGCCCGGCTCCCGAGGGAGACAGGCCGAACTCCTCGCGGAACGCGGGGATCGCCGGACCGTACAGCGCCTGGAGCGCGCCGATGAGCACGAAGCCGACGCAGGAGGCGACCACAGCGGCCGGGCTGAAGACCGGAGTGCGCGCGGGCGCCAGCGTCGAGGACATGGACGTTTATGTTACCGGTAACATCCGGTGCGTCAAGATCCGCGGACAAAGACGGAAAGGGAGGGGGATTGGACTGGTGGTCCAGTGTCTGGATTGCTAGTCTAGACGGACTGGTGAGGGTGGGAGGGTGTGATGGAGGCCGAGCGGGACGCGATCATCGCCGCGCTCACATCGGTCGTCGGCGGGATCGCGGCGACCTTCGGACCGGTGTGCGAGGTCGTGCTGCACGACTACCGAAAGCCGGAGAGTTCGGTGGTGGCCATCGCCGGCTCGGTGACCGGGCGCACGGTGGGCGGGGCGATGAGCGAGATCGGCATGCGGATGCTCGCCCGGGGCGACGAGGCGGCCGACGAGCTGAACTACGTCACACGGACCGATACCGGAAAGCTCGTCAAGTCCTCGACGATGCTGCTCCGGGACTCCTCGGGCGCGGTCTTCGGCGCGCTGTGCGTCAATGTCGACGTCACCGCGGCGAGCGAGGTCCATGCACTGCTGGGAGCCCTGGCCGGGACCGTCCCGACCCCCCAGGAACCGCCCGTCACCACCTTCGGCGACGACATCGACTCCGTCGTCGACGTCATGCTCGACGAGCACCGGCATCAGTCGTGGGCACTGCTGGACCGCGCCGGGCGCCTGGACCTGTTCCGCAGCCTGGACGAACGCGGCGTGTTCGCGGTCCGGCGGGCGATCGAGCAGGTGGCCGGACGGCTCGGGATCTCCCGCGCCTCCGCCTACAGCTATCTGTCCCAGTCCCGGAAACAGGCGAACACCGGAGGGCATTCATGACGACCGCTGGAGGGCACCCGTGACGACCGCTGGAGGGCACTCGTGACGACCATTGGAGGGCACTCGTGACGACCGTCACCCCGCCGGTCACCCTGGACGACGTCCTGGACGCGGCCACCCGGCTCAAGGGCGTCGCGCACCGCACACCGGTGCTGCGCTCGCGGACCCTCGACGCCCTGGTCGGCGCCGAGGTCCTTCTCAAGTGCGAGAACTTCCAGCGGGTCGGCGCCTTCAAGTTCCGCGGCGCCTACAACGCGGCCTCCCGGCTGACCCCGGAGCAGCTGGCCCGGGGCATCGCCGCCTACTCCTCCGGGAACCACGCCCAGGCCGTCGCCCTCGCCGCCCGTGAACTCGGCACCACCGCGGTGATCGTCATGCCCGAGGACGCCCCACGCTCCAAGCGGACGGCCACCGAGGGCTACGGCGCCGAGATCGTCACGTACGACCGCTACACCGGCGACCGCGAGGCCATCGCCGAGGCCCTGGCCACCGAGCGGGGCCTGGCGCTCATCCCGCCCTACGAACACCCGCACGTGATGGCGGGACAGGGTACGGCCGCTCTCGAACTCCTGGAGGAGACAGGGGAGTTGGGCGCGCTGCTCACGCCGGTCGGAGGCGGCGGGCTGATGGCGGGGAGCGCCACCGCCGTCAAGGGGCTGCACCCGGGCATCCGTATGGTCGGCGTGGAACCCGAGGCCGGCGACGACACCAAGCGGTCCCTGGAAGCGGGGCGGCGCGTCAGCATCCCGGTGCCGAAGACCATCGCCGACGGACAGGCCCTGCACACGCCCGGCGAGCTGACCTTCTCGGTGAACCGGCGGCTGGTCGACGAGATCGCGCTGGTCTCCGACGACGAGATCCGCGCGGCCATGCGGTTCGTCTTCGAGCGACTGAAGATCGTCGTCGAGCCGAGCGGCGCGACCCCGCTGGCCGCGCTGCTGAACGGACGGGTGAGCAACCTTCCCGAGCGGGTCGGGGTGATCGTCTCCGGTGGCAATGTCGACGCGGAGCGCTTCGCGCGGCTCTTGGCGGGCGGGGACCTCGCCTGAATGGCAGTCCCGGCCGAACGGGCGCAGGATGGAGGGATGGGGCTCGGCCCCCGCCGGTGCTGCCCGGCGTGGGTGGGAGACGGAGACCGGCCCCGGCCGTGGTCGAACACGGCCGGAAGGGAGAGCCGTCATGTTCGAGATCAAGGCGCTCGACAAGCCGGACGAGCGCAGGGACTTCCCCAAGGGGCATCTCGAAGCGGTCCACATGTCCGGACTGGACTTCGCCGTGGGCACCTTCGAGCCCGGCTGGCGCTGGTCCGAGTCCGTGGCACCGATCGCGGGCACCAAGAGCTGCGAGGTCCACCACAACGGCTATGTGGTCCAGGGCCGTATGCACATCGTCATGGACGGCGGCGGAGAGGGCGAAGTGGGGCCCGGCGACGTCTTCGTGGCGGCGCCAGGGCACGACGCCTGGGTCGTCGGCGACGAGCAGTGCGTGGTGTACGACTTCGCGGGGGGCATGGCGAAGGAGTACGCGAAGAGCAAGTAAGGCACGTCCGACCCGGGCCGTCACCTCTGCGGGCCGTCACCTCGCACATGGTGATGACGATCTTCGCGCGCGCGTGCTCCACCTGCAGCGCCGGATGGCCCCGGCCGCCTCGTCGAGCGGTTACGTGCGCTCGACGGCCGGGGCGATCCTGCCTGCCGCGGCGAGTTCCCGCAGGACCCGGAGAGTGTCCTTGCGCGCCTTCGCCCGGAGTGGGGTAGCCGTTGCCGCACGAAAGGGGAGAGGAGCAGCCCCCGGAGCGTGAGTCGCACCGGGCCGAGGACGCTGCCGCCCTCGTTCCCGCCCCCGCCGGACAGGACGACCGTGCCGGCGGGAGTCGCAGCGCGCCGCAGATCGCCCGGTGAACGATTGCCCACCAGGTCCAGCACCACGTCGTAGCGGAGTCCAGCGCGGGCGAAGTCCTCCCTCGTGCTGTGCCGACCGCCTCGACCTGCCTCCACTTCAGTGTGTCCGCCGAGCCGTACCGGCACTGGACGACTGCCTTCATGGGCCCCCGTGGCCCCCGTTATCCCGATCCGGGAGCGTAGGGAAGCATCCTCGCCTTGCCATTGGAAACTGATCGGTTTACTCTAGTGGGTAGGTAAACCAATCAGTTTCTCAATGTTCCTGGAGACTCCCATGACCACCATCGAAGGTTCCGTCGCCCTGGTCACCGGCGGCAGCCGCGGCATCGGCCGGGCACTGGTGACCGCGCTGTACGAGCGGGGCGCGAAGAAGGTGTACGCCACCGCCCGCGACCCGAAGACCGTGACCCACCCGGACGCGGTGCCGCTGGCCCTCGAGGTGAGCGACCCCGCCTCCGTCGCGGCCGCCGCCGAACAGGCCCAGGACGTCACGCTGCTGATCAACAACGCCGGCGCGTCCGTGAACGCGAACTTCCTGGACTCACCGGTAGAGGACGTCCGCCGCGAGTTCGAGACCAACTTCTACGGCCCCCTCCTCGTCACCCGCGCCTTCGTGCCGGTCATCGAGCGCAACGGCGGCGGCCACATCCTGAACGTCCACTCGGTACTGTCATGGATCGGCCTCGCCGGCTCCTACAGCGCCTCCAAGGCGGCCTTCTGGTCGCAGACCAACTCCCTGCGCCTGGACCTGAGGCCGCGCGGCATCGAGGTCACCGGACTGCACGTCGGATACGTCGACACGGACATGACGGCGAAGGTCGACGCCCCGAAGGTCAGTCCCGAGAGCGTGGCCGCGCAGGCCCTCGACGGCATCGAGTCCGGCGCCTACGAGGTGCTCGCCGACGACCTGACCCGACAGGTGAAGGCCGGACTCGCCGCGGATCTCGGGGCCCTGTACCCGCAGTTGACGGCCTGAGCCGACCGGATCCCGGCCCGCTCAGACCGGCAGCAGCCGCCCCACCAGCGCACTGAGCTGGCGGACATTGCGGCACTCGTGCATCTCCACCAGCTCGGCGTACTCGTACGCGGCCGAGTCGCCCGTGCCCCACTGCGCACGCGCCTCCGGGTTCAACCAGTGGACGCGGCGGGCCCGTTCGGTGATCTCACGGACGGCGGGCAGGTTCGGGTCGCTCATGTTGGTGCGGGCGTCACCGAGCACGAACACCGTCGTGCGCGGGCTCAGCGCATCCGCGTACAGCGACGCGAACTCTCCCAGTGCCACCCCGTAGTCGCTGCTGCCGTGCCACCCCGTGAGCGTGGCCTCGTCCCGGATCCGGGCGCCGAGCCCCGCCGCGTCGGCCGCCCCGTGCTCGAGGAGTCGGGTGACCTCGTCGAGGCGGTTGACGAAGGCGAACACCCGCACCTTGCTGAACTGGTCGTGCAGCGCCTGCACCAGCAGCATCGTGAAGTCCGAGAACCCCGACACCGAGCCCGACACATCGCACAGCAGCACCAGTTCGGGCCGGGCGGGCCGGCGGCGGCGCAGCACCGGTTTCATCGGCACCCCGCCCGTCGACAGCGAACCGCGCAGAGTCCGCCGCAGATCGATGCTGCCCCGCGCGGCACGGCGGCGACGGGCCGCGAGCCGGGTAGCGAGCTTGCGGGCCAACGGCTGGACCGTACGCCGCAGTTCGGCCAGCCGGTCCTTCCCGGCGAACAGGAAGTCGACCCGGTCGGTCGTCGGAGCCACCGCCCGCCGCGCGATCTCGTCCCTGTCCCGCCGCTCCGCCACCCGCCGCCGGGCCTCCGCCGCCACCAGCGCGCGGAACGCCTCGATGCGCCGCCGGATCTCGTCCTCAAGGAGCCGGTCGGTGAACCCGGACATGCCCTGCCGCCCCCGTACGTCGTCGCGCACCCGCGCGAGCAGCGTCTGCGGGCGCAGCCGGTCGAGGGTCTGGTACGACGACCAGCCGTCCGAGGAAGGGGAGTTGCCGTATCCGCCGAACCCGTCGACGGCCTCCGCGGCGAGGCGGGCCATCAGGGTCTCGTCGTTCGCGGCGAGGGCCTTGGCCAGACGCTCGCGCAGCTCCTCGCGGTCCACGGGGCCGGTGCCGGGCGCGCCGACGCCCCGCGGGAAGTACAGGTCGAAGACCGGGTCGAACACCGGCCGTTGGGCCGTGCTGTGCAGCAGGGTCGCCGCCAGGCCCTCCCGTAGCAGCTCCCGGTCGGCGAGTCCGAGCGCCTCGACCGCCTGCGCCGCGTCCACCGTCTCGCCGGTCCCGATGCGCACGCCGTGCGTACGCAGGGCACCGACCAGGGAGGTGAGCCGCTCGGCGGTGCTCACACCGCGTCCAGGTCGAGCTTGGCCCCGGCCTTGAGGATGTCGTCCTGATGCTTGAGGAGCACGCCCAGACTGTCCCGTACGACGGTCTCGTCGAGGTGGTCCGCGCCGAGCGCGAGCAGCGTGTGCGCCCAGTCGATGGTCTCCGCGACCGAGGGCACCTTGCGCAGGTCCATGGCCCTGAGCGCCCCCACCACCCGGACCACCGACCTGGCCAGCGTCTCGTCGAGCCCCGGCACCTTCAGCCGTACGATCCGCCGCTCCAGCTCCTCCTCGGGGAACCCGATGTGCAGGAACAGGCAGCGGCGGCGCAGGGCCTCCGACAGCTCGCGGCTGGCGTTGGAGGTGAGGACGACGAAGGGGCGGCGGGACGCGGTGATCGTGCCCAGCTCGGGGACCGTGACCTGGAAGTCGCTGAGCACCTCCAGGAGCAGGCCCTCGACCTCGACGTCCGCCTTGTCGGTCTCGTCGATCAGCAGCACCGTGGGCTCGTCGCCGCGGATCGCCGTCAGCAGGGGCCGGGAGAGCAGGAACTCCTCGCTGAAGATGTCCGTGCGCGCCTCGTCCCAGCTCTCGTTCCGGCCTGCGCTGATGCGCAGCAACTGCTTGGCGTGGTTCCACTCGTACAGCGCCCGGGACTCGTCCACGCCCTCGTAGCACTGGAGGCGGACCAGCCGCGCCCCGGCGACCTCGGCCACCGCCTTGGCCAGCTCCGTCTTGCCGACCCCGGCGGGGCCCTCGACCAGGAGCGGCTTGCCGAGCCGGTCGGCCAGGAAGACGGTCGTGGCGACCGCGGGCGAGGCGAGGTAGCCGGTCTCGGCGAGGCGTGCGGAGACGTCGTCGACGGATGTGAACAGCAACGGGGCCTCCAGGGCGGCGCGAACTCGTTCCGTCAACTATCTAAGCGCTTGTTCACCCTGTCTGTAAACGAGGTCGAAGGCCGACGGACGCGGACGCGGGGCAGCAAGAAGGGCGTCACCGAAGTGACGCCCCCGCCGTCCACAGCTCCTCATGCCGCCAGGTCCACCGCCTCCACCGCCGGAGTACGCAGCACCCTGCGGGCCGTGGCCAGGCTCGTCCCGACCGTCGCGGCCGACGCGATCGCCACCACTGCCAGCCAGATGCCGAGCCCCTGGTGGGGCAGCACCGAGTCGCTGCGGACGACCGTGAACGGGATGATCCCGGCCAGCGCCGCCACGGTGCCGAAGAACATCCCGACCGCCGTGAGGATCAGCCCCTCGACGCCCACCGTGCCCAGCACCTGCCCCGGGCTCGCCCCGGCGAGCCGCTGCTGGCCGAACTCCCGGCCGCGGTAGGTCGTCGCCGCGTACAGCGAGTTGACCAGCATCACGCACACGAACACCACGATGATGCCGACGACCGTGAGATTCAGCGTCTGCAGGTTCTTCGCGTCGACCGTTCTGACCACGCCCGACGCCTCCATGGCGTCGCTCTCCACACCCTGCATGTACAGCGTGGCGACGGACACCGCCGTGAAGAGGATCAGCGACATCAGGATCCCGGAAAGGTGATCCACCCGCTGCCGCAGGTTCCGCACGGCCAGCCAGCCGCTCGCGCCGGTCAGCGGCAACCGGTCCAGGACCCCCTTCAGCAGCCGCGGCGCGAGCAGCGCGAACCCCACGGACAGCAGGATCGCCCCATAGGCCGGCGTCGCCATGAGTGCCTCGTCTGTCGCCGAGAAGGCGAAGGTGGAGATCACCGACGCGGCCCCGACGCCGAGCGCCGCGCAGGCGAGGAACGTTCGCGCCCGGCTGCCCCGCTGCCGACGCCGGCGCGTGGCGCGTCGTACGGCGAGGAAGGCGGCGCCCGCAGCAGCGACGAGGGTGATGTCGACGCCCGACATCAGCGCGACGACACCGAAGGAGTGGTCCACGTTCTGTGCGACCTGCCCGCTGTCCCGGAAGACGTCCAGCAGTGCCCGCCCGCCGAGCATCGCCGGACCGATCGCCAGCACGGCACCGATCAGGGCGACCGCCACGGACTCGCCCACGACCATCCGCCTGATCTGCCCCGGCGTCGCCCCCGAACAGCGCAGCAGCTCCAGTTCACCCGCACGATGACGCACGATGACC
This sequence comes from Streptomyces sp. NPDC058307, assembly GCF_042880295.1. Classification (NCBI taxonomy): domain Bacteria; kingdom Bacillati; phylum Actinomycetota; class Actinomycetes; order Kitasatosporales; family Streptomycetaceae; genus Streptomyces; species Streptomyces sp. NPDC058307. Next base: position 19,383 of record NZ_JBHVYZ010000001.1, read on the forward strand.
GTCAACGTCGACGCCACGGCGAAGAACACCAGGAGGGTGCCGTAGCCGCCGACGACACTCGCGGAGGTGGTCAGGGTGTCCGAACTCACCGGATCCACACCCGGCTGACCCGCCGTGTCGTACAGCGAGTTGAAGGTCATGATGATCCCGGCGCCCAGGAAGGCGGCCAGCAGGGTCGCGAGGAACCGTCCGGGCCGTTGCCGTACCGACCGCATCGCCAGCATGAACATCGCTCACACCCCCACGCTCACGTCGTCGCCCAGGTGCGCGAGGCGCTCGGCCACCGCGTCCGGCGTCGGAGCGTCCATCCGGCCCGCGAGCCGGCCGTCCGCGAGGAACAGCACGGAGTCGGCGTAGGAGGCGGCGACCGGGTCGTGGGTCACCATCACCACGGTCCTGCCGTGCACCCGCACCGCCTCCTGGAGCAGCAGCAGCACGTCCCGCGCGCTACGGGTGTCCAGGGCGCCCGTCGGTTCGTCCGCGAAGATCACCCGGGGGTCCGCGACCAGCGCGCGGGCGATCGCCACGCGCTGCCGCTGACCGCCGGAGAGCTGGTCGGGCCGGTGCCCGAGCCGGTCGCCGAGACCGACGGCCGTCAGGACCTCCCTGACCCGCCTCCGGTCGACCTTCCGGCCGGCGAGCTTCAGCGGCAGGACGGTGTTCTGGGCCACGGTCAGCGTCTCCAGCAGGTTGTACTGCTGGAACACGAACCCGATCCGCCCGCGCCGGAACCGCGTCAGCTCCGCCTCACCGCCGCCCGTCAGCTCCGTGCCGTCCACCCGCACGATCCCGCTGTCCGGCCGGTCCAGACCGGCCGCGCACTGCAGCAGCGTGGACTTGCCGGACCCCGAGGGACCCATCACCGCGGTGAACGTGCCCCGGGCGAGGCTCAGCGTGACCCCGTCCAGGGCGGTCACGGCACTGTCGTCCGTGCCATAGGTCCTGCTGACCTTCACCAGCCGCAGCGCCTCGGCGGCGGGTCCCGTGTCGTACGTACGTCGTGAGCCTGTCCGAAACATCGTCGTCCCCCTTCGTCCGGCACGCCGTGTGCCCTGCTGAAGAAGCTACGGAGCCGCGGGCCCGGGGACATTGGGCGCAGAACCCGTCTTCCGAGGTGTACTCAGTGACACCCTCCCGCGGATACGGCAGGGTTGACCGCCATGACCGACGGAATAGCCTGGCTCGCCGCACCGCAGTCCATCGCCTACGGCGGCTACAGCGTGGTGATCGCCCCCGACCTCGAATCGGAATCGCTGGCGAGACGGATCGCCGAGACCGCTCACAGGTCCTTGAAACCCCGCCCCGTCGGAGAGCTCACCGGCCGCCAGGTGCAGGACCTGCTGGAGGGCCTGTACGACGAGGTCACCAAGGGGATAGCCCTGCGTCACGGCGAGCTCGACGAGTGGTCGTACGTCATCAAGTACGGTGGCTGGCAGGGCGAGTTCGGCACCGGCAGCCGGCCGGTCGACCGCGGCGGCCTGCACGTCTTCCACCTGGAGTACCAGGAGGAGAACGGCAAGCCGGTGCCCCCGAACTTCGCCTATCGCCACGACGAGAACCTGATGTGCGCGTTCAACCTGCACCTGGACGGGAGTTGGGGGTACGGCAGCCCCGAGGGCGATCCCGAGGTGGTCGCCGCCGTCCAGGAGCAGCTCACCGCGGCCGGACTGCCCGACGAGGAGTTGGACCGCCGTGCCGTGCACCGGGCCTGCCTGGAGGTGCTCCAGCGGCACTTCGGCCTCACCCTGCCCCGCGAGCGGATCCTGGAGGACACCCTGCCCACACTCCTGCTGACCGGGCCCTGAGCAAAGGGCCTGTGGAAGTGGCGCGGGGCGTTGTCAGTGGGGCGTTGTACGTTTCCGGGCATGGGGATCTATCTGGTGAGCGTGGGTGCGCAGGAGTGGTTCGACGCGGACGAGGAGGAGGGCCGGGGGGCCGTCGCCGCAGGACTGAACGAGGAACTGCGCCGCCGGGGGCTGCCGCCGTACGAGTCCGTGCCCGAGGAAACGGAGTTCGTGCGGGGGTCGGGGCTGGCGTTCGAGGAGAAGTTGGTGCCGCCCATGGACGGCTTCGTACGGCTGGCGGATGATCATCTGGCGCCTTCCGAGACGGAGGCCCTCCTCGACTGGTCCGTGCTGGTGCCGGTGTCGCTCGACGCGGAGGTCGAACTGCCCGTCGAGTCCTCCTACTCGGACACCACGGTGATCGCCGGAGCCCCGCAGATCCTCGGCCTCGCGCGACGGCTGGCCGAAGCCGTGCGCCTGCCCCTCGACGAGATACCCGAAGCCTGCGACAACCTCGACCTGACCACGTGGTTCCTCGACGGCGAGGCGAAGCGGGTGGCGGCCGCCCGGCCCGGACCGTGGGCCGAGGACCTGGACGCCGCCTTCTACGTGGCGCTGTACCTGCGCGCCGCCCAGCACTGCCTGCGGCGCGGCTGCCCGATCGTCTACAGCTGACGTGACGTCAGCGTAGGAGGGGTTTCCGATTTCTGAACGGTTTCAACGCGCGACGCGGACAGTGGACACCCGTCCCATTCGCCAGTAGCTTCGACCGCCGAACCGGCTGAATCGATACAGCCCCGGGCCGCCGAAGGGACCACGGTATGACCGACGGAGTCCAGCACACCGCCGTCGAGGGCCTCACGGTGGAGCATCGCACCGACCCGCTCGGCGTGGACGCGGCCCGCCCTCGATTCGGCTGGCGCACCGCGTCCCGGGTTCGCGGCCGACGTCAGACGGCGTACCGCATCCTGGTCGCGTCCACCCCCGACCGGCTGGCCGAGGGCCGCGCGGACGTCTGGGACAGCGGCCGGACCGACTCCGCGGACTCGGTGGCCGTGCGCTACGCGGGCCCCGAACTGCACGCCTCGACCCGCTACCACTGGACTGTCCAGGTCTGGGACGAGACCGGGCGCAGGCTTCCCGAGGCCCCGGCGGCCCGTTTCGAGACCGGCCTGCTCAGCACCGACGGCGTGGCCGGCTGGGACGGCGCGCAGTGGATCAGCATGGCGGGCAAGGCGCCGAACAGCGCGGGCGCGCCGCTCCTCAGAAGGCAGACGGTCCTGAAAGCGGGCCAGGTGCGCGAGGCCCGGCTCTACGTCTCCGCGCTCGGCGTGTACGTGGCCTACGTCAACGGCCGCCGGGTCTCCGTGCCCCAGGACGGCGGCACCACGTACGAACTCCTCACCCCGGGCTGGACCAACTACGACACCACCGTCAGCTACTTCACCTACGACGTGACCGGCCTGCTGGCGGAGCAGCCCCAGGTCACCCTCGCGGCCGTGCTGGGCAACGGCTGGTACAACGGCCGCGTCTCCGACACCAGCGTCTATTACTCCGAGGCCGGCAACCGCCTGGCCCTCAAGGCCAAGCTCCTGATCCGCTACGGGGACGGCTCCACCCAGACCGTTGTGACCACCCCCGGTGACGACTGGCGGGCCACGGACACCGGCCCCTACCGCGCCGACGACATCTACGACGGCCAGACCTACGACGCCCGGCGGGAACTGCCCGGCTGGGCCGCGAACGGCTTCGACGCCTCCGCCTGGTCCGCGGTCGAGGAGCACGACTTCACCACCCGGTTCCCCGACTCCCGACTGGTCGCCTACCCCGGGGAGTCGGCCCGGCTGATGCCCGAGTGGGACCGCAGGCCACGGTCGGTCAGCGTCTACACCGGCGGCAGCGATCTCGTCGCCGACCCGGCCCGCACGGTCAGCGACCCCACCGAGGCCGCCACAGCCCCCCTCACCCTGCACCCCGGCGACACCGCCGTGATCGACCTCGGCCAGAACCTCGTCGGCGTCCCCCGCTACACCCTCCGCGGCCCCGCCGGAGCCGAAGTCGCCTTCAGGCCGGGGGAGATGCTCAACGACACCAGCGCGGGGGCGGACGGCCCCGAGGGTTCCGTCTACCGGGCCAACCTCCGCTCCGCGGAGGCGACCAGCACGTACATCCTCAAGGGCGACCCGAACGGGGAGACCCACGAGGACTCCCTGTCCTTCTACGGCTTCCGCTACCTCTCCGTCACCACGTCCGCCACCGTCACCCTCACCGAACTGACCGGCAGGGTCGCCACCTCCGCGCTCCGCGACATCGGCACCGTCGAGACGGACGACTCCGACATCAACCAGCTGATCAGCAACGTCCGTTGGGGCCAGCGCGGCAACTACCTCTGGCTGCCCACCGACTGCCCGCAACGCGACGAGCGCTGCGGCTGGAGCGGCGACACCCAGGTCTTCGCCCACACGGGCCTCTACAACACCGACGCCGTCGCCTTCCTGAGCCATTTCCAGGACATCCTGATCGACTCCCAGCGCACCTACGGCGCGGACGGCGCCCAGTTCACGTGGATCGCGCCCGGCGCCCGCTACAACGATCCGGTCCCGGCGAGCGGTTGGGCGGACTGCGGGGTCGTCGTCCCCTGGACCGTGTGGCAGATGAGCGGGGACACGACCATCGTCGACCGCAGCTGGGACGCGATGACGGTCTACATGGACTGGATCCGCGGGCGCACCGGTGACACCTACGCCGGACAGGGCGCGGTCTTCGGCGACTGGCTGGCCTTCCAGGTCACCAGCACCCAGCTCGTCAGCGACGCCTACTACGCCTACAGCGCCCGGCTCATGGCGGACATGGCCCGTGCCACCGGCCGCACCGCCGAGGCCCACGCCTACGAGGAGCTCTTCGGCCACATCAAACGGGCGTTCGTCACCAAGTACCTGAGCACCGAGGACGGGCGCCTCACCGTGCGTTCCAGCCTCGGCTCCCCGCCGCCGTGGACCCCGGGAGACAGCCCCACCCAGACGGAGGACGACAGCCAGACCGCGCTGCTCTGGGTCCTCAAACTCGGCCTGTACGACACCGAGGACCAGCGGCGTGCCCTCGTCGAGCTTCTGGCCGAGAACATCGGCAACTCGGCCGCCTACAAGGCCGCCCACCCCGACAGCACCCGTGTCGGATACGCCGAGAACACCCTCTCCGTCGGCTTCCTCGGGGTGAACGTCCTGGCTCCCGTCCTCACCGAGGAGGGGCAGGTGGAACTGGCCTACAAGGTGTTGCACCAGGACGCGATGCCGTCCTGGCTGTACTCCGTGAAGAACGGCGCGACGACGGTCTGGGAGCGCTGGAACTCGTACTCGAAGGAGGACGGGTTCGGGCCGGTCGAGATGAACTCGTTCAACCACTACGCCTACGGCGCGATCATGGAGTGGATGTACGAGAGCATGGCCGGCATCGCCAAGGACCCGGCCCACCCGGGCTTCAAGCACTTCTTCCTGCGGCCCCACCTCGACCCGACCGGCAGGATCACCCGGGTCACCGGCGCGCACCGGTCGCCGTACGGCGAGATCGTCAGCGCGTGGGCGGTACGGGACAGTGAGTTCACGCACCGGGTCGCGGTCCCCGCCAACAGCACCGCGACCCTGCGCATCCCCACGGCCGACCCCGGCTCCGTGCGCGAGGGCGGCACAGCTCTGTCGGACATCGAGGGAGTGCGGTACCTGGGTTTCGAAGACGGTACCGCGTCCTTCGAACTCCCCTCGGGACGCTACGAGTTGACCTCCGCGCTGGTCTGAGCGTCCACCAGCACCACCTCCAGGGTGCGCGGACCGTGCACCCCCTCGACCCGGTCCAGCTCGATGTCACTGGTCGCCGAAGGGCCGGAGATCCATGTCAACGGGCGTACCGGGTCGAGGCGTTCGAGAGCCTGCGGCACGGAGGAGACGACCTGGTCCGGGACGCGTACGACACAGATGTGGTGGTCCGGGACGAGGGTGATGCGGCGGCGGCCC
>NZ_JBHVYZ010000001.1:25272-50696 GCF_042880295.1 Streptomyces sp. NPDC058307
TGGTCCGGGCCGCCGTCCAGGACGATGGTGCCGGTCTCGGCGACGGCCACCGCGCACGCCGTGACCACACTGTCGATCCGGTCCAGCTCGTCCGGGGTACTGTCGACCCGGTCCGGGATCTGTTCGGTGTCCGCGTCCGCCAGCCAGGACCGCTCCAGTCCGGGCGGCACGAGGACCGTCTTCGATCCCCGGGCCGCCAGCATCCCGGCCAGCGTCGCCGGCAGGTCGGCCGCCGTGCAGCGGTGCACTATGGCCCGGTAGTCGGCCAGGTTCTCGGCCAGCAGCTCCACGGTCTCCTCGACGCTCCGGTCGCCGTGTTCCCGCAGATAGGCCCGCTCGATCGGGGCATCCTCGGCCGGGGCATCGGCCAGCGCGCGCCGCACCCGGCCCAGGATCCGTTCCCTGCTGCTCACTTGCCGTCCTCCTTGCCGCCGCCTGTGCGCTGCCACCAGTCGCGGAACGGTTCCGCGGGCACGGGCGGCAGGTCCCTGGTGCCGCTCCACGCCTTGCCGGGGCCCGGCAGTGTGCGTGGATGGACACGCCGGGTCCGCGAGGCCGCCCGCTGGCCGGTGCGCAGGACACCGGGATGGGAGAACGCCCAGCGGGCCGCCCGCATCGCCGCCCGCTCGGCCGCGTGCCCCTTGGCGGGCTTGAGCACCACCTTGTTGCCCTCGCGGACCACCGGCCCGCCCTGCACGACCCGTTCCCGCAGATGCACCAGCACCTCGGGGATGTCGATGGCGACCGGGCAGACCTCGTAGCAGGCCCCGCAGAGACTCGACGCGTACGGCAGTGAGGCGTCGATCTCGCTTGCCGTACCCCGGAGCTGGGGGCTGAGAATCGCGCCGATCGGGCCCGGGTAGACCGAGCCGTAGGCGTGTCCGCCGGCCCGCTCGTACACCGGGCAGACGTTCAGGCACGCCGAGCAGCGGATGCAGCGCAGGGCCTGGCGGCCGACCTCGTCGGCGAGGGTGTCGGAGCGGCCGTTGTCGAGCAGTACGAGATGGAAGGTCTGCGGGCCGTCCTCGTCGGTGGTGCCGGTCCATGTGGAGGTGTACGGGTTCATGCGCTCGGCGGTCGAGGAGCGCGGCAGCGTCTGGAGGAAGACCTCCAGGTCCTGCCAGCTCGGCACGATCTTCTCGATGCCGACGACCGAGATCAGTGTCTCGGGCAGGGTCAGACACATCCGTCCGTTGCCCTCGGACTCCACGACCACCAGGGTGCCGGTGTCGGCGACCATGAAGTTGGCGCCGGAGACGCCGACCTTGGCGCGCAGGAACTTCTCCCGCAGGTGCAGCCGTGCCGCCTCGGCCAGTTCGGCGGGCGTGTCGGTGAGGCCCTCGGGGGCCGGGCGGCCCCACTCGCTCATCTCGCGCGTGAAGATGTCCCGGATCTCACCCCGGTTGCGGTGGATGGCCGGGACGAGGATGTGCGAGGGCCGGTCCTTGCCCAACTGCACGATCAGCTCGGCGAGATCGGTCTCGTAGGCCCGGATGCCCTCGGCCTCCAGCGCCTCGTTGAGCCCGATCTCCTGCGTGGCCATCGACTTGACCTTGACGACCTCCGACTCGCCGGTCATCTTGACGAGCTTGGTCACGATCTCGTTGGCCTCGTCGGCGTCAGCGGCCCAGTGGACGGTGCCGCCCACCGCCGTGACCGACTCCTCCAACTGCACGAGGTAGCGGTCGAGATGGCGCAGTGTGTGGTCCTTGATCTGCTTGCCCGCCTCGCGCAGCTCCGCCCAGTCGGAGACCTCGGCGACGGCCTTCTCCCGCTTGGCGCGGATGGTGTGCGTGGCGTGGCGCAGATTGCCGCGCAGCGTCTTGTTGTTGACGGCTTCGTGCGCGGCCTCGGGGAAGGCCGGCATCCCTACGAACGTCCCGCTCATACGGCCGGTTCCTCCTCCGTGCTCGCCAGGATCTCCGCGATGTGCACCGGCCGCATGGCCGACTCCAGCCGGCCCATCGTGCCGCCGATGTGCATGAGGCACGAGTTGTCGGCCGCGCACAGCACCTCCGCGCCCGTCGACTCGGCGTTGCGCACCTTGTCCGTGCCCATCGCCGCCGAGACATCGGCGTTCTTCAGCGCGAAGGTGCCGCCGAAGCCGCAGCACTCGTCGGCGCCCGGAAGCTCCTTCAGCTCCAGGCCCTTGACCGCCTGGAGCAGCCGCCGGGGCCGGTCACCGAGCCCGAGGCTCCGCAGTCCGTGACAGGTCGGGTGGTACGTCACCGTGTGCGGGTAGTACGCCCCGACGTCCGTCACCCCCAGCACGTCCACCAGGAACTCCGTGAGCTCGTACGTCTTCGGCACCACGGGCGCCAGCGTGGCCGCGAGGCTCTCCCCGCGCCCCTCGGCCCGGGCCCGCTCACCCATCCGCGGATACAGCTCCCGCACCATCGCCCCGCAGGAGCCGGACGGCGTCACGATCGCCTCGTAGTCCCGGAAGACATCGGAGAAATGCCGGGCCAGCGGTTCCGCCTCATGCCGGTAGCCGGTGTTGTAGTGCGCCTGCCCGCAGCAGGTCTGGGACATCGGGAAGTCGACGTCCACGCCCAGCCTGGTCAGCAGTTTCACCACAGCGCGCCCGGTGTCCGGATAGAGCGTGTCGTTGACACAGGTCAGGAACAGAGCGACACGCATCGCGGCTCCTTGTGGTCGGTCATCGGATGAGTGAAGCGTAGTCCGGGCGCGAGCCCCGGGCGAGACCCGGGTCAGGCCCCGGCGAGCCGATCCTGCGCCGCGCGCCAGCGAGCGGTGTCGCCCCGCGGCTCGTACCGCGTGAGCGGCTGCGTACGGGTGAGCAGCTCGCGCCCGCCCGCGAGGTCGCCCACCAGGCCGTGGGCCCGCGCCTGGACCAGGACGTTCCCGAGCGCGGCCGCCTCGGTCGGCCCCGCCACCACCGGCAGCCCGCAGGCGTCGGCGGTCAGCTGGCACAGCAGGGCGTTGCGCGTCCCGCCCCCGACGACGTACACGACGTCCACGGGATGGTCGGCCAGCCGCTGCGCCTCCTCGACCGCCTTGCGGTGGGCCAGGGCCAGCGAGTCGAGAATGCAGCGCGTGATCTCCGCGGGCGACTCGGGCACAGGCTGTCCCGAGGCGCGGCACGCGCCGGCGATCCGCTCCGGCATCCGGCCCGGCGCGAGGAACCTCGCGTCCCCCGCGTCCACCACCGCCCGCAGCGCCGGCACCTTGGCCGCCTCCAGCAGCAGCTCGCCCAGATCCGGGTCGCCCCAGGCCCGTACGCACTCCTGGAGCAGCCACAGCCCCATGATGTTCCGCAGATACCGGACCGTGCCGTCCAGCCCCAGCTCATTGGTGAAGTTGACGGCCCGGCTCTCCTCCGTCAGCACCGGCGCGTCGAGCTCCAGGCCCGCCAGGGACCAGGTGCCGGTGCAGATGTAGGCGAACCGCTCACCGGACGCGGGCACGGCGGCCACCGCGGAGGCGGTGTCGTGCGACCCGACGGCCGTCACCGGCACGGGTCCGCGCAGCCCCGTCTCCTCCAGCACCTCGGGCCGCAGCTGGCCCGCCGGATCGCCCGGCTGCCGCAGCGGCGCGAACAGGTCCAGGTCGATCCCGACCCGCTCGGCGATGTCGTACGACCACGCGCGCGTCCGGGGATCGATCAGCTGGGTGGTCGAGGCGTTGGTCAGCTCGGTGCCCTGCTCGCCGGTCAGCCAGTAGGTGAGCAGGTCGGGAATCAGCAACAGCCGTTGCGCGCCGGTGAGTCGGTCGGCGACGAGCTGATACAGGGTGTTGAAGGGGGCGTACTGCAAGCCGGTCGCCGCGTAGAGCTCGGGTGCGGGCACGGTCGCCCACACCTTCTGCGCGACCCCCTCGGTACGGGAGTCCCGGTAGTGCACCGGGTTGCCGAGCAGGGCCCCGTCGGCGTCCAGCAGTCCGTAGTCCACGGCCCAGCTGTCGATGCCGACGGAGTCGACCTGACCGGCCGCCTTGAGCCCGTCCAGGACACCGCCGTAGAGCGAGAGGATGTCCCAGCGCAGGCCCTCCGGGACCCTGACCGGCCGGTTCGCGAACCGGTGTGCCTCCGACAGCTCCAGGCTGTCGGGGCCGACGCGGCCGACCATGACACGTCCGCTGGACGCGCCGAGGTCGACCGCGGCGTACGACTTCACGCTCGCGCTCATCGCAGGAAGGCGGCCGCGACGCCGGCGTCGACGGGGACGTGCAGACCGGTGGTGTGGGTCAACTCCCCACCGGTCAGGGCGAACACGGCGTTGGCCACGTGCTCGGGGAGCACCTCGCGCTTGAGGATGGTCCGCTGGGCGTAGAACTCGCCGAGCTTCTCCTCCTCGACGCCGTACACGGCCGCCCGCTTGGCGCCCCACCCACCGGCGAAGATGCCGGAGCCACGCACCACACCGTCGGGGTTGACGCCGTTGACGCGGATTCCGTGCTCACCCAGCTCGGCCGCCAGCAGCCGCACCTGGTGGGCCTGGTCGGCCTTGGTGGCGGAGTACGCGATGTTGTTGGGGCCGGCGAACACGGCGTTCTTGGAGGCGATGTAGACGATGTCGCCGCCCAGCTTCTGCGCGATCATCACCCGGGCCGCCTCCCGCGACACCAGGAACGAACCGCGCGCCATGATGTCGTGCTGGAGGTCCCAGTCCTTGGCGGAGGTCTCCAGGAGCGGCTTGGAGATGGAGATGCCGGCGTTGTTGACCACGAGGTCCACACCGCCGAAGGCCAGCACCGCGGCCCGGAACGACTCGGCGATCTGCTCCTCGGAGGTGACGTCGACGGTCACGGCGACGGCCTTGTCGGGCCCGCCGAGCTCCTCGGCGACCGCCGAGGCGTTCTCCGCGTTGAGGTCCGCGACGACGACACACGCGCCCTCGGCGACCAGGCGCTGCGCGATGGCCTTGCCGATCCCGCTGCCCGCGCCCGTCACCAGAGCGACCCGCGTGGCGAGCGGCTTGGGCTTCGGCATCCGCTGAAGCTTCGCCTCCTCCAGCGCCCAGTACTCGATGCGGAACTTCTCGGACTCCTCGATCGGGGCGTAGGAGGAGACGGCCTCGGCGCCCCGCATCACGTTGATCGCGTTGACGTAGAACTCACCGGCGACCCGGGCGGTCTGCTTGTCCTTGCCGAAGGAGAACATGCCGACACCCGGGATCAGCACGATCGCCGGGTCGGCACCGCGCATGGCGGGGGAGTCGGGCAGGGCGTGCCGCTGGTAGTAGGCGGCGTATTCATCCCGGTACTCGGCGTGCAGTTCCCCGAGTCGCGCGACGGCCTCCTCCAGAGGGGCCGTCGGCGGCAGGTCCAGGACGAGCGGCCGTACCTTGGTCCGCAGGAAGTGGTCGGGGCAGGAAGTGCCGAGCGCGGCGAGCCGGGGGTGCTCGGCCCGGGCCAGGAATTCGAGCACCGGCTCCGCGTCGTTGAAGTGCCCGACCTGCGGCTTGTCCTGGGAGGCGAGGGCACGGACGTGCGGGGCGAGAGCGGCGGCCCGTGCGCGCCGCTCCAAGGGCTCCAGGGCCGCGTAGCCGTCGATCACCGGACCGAACGGCTCCGGCTTCCCCCGCTCGGCGAGAAACGCCTCCGCCGTGCGGATGATGTGCAGCGAGTTCCGCTCGCACTCCTCGGAGGTGTCGCCCCAGGCGGTGATCCCGTGCCCACCGAGCACGACCCCGATCGCCTGCGGGTTGGCGGCCTTGATGGCGGCGATGTCCAGCCCCAGCTGGAACCCGGGCCGCCGCCACGGCACCCAGGCGACGGTGTCCCCGAAACACTCGGCGGTCAGCTTCTCCCCGTCGGCGGCGCAGGCGAGCGCGATACCGGAGTCGGGGTGCAGGTGATCGACATGTGCGGCCTCGACGAGCCCGTGCATGGCGGTGTCGATGGAGGGAGCCGCCCCGCCCTTGCCGTGCAGGCAGTAGTCGAACGCGGCGACCATCTCGTCCTCGCGCTCGACCCCGGGGTACACGTCGACGAGCGCCCGCATCCGGTCCAGCCGCAACACGGCCAGCCCCGCCTCGGTCAGCGTCCCGAGGTCACCCCCGGACCCTTTGACCCACATCAGCTCGACATCACCACCGGTGACGGGGTCGGTGTCGGTGCCCTTGGCGGAGGCGTTGCCGCCGGCGTAGTTGGTGTTACGGGGATCGGAGCCAAGCCGACGGGACCGGGCGAGGAGAGCGGCGGCTTCGGGGTGGGTAGCCATGAACTTTCAGTCCTTCTTGAGAGAGGGGAGTGTTCCTACCTAGGGGCGCGGGGCTGCATCAATGTGCGGCTCCGCCGCGTGGGCGCGACCAGCCACAACCGGCCCGCAGCCCGCGTACGACAGAACCCGGCAGACGCTTACGCGCCCCAACCTGCCTGCTCCCCACCAACGCGTTCGGCGATGATCTTCTCGGCCCACCCGGACCGCCGGTACGCAGCCATGGGATTGGCGTCTAGCCCCATCTCCTCCCGCACCTCGGCAAGCAGCGGCCGCACATCGGTGTTGTACGCATCCATCAGCACGGCGTTCGCCTCAAGAACGTCACCCTCGCGCTGAGCCACCGCAAGCGCGTCCCGGTCGACCAGCAGCGCCTTCGCCGTCGCTTCCTGCACGTTCATCACCGACCGGATGATCGCCGGGATCTTCGCCTCGATGTTGTGGCACTGGTCGAGCATGAAGGCGACGTCGGGCGTGAACCCGCCGCCCCGGATGACCTCGTACATGATCCGGAACAGCTGGAACGGATCGGCCGCCCCCACCATGAGGTCGTCGTCGGCGTAGAACCGTGAGTTGAAGTCGAACGCGCCGAGCTTCCCCTCCCGCAGCAGCGTGGCGACGATGAACTCGATGTTGGTGCCGGGCGCGTGGTGCCCGGTGTCGACGACGACCTGCGCCTTGGGGCCGAGCTTCAGGCAGTGCGCGTACGCGGTGCCCCAGTCCGGCACATCCGTCGAGTAGAACGCCGGCTCGAAGAACTTGTACTCAAGGAGCATGCGCTGCCCGTCACCCAGACGGTCGTACACCTCGGAGAGACCTTCGGCGAGCCGGTCCTGTCGGACCCGCAGATCGTCCTGACCGGGATAGTTCGTACCGTCCGCGAACCAGAGCTTCAGGTCCTGGGAGCCGGTCGCGTCCATGATGTCGACGCACTCCAGCAGATGATCGAGAGCCTTCCGGCGCACGGAGGCGTCCGGATGGCAGATGCTGCCCAGCTTGTAGTCGTCGTCCTGGAAGGTGTTGGAGTTGATGGCGCCCAGCTTCACGCCCCGCTCCTCGGCGAACTTCGCCAGCGCGGCGTAGTCCTCGACCTTGTCCCACGGGATGTGCAGGGCGACGGTCGGGGCCACCCCGGTGAACGCGTGCACCTGCCCCGCGTCCTCCAGCTTCTCCTGCGGAGTACGCGGTACGCCCTGCTGGGCGAAGACCTTGAAGCGGGTTCCGGAGTTCCCGTACGCCCACGACGGCGTCTCGACGGCCTGGGTCTTGAGAGCGGCCTTCACCGCGGCGAGCTCGGTCACTTGAGGGCTCCTGTGACGTCGGGTCCGAAGGGCTTGCGAACAGCTTCACTGTGAAACGATTCAAGACGCGAAAGTATGGCGGCCTCGCAAGGGTGTCAACCCCTGCGACCAAGGCTGTTGCCCGTGACCCCGCTGTGACCTGAGTTCATCGAAACATTTTCGACACGAACCCATTGACGTGACATGCGCGGCATGTCTAACGTCCCGGCAACCAAGTTGAAACCTTTCACGACGTCGAGAGGGCCGTCCCGCCGGCGTCGTCGAGGAGCCCCCAATGACCCACCCGTCCACCACGGGTCCGGCCCCGGTTCTCGCGCTCAGGGACATTTCGAAGTCCTTCGGCGCGGTTCGCGCCCTGCGGGACGTCTCCCTGGAGCTGTTTCCCGGGGAGGTACACGCCCTCGCCGGCGAGAACGGCGCGGGCAAGTCGACCCTCATCAAGACCCTCGCGGGAGTGCACCGGCCGGACACCGGCCTGGTACTGCTCGACGGTCAGCCGGTCGTCTTCCACGGCCCCGGCGACGCCCGCGACGCCGGAATCGCCGTGATCTACCAGGAGCCCACGCTCTTCCCCGACCTGTCGATCGCCGAGAACATCTTCATGGGCCGCCAGCCCCGGCGTGCCCTCGGACGGATCGACCACAAGGCCACGCACGCCGCGACCCTGGCCCTGATGCAGCGCCTCGGGGTCGAGCTCGACCCCGACCGCCCGGCGCGCGGTCTCTCCATCGCCGACCAGCAGATCGTCGAGATCGCCAAGGCGCTGTCCTTCGAGGCCCGTGTCCTGATCATGGACGAGCCCACCGCGGCCCTGACGGGCAGCGAGGTGGCGCGTCTCTTCGGCGTCGTCAAGGCGCTCCGTGAGCAGGGCGCCGCGGTGCTGTTCATCTCGCACCGCCTGGAGGAGATCTTCCAGATCTGCCAGACGGTCACCACCCTGCGCGACGGCGCCTGGATCGCCAGCGAGCCCATCGAGGGCATGACCGAGGACGACCTCGTCCGCCGTATGGTCGGCCGCGACCTCGACGAGCTGTACCCCAAACAGGACGTAGGCCCCGGCGAGGTCGCGCTCACGGTTAGCCGGCTGACCCGGGAGGGCGTCTTCACCGACGTCTCCTTCGAGGTCAGGCAGGGCGAGATCGTCGGCCTCGCGGGACTCGTCGGAGCGGGCCGTACCGAAGTCGCCCGAGCCGTGTTCGGCATCGACCGCTGGGACGCCGGCGAGGTCTCCGTGGACGGAAAGGCGCTGGTCAACGGCGCTCCCTCCACCGCGATGGCCGCCGGACTCGCCCTGGTCCCCGAGGACCGGCGTGCCCAGGGCCTCGTGATGGACATGTCCATCGAGCGCAACATCGGCCTCACCGGACTCCGTACGACCGTCAAGGCGGGCCTCATGGACCGCGGCGCCGAACGCAGCCGTTCACTCGACTGGGCCGTGAAGCTCCAGGTGAAGTACGCCCGGATCGCCGACACCGTCAACACGCTGTCGGGCGGCAACCAGCAGAAGGTCGTCCTCGCCAAGTGGCTGGCCACCGGCCCCAAGGTGCTCATCGTCGACGAGCCGACCCGCGGCATCGACGTCGGCACCAAGGCCGAGGTGCACCGGCTGCTCAGCGAGCTGGCCGCCGACGGTGTGGCCATCCTGATGATCTCCTCCGACCTGCCCGAGATCCTCGGCATGGCCGACCGCGTGCTCGTGATGCACGAGGGACGCCTCACCGCCGAGATCCCGCGCTCCGACGCCACCGAGGAAACCGTGATGGCCGCAGCCACCGGGAGGGCCGCCGCATGACGGTCACCACCCCCCAGCAGGCCCCGCCCGCAGAGGTGCCGAAGGCCGGTGCCACCCGGCTCGTCGACCGCGTCTTCAAGATGCGCGAGCTCGCCATCCTGGCCGTGTTCCTGGTGATGATCGTCGTCACCCAGATCGGGAACAGCGACTTCCTCACCGAGCAGGGCATCAAGGACCTGCTGCTGAACGCCACGATCCTGGTGCTGGTCGCCACCGGCCAGTCGCTGGTCGTCATCACGAGGAACGTCGACCTCTCGGTCGGCTCCACCCTCGGGATCAGCGCCTTCGCCGCCGGCACCTACCTCCAGGGCGGCGGGAACCCCGTCGTGGCGATCGGGCTCGCGGTCCTGCTCGGCATCGGCTTCGGCCTGCTCAACGGCCTCCTCGTCAGCCTCGGCCAGGTGCCCGCGCTCGTGGTCACCCTCGGCACGCTCTACATCATCCGGGGTATCGACTCCATCTGGGTCGGCTCCCGCCAGATCACGGCGGCCGACCTCCCGGACAGCTTCGTGAACTTCGGCTCCGGCGGCATCTCGGCGGTGCCCTGGCTGGCCCTGATCGCACTCGCGGTACTCGTCGCCACCGCCTACTACCTCAGGCACTTCGGCAGCGGACGCGAGCTGTACGCGCTCGGTTCCAACCCCGAGGCCGCACGGCTCGCCGGCATCCCGGTGCGCAAGCGGATCCTGGCCGCGTACACCTTCTGCGGCGGTCTCGCCGGTCTCGCCGGGGCGATGTACCTGGCCCGGTTCGGCAACGTCGACTCCGGGACCGGCACCGGCTACGAACTGACCGTCGTCAGCGCGGTAGTGGTGGGCGGTGTCGTCTTCACCGGCGGCTCCGGCAGCGTCTACGGCGCGGCCCTCGGTGCCCTCCTGCTGACCTCGATCAACAGCGTGCTGCCCGCCCTCGGCGTCAGCTCGGTCTGGGTGCTCGCCATCAACGGCATCCTGCTCATCCTCGCCATCGCGGTCGACCGGATCGTCGCGCTGCGCGTGGCCTCCGCCCTGAAGAAGAGGAACGCCCGCCATGCCTGACTCCCTGACGCGTGCGAGCCGCTGGTCCGCCTCGTTGAGGTGGGATGCAGTCGTCGGCGCCCTCCTGATCGTGGTCCTGCTGCTGTCCTTCGGTACGGTCGACGGCTTCGGCAACGCCCTCAATCTGTCCTTCCTCATCGGCAACACCCTGCCGATCGCGCTGATCGCCCTGCCGATGACCATGCTCGTGGTCTCCGGCGAGATCGACCTCTCCGTCGCCTCCACCGCAGGGCTGTCCGGCGCGGTGATGGGCGCCCTGTGGAACCAGGGCTTGACGATCGAGGTGATCATCCCGATCTGCCTCGTCCTCGGTGTGGTGTGCGGGCTGGTCAACGGCCTGCTCGTCACCCGGCTCGGCCTGCCCTCCCTCGCCGTCACCATCGGCACCCTCGCCGCCTACCGGGGCATCGCGCAGATCGTGCTCGGCTCCGACGCGGTGACCGACTTCCCCACCCAGTACCTGGACTTCGCGGCGGGCCGGGTCGGCGACACGTTCATCCCGCAGGCCTTCCTGCCCTTCCTCGTCCTGCTCGCGATCGCCGTGGTCGTCCTGCACGCCACGCCGTTCGGACGGTCGGTGTTCGCGACCGGCGCGAGCGAGGAGGCGGCACGGTTCGCCGGCATCCGGGTCAAGCGCCAGAAGCTGATCCTGTTCACGGTGACGGGCCTGATGGCCTCGCTCACCGGCATCTTCTGGGCCCTGCACTACGCCAGCGCCCGCTACGACAACGCCACGGGACTCGAACTCTCCGTCGTGGCGGCCGTGTTGCTGGGCGGCATCGACTTCGACGGCGGCAAGGGCACGCTCGGCGGCGCGATCGCGGGAGTCTTCCTGCTCGGCGCCCTGCAGAACGTGATGAGCCTCCAGGACGTCTCCGCCCAGTCCCAGATCGTCGTCACCGGCGTTCTCCTCGTCCTCTCCGTGCTCGGCCCCCGGGTCGCACGGCAGATCTCGGTTGCGAGGGCCGGCCGCCGAGCCGCCTCGACACCGGCGTCCAAGGCGCCCACCCCGGCCGCATAGGTCCGGAAGCCCCAAGGAAACCTCGTATCCGCTCACCCTCGTAAGGAAGATCCGTCATGCGTAAGTCATCCCTCCGCCGTTCCTGCGCGGCCCTCGCCGCCGGCACCTCCCTCGCCCTCGCGCTGACCGCGTGCGGCGGCACCACCAAGAAGGACGTGCAGGACGAGGGCGCCTCGGCGGCCTCCACCGCCAAGGCGGACCCGAACGCGGCCACCAAGAAGGGCCTGACCGTCGGCTTCCTGCCCAAGCAGGTCAACAACCCCTACTTCACCTCCGCCGACAAGGGCGGCGAGACGGCCCTGACGGAACTGGGCTCGAAGTACAAGGAGGTCGGCCCGTCCAGCGCCACCGACACCGCCGGGCAGGTCTCCTACGTCAACACGCTCACCCAGCAGCAGGTGAACGCGATGGCCGTGTCCGCCCAGGACCCGGGCGCCCTGTGCACCGCCCTCAAGCAGGCCATGAAGAACGACATCAAGGTCGTCACCTACGACTCCGACACCAAGGCCGACTGCCGCAACGCCTTCGTCTCGCAGGCCTCCGCCGAGGACCTGGGCCGCACCGAGGTCCAGCTGCTCGCCGAACAGATCGGCTACAAGGGCGAGATCGCGATCCTGTCCGCCGCGCAGACGGCGACGAACCAGAACACCTGGATCGACTTCATGAAGGACGAGCTGAAGGGCGACAAGTACAAGAACATCAAGCTCGTCAAGGTCGCCTACGGCAATGACGACGCCCAGCAGTCCTTCCAGCAGACCCAGGGCCTGCTCCAGGAGTACCCGAACCTGAAGGGGATCATCTCCCCGACCACCGTCGGCATCAAGGCCGCCGCCCAGTACCTCTCCGGCTCCAAGTACAAGGGCAAGGTCAAGCTGACCGGCCTCGGCACCCCCAACGACATGCGCAAGTACGTCAAGAACGGCACCGTCGAGGGCTTCGAGCTGTGGGACCCGTCCAAGCTCGGCGCGCTGGCCGCCCAGACCGCCGTCGCCCTGGTCTCCGGCCAGATCACCGGCAAGGAGGGCGAGACCTTCAAGGCCGGCGGCACCACGTACACCATCGGCAAGGACGGCGTGATCAACCTCGGCAAGCCGACCGTGTTCACCGCCAAGAACATCGACCAGTTCAACTTCTAGTCCCCTCTGTCCCTGTCGGGAGCTGGTACTTCATGCAGCGCGTCTGTTTCCTCCTCAAGGTCCGCCAGGACAAGCTCGCCGAGTACCGCGAACGACACGCCGCCGTGTGGCCGGAGATGCTCGACGCACTCTCGGCCACCGGCTGGCACAACTACTCGCTCTTCCTGCGCGACGACGGCCTGCTCGTCGGCTATCTGGAGACCAAGGACTTCGAGGCCGCCAAGGCCGGTATGGAAGCCACCGAGGTCAACGCCCGCTGGCAGGCCGAGATGGGCGAGTTCTTCGAGTCCCTCGACGGAGCCCGCCCCGACGAGGCGATGAAACCGCTCACCGAGGTGTTCCACCTCGCCTGACCCCTCCCCGTAAGGCCCCATCAGGACCGCAGGAGCCGCACCATGAAAAGACGCACGCTGCTCGCAGGTGCCATCGTGTCCGCCATGTCCACCACCGCGCTCACCGGCGGCACCGCCCGCGCCGCCGACCCCGGCCCCTCCGTCACCCGGACCGGCACCACCACGCTCGACAGCCAGGCCCTCTTCTTCGTCTCCTACGACGGCCTCGTCAACAACAACTCGTTCCAGAAGAACGGCCTGCTGACCTACAAGGGCTACCAGTACGCCGTCTGGTACACCGCCGACAAGAACGCCGTCGTCGGCCGCCGCGTCCTCGGTGGGAGCACCTGGTCCACCGTCCAGGTCGGACACACCCTGAAGACCAGCGACTCCCACAACGTCATCTCCATGGGCGTCTCCAAGGTGGACGGCCGCCTCCACCTCAACATGGACTCCCACAGCGACGGCTACACCTACGTGAAGTCGGTCGCGGGCCTCCTGGACAACCCGTCCGGACTGAGCTGGACCGCCGCCCGGTTCGGCGCCCCCCAGTCCACCCTGGACGGCGTGGCCCTCACGACACAGTTCACCTACCCACAATTCGTCTCGACCCCCGACGGCAAGCTCCAGCTCAGCTACCGGCGCGGGATATCCGGCAACGGCCGCAACGCCCTCGCGGAGTACGACGGTTCGGCCTGGACCGACCTCGGCGAGTGGTCCGCCTCCACCGGCACCTACACCAGCGAGCACGGCTCCTCGACGGCCCGCAACATGTACCTGCACGGCATCGACTACGACAAGAACGGCCGGCTGCACTCCTTCTTCACCTGGCGCGAGCAGAACGGCGCCGTGATGTGCTCCAGCGGCGGCATCACCAACCACGACACCGGTTACGTCTACTCCGACGACCGTGGCCGCACCTGGCGCAACAACGCCGGCACCGTCGTCGGCACCACCGGCGGTTCCGACAAGGTCGCCGTCACCGACAGCGGCCTGGTCATCGACGCGCTGAACCCGGACCACTCCCTGATGAACCAGGAGAGCCAGTTCACCGACTCCTCGGGCCTGCCGCACGCGATCATCTCGTACGTCCCCGGCCGGTTCGGCCAGTGCACCACCAACTACGTCTCCGACCGCACCGCCAACGGCCGAGCCTTCCACGTCCGCAAGAACTCCTCGGGCACCTGGCAGAAGACCGAGATCCCGGTCGTGCTCGGCTCCAGCCAGCGCACCAAGCTGGTCCTCGACAAGTACGACAACGCCTACGCGGTCTTCCCCTTCGGCCGGATCGCCGCCGCCTCCAAGGCGTCCGGCTACACCGACTGGAAGATCCTCTTCGACGGCAGCGGCCTCAACGCCTTCGGCGAGGTCGTGATCGACGAGCTGCGGATCGCACAGGACAACGTGCTGTCGTTCATGTACCAGGAGAAGTCGAGCGGCACGACCCCCTCGGCGCTCCACGTCGTCGACTTCGCACTGCCTGCCTGATCGTGACCGGTGTGGGGGCGACTCGACGATAATGTGAAGGTCGTCCTGTCGCCCCCCGTCTTTTGGAGGTCTCTGCCCGATGGCCCAGTCGGTGGGTATCAAGGACGTCGCCCGCGCCGCCGGAGTCTCCGTCGGCACGGTCTCGAACGTCATCAACCGTCCGGACTCCGTCGCCACCGAGACCCGGGCGCGCGTCCTGTCCGCGATAGACCGGCTCGGCTATGTCCGCAGCGAGTCCGCGCGTCAGCTGCGCGCGGGCCGCAGCCGGATCATGGGCCTGCTCGTGCTGGACATGGGCAACCCCTTCTTCGTCGACGTCGCGCGCGGCGCCGAGCGGGCCGCCCGCGAGGACGGCCTCGGCGTGATGGTCTGCAACAGCGCCCAGAGCGCGAGCGAGGAGGCGGAGTACCTGTCCCTCTTCGCCGAGCAGCGCGTCCGGGGTGTCCTGCTCACCCCGACCGACGCCTCCGGCCGCAACATCGACTCCTTCCGCCGCCACGGCATCCCCTTCGTCCTCGTCGACCGGGTCGCCGAGGGCACCACCGAGTGCTCGGTCTCCGTCGACGACGTGGCCGGCGGCGCCCTGGCCGTGCGCCATCTCGTGGACGCGGGGCACCGCTCCATCGCCTACGTCAGCGGCCCGCCCGGCCTCAACCAGGTCCGCGACCGGCGCACCGGCGCCCTCAACGCGCTGGCCGAGGCGGGCCTGGGCCCCGACAACCTGCGCGAGCTGCCCACCGAACGGCTCGACGTGGCCGCGGGCCGGGACGCCGGCGCCCGCCTTCTCGGCCTCGCCGACCGCCCGACCGCCGTCTTCTGCGCCAACGACCTGCTCGCCCTCGGCGTCCTGCAGGCCATGTACGCGGCGGGGGTCACAGTCCCCGACGACCTCGCCATCGTCGGCTACGACGACATCGAGTTCGCCGCCGCCGCGGCCGTCCCCCTCACCTCGGTCCGCCAGCCCGCCGTCACCATGGGCGCCCTGGCCGCCGAACTGCTCCTGGAGGAGTCGGAGACCAACGGCAAGCGCCACGAGCACCGTCGCGTGGTGCTGCAGCCCGAACTGGTGGTGCGGCGCTCCAGCCTGACGGCCCGCTGACCCGGGAGTCAGTAAGATTTCATGATCGAAGGGGTCGGACGGCGGACGAACCTGTGCTGAACTGGGACGCGCCCTGAAGAATCCGTCCGTCCCGGGAGCCCTGTTGACCGCGACCTACCGCCAGCCCGGCCTCGTCCTCACCGACCGCCGCTTCACCGTCCCCCTCGACCACGCCGACCCGGCCGGGGAGACGATCGAGCTCTACGCCCGCGAGGCCGTGGCGAGCGACAGGGCGGGCCAGAACCTGCCGTGGCTCGTCTACCTCCAGGGCGGCCCGGGCTTCGGGGCGAACCGCTTCGTCGGCAAGGGAGCCTGGTTCGGCCGGGCCCTGAGGGAGTACCGCGTCCTCCTGCTCGACCAGCGCGGCACCGGCCACTCCACCCCCGCCAACCGTCAGACGCTCCCGCTGCGCGGCGGCCCCGCCGAACAGGCCGACTACCTGGCCCGCTTCCGCGCCGACTCCATCGTCCGCGACTGCGAGGCGATCCGCGCCCAGGTGACCGGCGGCGCCCCCTGGACCGTCCTCGGCCAGAGCTTCGGCGGCTTCTGCGCGACGACCTATCTGTCCCTCGCCCCCGAGGGTCTCGCCGCCGCCGTCATCACCGGCGGTCTGCCCTCCCTCGACGCCCACGCCGACGACGTCTACCGGGCCGCCTACCCGCGTGTGGAGCGCAAGGTCGCCGCGCACTACGCCCGCTATCCGATGGACGTCGAGCGGGCCCGCCGTATCGCCGACCACCTCCTGACCCACGACGTGACCCTGCCGAACGGCTACCGGCTGACCGTCGAGGCCTTCCAGTCGCTCGGCATCCTTCTCGGCGGCAGCGAGGGCAGCCACCGCCTGCACTACCTCCTGGAGCACGCCTTCGTCCGCACCCCGCGGGGACCCGAGCTCTCCGACGCCTTCCAGGAAGAGATCCAGAGCCACCTGTCGTACGCGTCCCACCCGCTGTACGCCCTCGTCCACGAGGCCACCTACGGCCAGGACGCGCGGCCCACCGCCTGGTCGGCCGAACGGGTGCGCGCCGAGTTCCCGCAGTTCGACGCGGCCAAGTCCCTCGCCGGCGACGAGCCGCTGCTGTTCACCGGTGAGTCCGTCCATCCCTGGCTGTTCGACTGCGACCCGGCCCTGCGGCCGCTGCGCGAGACGGCCGAGCTCCTCGCCGCCCGCACCGACTGGCAGCCCCTGTACGACCCGGCCCGGCTCGCCGCCAACGAGGTTCCGGTGGCCGCCGCCGTCTACCACGACGACATGTACGTCGACACCGCCCACTCCCTGGACACCGCCCGCGCGATCCGCGGTCTGCGCACCTGGGTGACGGACGAGTTCGAGCACGACGGCGTCCGCGCGGGCGGCCCCCGCGTCCTGGACCGGCTGCTCGCCCTCGCCCGCGACGAGGCCTGACGGCCTGGGCGGCCCATGGGAGGGCGACGACATGCCTCGCTCCGAATTCCGGCATAGGGTTCATTTCGATCAAGCGCCGACGCCGGAGTCGAGAGGACGTCAGTCGATGAGCACACCGTCACCCCACGGACGGTCCCGGATCGCCGCCCTCGCCGTGGCCCTGGCCGCCGCGAGCACGCTCACGCTGACGGCGTGCGACGACGACTCCGGGGGCTCGTCGTCCTCCGCGACGCCGACGCCGACCGCCCCGGACACGGCCTCCTTCTCCGGCAACGCGGCCTCCGCACTCGAGTCCGTCAAGGCCTCGGTGCGGGCCAGGGCCTCCGAACGGGCCGCGTCCGCCTCGGCGGCCGCCTCCTCCTTCGAGGCCTCCGTCTCCGCCGAGACGGAACGCGCCAACAAGGCCGCGCGGACCGAACTGGCCAAGGTCGACGGACAGGGCAACGCCACGTCCGAGGTCACCATGACCGGCAAGCCGCGCTCCGGGACCGGCGGCCTGCTCGCCGTCGTCGTCACCATCACCAACAAGACCGACAAGGCGGCCTCGTACGCCGTCCAGGTCGACTTCCTCGACTCGTCGGGCAAGGTCGTGGAGACCCGGTACGTCGGCGCCGAGGACCTGAAGCCGGGGGAGAAGGCCCAGCCGGTCGCCGTCAGCCGCAAGCCCGCCGAGCCGGTCCTGACGCCCAAGCTGGCGAAGGCCCAACGCTACTGACCCGCGCCGATGTTGACGGATTTCGCGAGCGGCGGCATGATGACCGACTGCGTGGCCTACGCCGAACCTCCCGCGACCGTCCCCAGCACGGTCTCCTGCCGGAGGCAAAGGGACCAGCGTCTCAGGTCGTTGTCGCAGCCCGATCGCCTCGGGCGAGGTTGCTGGGGAGCCGTCGCTCAGGGCGTGGAAGGCCGCGATGACAGCCCGTAGGAACTTCAAGCGCCAGGTGCGTGCCCGCGCCGCCAAGACCGGTGAGTCCTACACATCCGCCCTGCGGCACTTCCTTCCGACTCCCTCAGGAGACGTCATGTCGGAAGCAAGGAATCCCAAGAGCGTGCGGCTCGCCGTGGCGCAGACCCTCGTACGCGAAGACCCCCGAGACGTCGATGCGCTGCGCGAAAGCGGGCGTGAGGTCCGTGCTCTGATGCGTGAGGCCAGTGCTAAGGGAGCGAGGATCGTGCACTTTCCGGAAGGCGCGATCTGCTTTCCCGGCAAGTTCGTCATGTCCGTCGACGGCCCGGACACGCTCGGCCCGGCGGACTGGGACCGGTGCCAGTGGCCCGTACTCCGGTCGGAGTTGGCCGCGATCGCCGAGCTGGCCCGCGAGTTGCGGCTGTGGACGGTGATCGCATCGGTGCATCGCCTGACCGCGTCGAACCGCCCGCACAACAGCCTCTACGTCATCTCCGATCGCGGCGCCGTCGTCACGCGCTACGACGAGCGTCTCCTGTCGAAGACGAAGGTCTCGTACATGTACTCTCCGGGCGTCTCACCAGTGACCTTCGAGGTCGACGGTGTGCGCTTCGGCTGCCTGCTGGGCATGGAGATCCACTACCCGGAGTTGTTCGCGGAATACGAGAAGCTGGAGGTCGACTGCGTGCTGCTCTCCACGAGCGGCACGCCGGGCAACACCACCGCCCAAGCCCAGGTCCAAGGCCACGCCGCGTTCAACAGCTACTGGGTCAGCGTGTCGGGGTCGGCACTGGACAGCGTCACCGCACCGACCGGAGTCGTCGCTCCCAACGGCGACTGGCTTGCGCGGTGCCCCGCGGACGGTTCGCCATCGGTAGCCGTCGTGAACCTCGACGACAGCTCCGAGGCCGCCGTCGGTGCGGTGACCTACGCGCGCCCCTGGCGTCGTGAGTCGCGCTCGGGCCTCTACACAGAGCACCAGGTGAGCGACCCACGCAGCGAAGACCGGACAGCGGCCTTCTAGTGCCGCGTCAGGCAAAGAGGAGTCGAGACCGGTCAACGCTGTGACAGATTGGGGCGCCTGCAGAAGATTCGCCGAAAGGCTCGAAGCACCATGCGCTTCATCTCCAAGACGTCGTTGGGCGGTGTGACCGAACAGCTCTTCACCCTCGACGAGATCCCGGGCGTGCTGTGGACGCCGGAAGACGCCCACGGCACTCGCCCCCTCATCCTGATGGGACACGGTGGCGGGCAACACAAGAAGGCCCCCGGCATCCTGGCCCGCGCGCATCGTTTCGCCGCCGAAGGCGGGTTCGCGGTCGCCGCGATCGACGTGCCCAACCATGGCGAGCGGCCGACGGACGAGGAGTTCGACCGGATCGCGGCCGAGTACCGGGCGCGCATGGCCGCCGGAGAGGATACGGAGGCGCTGGACGTTGCCATGTACACGCTCATGGTCGGGCAGTCCGTCTCGGATTGGCAGGCGGTCCTGACCGCAGTCCAGCGACTCGACCACATCGCCGGCGGACCGGTGGGCTATTGGGGCGTGTCGCTGGGCTGCGCGTTGGGTATGCCGTTCGTCGCCGCGGAACCTCGAGTCCGCGCCGCGGTGCTGGGCCTGCAAGCGGCGTCCCTACTGGCCGGGACCGCCGCGCAGATCACCGTGCCGGTGCAGTTTCTGGTCCAGTGGGACGACGAGCGGATGCCCCGTGCCCAAAGCTTGGCGCTGTTCGATGCCATCGGTTCCGCCGAGAAGACACTGCACGCCAACCCCGGCAAGCACGGAGATCTGCCGCGGTTCGAGACGGACGACTCGCTGCGGTTCTTCGCCCGGCATCTGGGCTGATACGTCCGTGGTCCTCACCGGCGGGCCGGGATCGTCGACGTGCCCGAGGTCAGGGTCCGCCCCGCCGGTGTGGGGACTCAGGCGGCCACGGCCGGCACCCCGGGCGTGCGGTGGGGGCTCACGACCCGTCCGTCCGGCAGGAGCTCACCGGTGTCGTCGAAGACGATGGTGCCGTTGCACAGCAGGCTCCAGCCCTGTTCGGGATGGGCCGAGACGATTACCGCGGTGTGGTGGTCGGGACTGTCGACGGTGGGGCACGGGGGCTGGTGGCTGCACACGACGTCTCCTCGATGCGTTCGGCTCCTGCCTCGGTCGGCCGGTCTCTCTGTGGTAGCCGAGCTTGTTTTCCGTTGGATGAGGAGACCCCCACATCGCCGGAATCCCATCGGTGAGTTCCTGTCAGGCGGGCCGTTCGCCGGGGCCGTTAGGCTGGCGGTGATGCAAGAACACATGACCGACCTCAGGGGCGACTGCGCGCGGTGCTTCGGCCTGTGCTGTGTCGCCCTGCCCTTCGCCGCCTCCGCGGACTTCGCCCGCGACAAGCCGGCCGGCACCCCCTGTCCCAACCTGCGGGACGACCACCGGTGCGGTATCCACGCGAGGCTGCGGGACGAGGGCTTCACCGGATGCACGGTCTACGACTGCTTCGGCGCCGGGCAGAAGGTCTCGCAGGTCACCTTCGGCGGCCGGGACTGGCGCAAGGGCCCGCGTGAGGACGCCCGCCGGATGTTCGACGTCTTCCCGGTCGTACGCCAGCTCCACGAACTGCTCTGGTATCTCACCGAGGCGCTCACCCTGCCCGCCGCCCGCCCGGTCCACGCGGACCTGCGCCGCATGCTGGAGCGGACCGAGGCACTGACCCGGGGGACAGCCGAGGAACTCGCCGCACTGGACGTCCCCGCGCACCGGCAGGAGGTCAACGTCCTCCTGCTGCGGACCAGCGACCTCGTACGGGCCGGGATCGGCGGCAAGAAGAAGAACCGCCGGGGCGCCGACCTGATGGGCGCCCGCCTCAAGGGCGCCGATCTGCGCGGGGCCAGTCTCCGCGGCGCCTACCTCATAGCGGCCGACCTCACCGGCGCCGACCTGCGCGGCGCGGATCTGATCGGCGCCGACCTGCGCGACGCCGACCTGACGGACGCGGACCTGACCGGCGCGTTCTTCCTCACCCAGCCCCAGCTCAACGCGGCCCGCGGCAGCGCCGGCACCAGGCTGCCGGAGTCAGTCACCCGCCCTGGGCACTGGACAGCGTGACTCCGAGGCGGCCGGAGCCTCGTCGGAATCCGCCGCGTGCACGGCCGTAGCGCCACTGCCCGTCCGCCGTTCCAGGTGCAGCCGCAGCCCCTCCGGCATCAGCGTCAGCCGCTCGGTCACGGTGAGCCGGTAGCCGGGGTCGGCCCGCAGCTCGTAGCGGCGCAGCAGCAGACCGAGCACGAGCGTGGCCTCGTGGAGCGCGAACTGGCGCCCGATGCAGGCCCGCGCCCCGGTGCCGAACGGCTTGAAGACATGCGGGGGACGCGACCGTACGGCCTTGGGGTCGAAGCGGTCCGGGTCGAACCGCTCGGCGTCGGCGCCCCACACCTCGGGATCGCGCTGCAGCATCGGCGTGAGCACCAGCGTCCACGCGCCGCGGCGCATCGGGTGCTGCCCGGCCAGCACGGTGTCCTGGACGGCCTCCCGGGCGAACGCGGGCGCCGTCGGCCACAACCGCAGCGACTCGTCCAGCACCCGGCGCACATACCGAAGCTTCGCCACCTGGTCGTACCCCGGCACATCGGTGGAGCCCCAGACACGGTCCACCTCCGCACGCGCGCGTGCCGCGACCTCGGGGTGGCGGGAGAGGTAGTGCAGGGCGAAGGAGAGCGCGCCCGACGTGGTCTCGTGGCCGGCCACCAGGAAGGTGATGACCTGCCGGCGGACGTTCTCCGGCGACAGCCGCTCACCGGTCTCCGGGTGGGCCGTCTCCAGCATCCGGTCCAGCAGGTCACCGTCCCCGCCCGCCGCGCGCCGGGCCCGGACCAGGTCGTCGACCATGCGGTTGAGGTAGGCGATGTCGTCCGCGTTCGCCCGCGCGGCACGCCGTAGCAGAGCGGGGAACGGGACGGAGTTGAGGCGCTGCGCGTAGGTCAGGGTGCCCACCATCGCCGTCACGAAGGGATGCGGCCGCTCCCGCTCGAAGGAGCCGAAGTCGTGCCCGAACCCGGTGCGCGCGATGGTCTCCAGGGTCAGCTTGGTCATGTCCCCGGGCACGTCCACCGACCGGCCCGCCGCCTGCTCACGGTCCCAGTGGTCCGTCAGCCGTCCGGCCACGGCCAGCATCATCGGGTGGTAGGCCTCCATCGCCTCCCGGCTGAAGCCCGGTGCCAGCACGTCGTGCGCCAGCTGCCAGTTCGGCTCGTGGTTGTACGCGGTGAACAGCCCGTCGCCGGCGACCGGCCGCAGATTGGCCACCCCGAGGCCCACGTGCTTGGCGAACCGCGACTCGTCCGCCAGGTCCGCGACCAGCTCGGCGCCCCAGACGAACACGAACTCCCGGTTGAACGCCTTGCGCCGGTAGATCGGCCCCAACCGGCGGGCGAAGCGCAGCGAATCCTGGAGCGGGGTGGCCCGGTTGACGCCCAGCACGTCACCGAGCAGGGGGAGCCGACGCGGCGGACGCGGAATGCGGTGCAGCTCGGGCCAGCCCAGCTCGGCACTGCGAAATCCCGTCGGCCGGGTGGCCGTCGTCGTCTCCGCCATGACGAGATCTCCTTCGATCCAGCGGCAGTTGAGCGCGTTGTACGTGGGTTCAATAACGCGCCTCAGTCTGGTCCCGTTGTTGAACCGACGTCAAGTAAAGTGCGGGCATGGCCGGGAAGCAGGGCGAGCGCACGCGCCGCAGGCTCAGCACCGAGGAGCGCCGGGAGCAGCTCCTGTCGGTGGGGGCGAGGCTGTTCTCGGAGAGCCCGTACGACGACGTGTGGATCGAGCAGGTCGCCGAGATCGCCGGTGTCTCGCGCGGTCTGCTCTACCACTACTTCCCGACGAAGCGGGACTTCTTCGCCGCGGTCGTCGAGCGCGAGAGCGAGCGCATGCTGGCCATGACCGCGGCCGTACCCGGCATCCCGGTGCGCGAGCAGCTGACGGCGGGGCTTGACACGTATCTGGAGTACGTCCACGCCCACGCGCACGGCTTCCGCGCCTTCCATCGCGCCGACGCCGCCGGTGACCAGGCCGTGCGCCGGGTCTATCACCGGGCGCTGGCCGCACAGGAACGGCAGATCCTCGCCGCGCTGGCGGCGGATCCGGAGTTCGGTGAGCCGGCGAAGGAGCGCCCCGATCTTCAGCTGGCCGTCCGCGGTTGGCTGGCCTTCACCACGGCCGTCTGTCTGGAGTGGCTGCGCGGCGCGGAACTCTCACGGGAGCAGGTGCGCGATCTGTGCGCACGGGCACTGCTCGGCGTGCTCAAGCCCTGACCCTTCCGTTGCCCTTTCGGGTTGGCTTCGTCTCCGATCTTCGCTAGGTTAGGCAAGCCTTACCTAAGGAGGAAGTGGATGGGTGACAGCCAGACGTGGACGGCCGAGCCGTCCGCGGCGGAACACGCCCGGTCGGTGCTCGCCGCCTCGTGGTCCTGCGCGGTGACCGCCGAGGGCGGCCGTGAGGAGTTCGTCGGCGCGCACGCCGTCGCCGAGGACGGGCGGGTGACGCTGGACGTGCCCGAGGACAGCACCCTGGTCGCGGCCGCGATCTGCGCGCCCCGCGGCGAGCCGTCCGCCGTCCTGGAGTTCGCCGACGTGGCACCCGTCCCACTGCGCAGCCGTATCCGCGCCCGGCTGTGGATCGCCGGCTGGTTCGTCCCCGGGGACGGCCGGCTGGAGCTCAAGCCCACGCGCGTGGTGCTGCGCCGCCCCTCCGGTGCTGTGGTCGTCGACCTCGACGAGTTCGCCGCCGCCGCGCCCGACCCGCTCGCCACGGCCGAGGCCCGGCTGCTCACGCACCTCGCCGACTGCCACCCGGACGCCGTCGAACGGCTCACCCGGCTCGTCGAGCCCGACAGTCTGCACGGCGCGGTCCGTGTCCAGCCCCTCGCCGTCGACCGGCACGGACTGACCCTGCGCATCGAGCGCGCCCGAGCCCACGGCGACGTACGCCTGTCCTTCCACGCGCCCGCCGACGACGTGGCGCAGCTGACGGAGCGCATGCACGCCCTGCTGTCCCGGGCGAGCGCCGCGTCCTGCCCGCGCGCCCTACAGCGGCAGCGCACAGACGGCGACAGGTGAGGCGAACGGCTTGCCTGCCAGGCGCAGCGCACCGCTAGCCGTGTCCACGCGGAAGACGCTGACGGTTCCGGACCTCTGATTCGCCGCGAACAGCAGCCTGCCGTCCGGGGAGAAGGCGATCTGGCGCGGGAAGTCACCGTCCACCGGCACAGTGTCCAGCAGCCTCAGCCGGGCGCCGCCCGCCTCCACCGCGTACCGGGTGAGGCTGTTGTGGCCCCGGTTGGCGAGATAGGCGTACGAGCCGTTCGCCGTGACCAGGAACTGCGCCGGGTAGTTCGTGCCCGAGCCCGTCCCCGTGGACTGCGGTGCCCCGACGGAGAGACGGCCGCTCCCGGGGTCGTAGGCGCAGACCGCCACCGTGTTGTCGACCTCGTTGGCCAGATAGGCGTACCGGCCCCCGGGATGGAAGGTGAGGTGGCGCGGTCCGGCACCGGCTCGGGTGTGGGCCCGCGAGACCTCGGTCAGGGCACCGGTCCGTTCGTTCAGTCGGTAGCTGTAGACGGTGTCGGTGCCCAGGTCGACGGCGAGCACATGGGTCCCGCCGGGACCAGTGAGGAACTGGTGGGCGTGCGGTCCCTCCTGGCCGGGCCCCGGTGCCGGACTGGAGTGCGTGACCAGGTCCCTGAGTTCGCCGAGGGCTCCCGAGGAGTCGATCGGATGCACGGCCACACTGCCGAAGCCGTAGTTCGCGCTGAGCAGCCAGCGCCCGCCAGGATGCACCGACAGATGACACGGCCCCGCCCCGCCGGTGCTCCGGCTCCCCAGGATCTTGCGGTCGGACAGGCGTACGGCGGTCACGGCACCGGCGTCCTGCTCGGCGACCGCGTACAGCGTGCGGCCGTCGGGGTGCCGCGCGAGATACGACGGGTTGGTGACACCGGTGATCGTGCCGGTGCCGGTGATACGCCCGCTTCCGGCGTCGTACGTGGCCACGCCGATGCCCTCGCCGCCGCCCTCGGCGGAGGTGTAGGTGCCGAGATAGAGGGGCCGGGGACCGGTCGGAGCCGCGGAGGGCGGAGTCTTCGTCCTCGGACTCGGTGAGGCGGTCCCGGCAGGCCGGGAAGTCTCCGAGGGCGCCGCTGCCGACGAGGGTCCGGATGACGCCGAGCAGCCGACGAGGCCCGAGCCCGCTCCCGCGAGAGCGCCGACGAACCGGCGCCTGCTCCAGCCGCCGTTCGCACTGCCCATCCCTGCGCACCCCGGGTAATAGATCGTCTCGGCCTGGACAGCCACCTTCACCCGGATCGCCCGGCCGGTGCAACCCGAGCCCGGCCGCCCCCTACCAGTCGCCGTCCTCGACCGGCTTGCCCGGCGCGTCCCCCAGCGACGTGACCTGGTGCGACGAGGGCTGCTGCCAGGGATCGTGATCGTCCCCGAGCCACTCGCCGACCGGTTTCACGCCCTCCAGCGTGTCCGTCGGGGCGAGGTCCTCCGCGTCCTGGTCGTAGTAGTCGTACCAGGGCAGCCCCGCGCGGGTGTACGCCGCGCGGTCCACGGGCGACGGCGGGGGAGCCTCGCCGGTGATGCGGCGCCACTCGGGAGGCGTCACCAGGTGCACGAAGACCCGCCCGGCCGGTGTGTCCGCCCAGTCCGACAGGGGGCGGTCGTCCCGGTAGACCT
>NZ_JBHVYZ010000001.1:50796-91504 GCF_042880295.1 Streptomyces sp. NPDC058307
CGCCCGGCCGGTGTGTCCGCCCAGTCCGACAGGGGGCGGTCGTCCCGGTAGACCTCCTGGCGCATGGAACCGCCGACGCCGAGTCCCATGGCGGGAGTGCTGCGGGGCGCCCCCGCCGGAGCGGCAGGCGCGGACATCGCCATGGGCACGGCCGCCCCGTACGCCATGACGGGCCTGCTCGCCGTGCGCAGCCGCCGCTGCGCCTCCCGCCATTCGGCCAGCCGCTCCTCGGTCAGCGGGAAGGACTGCAGCTGTACGCCGCCCCAGATCTCCTCGCCCGTGACCTGCCCCTCGACGGTCGCGCCGAGACCGAGCGGCACCGCGACGAACTGGCGGACCGTCCCCTTGCCGGAGTTGATGCCGTCCAGCCACGGCTGACGGGGCAGGACCAGGTAGTTCTGCGGGTCACGGGCGAGGCGGTCGCTCCACGGCTTCCCGGAGACCGCGCACACCTTGCCCACCCCGACCTGGAGGGCGACGGGCTCAGTGGTGCTCCCGAAGCTCAGCCACATCGCCTCCCGCAGATACACCGGCAGCATCACCCCGCCGCGGGCCCGCCACTGCTCCGGCACCGTGTCCGGGTAGTCAAAGACGCGGCGCACCGGGAACTCGCCGAGCCCCGGCGGCAGCGGATGCGTGCCCGTCTCGGGCAGCCGCAGGGTGCGGACGAACCGCACCGCCGCACCGCCCGGCAGCCGCAGTGTGTTCCCGTCGATCCGCACACTCGTGCCGGTCATCGGCCGCCCCCTGCGATGGTCCGTGTGATGGTCCGTTGTGCCTGTGTCACCTTGAACGACGGGAGAGGGCCGGGCGGTTCCTGCGCCAGCGTTCCTGCAGCCGGGTCAGGTGCGGCATCCGTTCGCGCTGCTCGCGGGAGGCACGGTCCAGCTCCTCCAGCAGGCGACGGGAGCGGTGCTCGGTGTCCAGCTCGTCGAGGATGCGGTTGACCTCGGTGAGGACCGCCCCGTGCAGCTGCCAGTGGCGGGAGTCGCGCTGGACCTCTTCGAGCAGGAGCTGGGCGAGCTTGTCGCGGGTCGTGGTGGCCTGGCGCAGCTCGGCGGTGAGCCGGGCCTCGGCGGACTCGGCGCTCACACTGACGTGCGTGGTGACCAGGACCGCGAAGCTGACCACCGCGTCGCCGATCTCGGACAGCAGCTGCTCCACGGTCCGGCCGGTCTCCGGCCCGAACAAGGGCTCGGGAGCCTGTTCCTCGTCGTCCGGGTACGGCTCGTCGGCGAGGGGGTCGCGCTCCTTCGCGAGGTCGGTGAGGGTGCGCGCGAGGACCCGCAGCACGACCGTGCAGATCTCCAGGGTGTCCAGGCCGGTGCGCAGCACCACCCGGTGCAGCAGACCCTCCTTCACCCTGGGGTTCAGCTTGAGACTGTCCTCGGCCTGCCGGAGGGCCGCGTCCACCTCGACGATGTCGTGGTCGAGCTCGCGCGCCTCGTACAGCCGGGCCGTCGCCAGCTCCACGGGAGTACGGCCCGCGGCCTCCTCGCCCATCCGCAGCATCAGCTTGCGCACCCGGCGGGCCAGGCCCTCGATCGACTCGCCCGCCTCGCCCACCCACACCGGGGGAGCGAGCAGCAGGTTGAAGGCGAGGCCGACGACCGCGCCGATCAGCGTCTCCACCACGCGGGCCCAGGCGGTGTCCCCGACCGTCGTCACCCCGAGCACCAGCATCGCGCTGATCGCCACCTCGGGCACGAACTCCTCGACCCGCACCAGCCGTCCGACCACCAGCGACGCCACGATCAGCAGGGCCAGGCTCCACCAGGTCAGACCCACCAGCAGGCTGAACGCGATGGCGACAAGGACGCCGGTCACCACCGAGTTCACGCGGCGGATGCCGGTGGTGAGCGTGGAGTAGAGGGTGACCTGCACGACCAGCAGCGCGGTCAGGGGAGCCGTGAGCGGCGCCGCTTCGGGGCTGAGCCGCAGCGCGATGACGTACGCGATCGTCGCCGCGCCCGCCGACCGCAGCGTCTGCACGATCACGGGGTCCCGGCGCCGCTTCACAAAGCGCACCAGGGACGCCGTCCACTCACGTACGTCTTGCATCCTCAGGGTGTTCCTCTTCCACATAAGCGTCGGGTGCCCTTCTTGCGGAGCGTGACCGTCCGCAAGCGTGCCCCCCATTGTCGGGTGCGGCCGGTCCACGGCAAGGACCCAGTGCAGTGACGGCGGACACCCACCATGACCTGGGGCAATGCCTGAGGAGGCGCGCGCTGCGCGTGTCGGCTACGCGTACGTGAACATCGGTCTGGCCTTCGATCGGGGCTCGGTACCGCGACTACGCGATCGAGCCACGGACCGTGGGCTCACCGGCGCGCGCCTGGCTCCGCCGGGCCCGGCGGGCCCGCCGGACCTGGTCGGATCACCACCGCCTGCCCCGACGGCTCGCACCGACGACGTCCTGATCCCCCTCACCGGGTGGCGGCGGCCCGGCTGCGGGAACGGTAACCGGCGATCTTCGCCAGGTTGCCGCAGCGGTCCATCGAGCACCAACGGCGGCGGCGGGCCTGTGAGTCGTCCAGGAACAACAGGGAACAGTCCGGGTTCTCGCACTTCTTGACACGCTCCATGAGCGGCCCCCGCACCAGGAGTACGGCGTCCCGTGCCACCGTCGCCAGGGCCGCGCGGGCCGGACTGCGCGCCGCCCAGCGGACCGGACCGAGCTGGGGTGCGAGATCCGGCTGGGCGGCGACCGCGTTGACCCGCTCCACGTCGGCCGGGTCGGGATCCCGGTCTGCCATCGCGGCGCGGACCAGGCCGTACACGGACTCGCGCAGGAGGCGGGCGTCCGCCAGATCCCGGGCGGTGACCCGCACCGCACCCGCGTCGGTGGCCAACTCCGCCTGCGTGAACCAGCGCGCGAGGGCCGCGGTGTCGGGGAGTCGCTCCAGCGGCGTGGCGTGCCGTCTGCCGAGGGTGGCCGCGAAGTCCAGGCAGGGGCGGCCGCCGATGAACGGGAACGCGAGTGCCGGGTCGGCGGGGGCGGGGCTGCCGGTCATGCGTCGAGCGTACACCGGTTCATGGGGTGTCGGATCGGTGCGCCGACCTCTTGACACCGGTTGAGGAGGTGTCCGATGGTTGCCTCACTTCACGACACCACTTCAACCGGTGTCAGTCGCTCGGGAGGCCGGGCAGAGAGCAGGTGCGGTATGCGTGCGGTGCGGATCGACAGGTTCGGCGGACCGGAGGTACTGGTGCCGGTCGACGTCCCCGACCCGGTGCCCGGCCCGGGAGAGGTGCTGATACGGGTCGCCGCGGCCGGGGTGAACCGGGCGGACGCCCTGCTCCGCGCCGGCCTCTACCACCGCGCCGGACGCCCGCCGCTCATCCCGGGTGCCGAGGCGGCGGGGGTCGTCGTGGAGGTGGGGGAGGGGGTGACCGGCTTCGCGCCGGGGCAGCGGGTCATGGCCCTGGACGGCGCCAAGTCGTCAGGTTTCTACGCCGAGTTGGCGACGGTTTCCGCCAGCCAGGTGGTCGTGCTCCCCGACGGTGTGGACCTGGCACGGGCGGCCGCCCTGCCGATCGCCTGGCTCAGCGCCTGGTACTGCGTGCGGCACCTCGCGCGGGTCTCCAAGGACGACACCGTGCTGGTGAAAGCGGCGGCGAGCGGTGTCGGCACCGCCGCCGTGCAGATCGCCGCCGAGGCGGGGGCGCGGGTCATCGCCCTCGCCGGCTCTGCCGAGAAGGCCGCGTGGGCGGGGGAGTTCGGCGCCGACGTCACCGTCGACACCTCCGCCCATCCCGACGACGCCGAGGTCGAGGAGGTGCTCCGGCTCACCGACGGCCGGGGCGCCGACGTCGTCCTGG
This sequence comes from Streptomyces sp. NPDC058307, assembly GCF_042880295.1. Classification (NCBI taxonomy): domain Bacteria; kingdom Bacillati; phylum Actinomycetota; class Actinomycetes; order Kitasatosporales; family Streptomycetaceae; genus Streptomyces; species Streptomyces sp. NPDC058307. The sequence goes on from NZ_JBHVYZ010000001.1 coordinate 54,619, forward strand.
ACACCGTCGGCGGCCGGGCCTTCGGGCGCAGCCTGCGGGAAGTGGGCCACGGCGGCCGGGTCGTGGCCCTCGCCAACGTCGCCCTGGAGCCGAGCACCGTCGACACCCGCGACTTCTATCCCAAGAACGCCTCGATCCTCGGCTTCCAGCTCACCAACCTCCAGATCCACGGCTACGACGCCCGCCCTGACCTGCGGGAACTGGCCGACCGGGTGGCCGCCGGCGGCTATCGCGTGCCCATCGAGACGGTCGTACCCCTGGAAGAGGCGCGGGCCGCGCACGAGCGGCTGGAACGGCGTGACAACCGCGGCAAGATCGTGCTCTCGGTGGGACCGGAATTCGGCAAATGAGATGCGGGCGTTCTCCTCGCCGGGTGATCATCCAGTGAGTCGTGGGTGAGCTGTTGGTGAGTCGTGGGTGAGGAGACGCCGGTGAGTCCTGTGGAGTCGGCACGAGCGCGGGCGGCGCTGGACCATGTGGCGGCCGTGTCCGAGGGACCGGCCGTCGCCCCGGACGTGCGCATCACGCTGAACTTCCACCCCGACCGCCTGGCCCGCGGCCTGCCCCTCCTGGAGGCGCTGGCCCGGGACGGCGCCTACCACTCGCAGTTCGTCACCGGCACGAGCAACGGCGGGCTGACCGCGCACCCCGGCGGCGACCGGTGGCGCTGGGAGAGCCGGATCTTCGGCGGCGCCTACGACGACGCGAGCGCGCACGAGCGGCCCGTGTACGGCGCGTTGAACTTCCGCGGTCAAGTGGTGGGCGCCGCCCCGCGGTTCGGCTCCTCGCACTTCCGGCTGACCGGCGAATCCCTCGCCCGCGCCACCTTCTGCTATCCAGACAGCGCCGCCGAGCCGGTCCACTTCGGCGTCGCCGCCGGCATGTCCCTGATCGCCCTCGCGGAGGCGGACGAGCAGGACGCCCTCGACGACTACATCGAGGCCCAGGTGCACGGCGGCGTGGACCTGGCCCGTGATGTGGAGGCCCTCGTCCTGGACGCGAGCTACCGCAACACCCCCGTCGAGGCGGCGGCGCGCCTGCTGCCCGTCCCCGTCGAGTGGCACCCCGGCTACCGGATCACCGTCGCCGACCTGCACCACCACGCCCACTACCGCGGACAGGAGTACGCCGACCTGGGCGCGAGCATCGCGGAGGACGGGCTGGTCGACCCGCGCATCATCGGCGACGCGGCGAGGACGGGCCGCTACGAACTCCAGCACCTGAAGATGGTGTGGCACACGCTGGCCCGCTTCGGGGCGCCGGAGGGGGCGGCACACTCGGGGCGACGCGCCCGGTCTCTTCGCGCAACCGGCGACTCCGTCGGCGCAGGATAGGGAGCGACCGGTTCGTATCTGTTTGATGCTTATGCGCCCGTCGGACCTCGGTACGTGACTGCACCCGTCATCTGCTTCGTCGTCGCGGGCGCGTCGGGAGGTGGTCCGTGAATCCGTGGGCACTGGTGGTGGCGGGTACGGCGGTCGCCTTCTACGGATTGCTGTCCCGACGGCTGTCCACCACGGTGGTGTCCGGACCGTTGGTGTTCGTGGCCGCGGGGCTGGCCATCGGCCCCCAAGGTCTGGGGCTCGTCCAGGTGGACGAGAGCCTGGAACCGGTCCGGGCGCTGCTGGAAGGCGCGCTGGCGGTGGTGCTGTTCACTGACGCGTCGGCGATCCGGGGGCGCGAGCTGCGGCGGGAGCGGTCTCTGCCGTTGCGGCTGCTGGCCGCGGGGCTGCCGCTGACGATGCTGTCGGGGTGGCTGCTGGCATGGCCGTTGTTGCCGGGTCTCGGCATGTGGGAACTGGCTCTGGTCGCGATCGTTCTGGGTCCCACGGACGCGGCGCTGGGCCAGCAGGCGGTCTCGGACCGCAGGGTGCCCGTGCTGGTACGCCATGGCCTGGACGTCGAGTCCGGGCTGAACGACGGTTTGGCGCTGCCGTTCTTCGTTCTGGCGCTGGCCGCGGCGGGAGGCGGCCATGGTGAAGAGGGGGTCGGGGAGACGTTCCTGCGCGCCCTGCTGCTGAGTTCGGCGATCGGTTGCGCCGTGGGCTGGGCACTTGCCCGGCTCCTGCGCTGGTCGGCCACCCGCGGATGGGCCGCCCACGGGTGGCGCCAGCTGTCGTCGCTGGCTGTCCCGGCCGTGGCCTACCCCGTGGCCGTCGAGGCCGAGGGCAGCGGATTCATCGCTGTCTGGGTCGCCGGGCTGGTGTTCGGGAACGTCCTTCGAAAGTCCGCCTCCCCTGTGCGGGGTGCCGGCGCGGGCGGCTCCGGCGATGCGACCGTCTTCACGGAACGGCTCGGCCTGCTGCTCACCTCAATGAGCTTCCTGGCCTTCGGCGCGGTCATTCTGGGCCCGGTACTGGAGCACGTGACCTGGCGGATGCTGGTGTACGCCATACTGAGCCTGACCGTGATCCGGATGCTCCCGGTCGCCGTGGCCCTGCTCGGAACCGGACTGCGGCCGGCGACCCTCGCCTACATCGGCTGGTTCGGCCCGCGGGGACTTGCCTCTCTGGTGTTCGGCCTGCTGGCTGTCGAGGAGCACCTGCCGGGCACACACGTCCTCGGCGGCACAGTGGCGTTGACGGTCCTCTTGAGCGTCTGCCTGCACGGAGCCACCGCTCCGCTGCTGGGCGGCCTCTACGGTGCCTGGTATTCCAGGACTCTCGCGACCCGTCCCGGGCTCAAGGAACACGCGGATGTTCCGGACGAGGGTGTCGGTACGCCCCGGGGCGGCCCGGACCCGGCTCGGTAGCGCGGCAACCGATCACGAATGGTCCCCGGTGCGGGCGACGCGTTCCGTACCCTGTTCGAGGAACACACGCCCGACGCCGACCGGACGGCTGCCGAGCGGAGAGAAGGGGCGGGACGTTGGTGGACTCCTGGGAATGGGCTCGGCAGGTGCTGGCGGACGCGGGCGTCGACCCCGGTCGGCTCGCCGGGCTGCGGCCGCTCACCGGCGGCACGTACAACACCGTCGAGGAGCTCCTTCTCACCGACGGCACCCGGTACGTCCTCAAGGTGCCGCCCGCGTCCACCGTTCCCGGCCTGCGCTACGAGCGTGAACTCCTCGTCTCCGAGGCGGAGTTCTACCGCGGAGCCGCCGTGGCCGAGGTCGCGGCGCCGCACGTCGTGGCCCTCGGTGAGGACGCCGCCGTACCCCATCTGCTGATGACCGCGTGTCCCGGCGAGCCCTGGGACGGCTCGGTGACCGAAGGCGAACGGGCGCCGCTGCGAAGGGAGTTGGGCCGTCAGGTGGCCCGGCTGCACACGGTGACCGGGCCGGGTTTCGGCTACCCCTCCGGCGCACTGGGACCGCTCGCCCCCGACTGGCGGAGCGCGTTCACCGCCATGATCGAGGCCGTCCTGGACGACGCCCGGGACTACGGGGCGCGACTGCCCCGCTCCGTCGAGCAGGTGGAGGCCGCGCTCCGGGCCGGCTACCCCGCGCTCGACGGGGTCACGGTCCCCGCACTGGTCCACTTCGACCTGTGGGACGGGAACATCCTGCTGCACCGCCCGGCCGGCGGTCAGCCGCGCATCGGCGGGCTCATCGACGGGGAGCGGATGCTCTGGGGCGACCCGCTCGCCGACTTCGCCTCCCTGGCGCTGCTCGGCGACATCAAGAAGGACGAGGCGTTCCTCGCGGGCTACCGGGAGGCGGGCGGCCGGACCGAGTTCGACGTCACAGCCCGGGTGCGCCTGGCCCTGTACCGTGGCTACCTCTACCTGATCATGCTCACCGAGACCGTCCCACGGGCGGTCGACGACGAGAAGGAACGCTGGGTCCAGTCGGCGGTGGCCCCGGAACTCGTCGCCGCCCTCGACGAGATCGAGGCCCTCGCCCGGGTCACAGGAGCCTGAACACCCTTGAACAGACGCACCGTACGCGATCTCAGACGCGCCAACCGCACGGCCGTACTGCAGCGCCTCTACTTCGACGGACCCCTCAGCCGCTTCGAACTCGGCCCGGTCACCGGGCTCAGCTCCGGCTCCGTCAGCAACGTCGTCGCCGACCTGGTGGCCGACGGCCTGCTGGAGGAGGCGGGGAGCGTCGACTCCGACGGCGGACGCCCCCGTACCCTGCTGCGGGTGGCGCCCGGCAGCGGCCACATGATCGGCGTCGACGTCGGCGAGACCCGGGTGCGCGTCGAGCTGTTCGACCTCACCCTCACCGAACTCGCCCGCGCCGAACGCCCGTTGACCCAGCGCGGCTACGACGTCGACGCCATCGTCGGGCACATCCGCGACGGCATCACCGAAGTGCTCGCCGGTGCCGCCGTCGAGCCCGAAGCGCTGCTCGGCGTCGGCATCGGAGTGCCCGGCATCGTCGCGTACACCCCCGAGAGCGGGGCCGTCGTGCACGGACAGACCATCGGCTGGGACGCCGTCCCGCTGGAGGCACTGCTGCGCACCGGCTCCCCGCTGCCCGGCAGCGTCCGGTACTTCATCGACAACGGCGCCAAGACCCTCGGCCAGGCAGAGATGTGGTTCGGCGGCGGGCGCGGTGCCCGCAGCGCCGTCGTGGTCCTCTTCGGCTCCGGCGTCGGCGCCTGTCTGGTGACGCCCGAGGTGGAACACGGCCGGGCGGTCGAGTGGGGGCATCTGACCGTACGGGTCAGGGGGCGCCGCTGCCGCTGCGGAGCCCTCGGCTGCCTGGAGGCCTACGCGGGGGCCGAGTCGCTGCTGGAGCGCTGGCGGGAGGCGGGCGGCCGGCCGCCCGAGGGCACCGACGAGGAGACCGCGCTGAGCGCCATGCTCACCGCCGCCCACCCGGCCGACGGCGCACACGGCGACCCCGTGGCGCTCGCCGTCCTGGAGGAGACCGCCGAGTACCTGGGCGCCGGCCTGTCCGACCTGATCAACCTCTTCCAGCCCGAGCGGATCATCGTCGGCGGCTGGGCCGGGCTCCAGCTCGGCGACCGGTTCCTGCCCTCCGTACGGCGCCACGCGACGGCGTACGCCCTGCGGTACCCGGCCGGGAAGGTCACCGTCGACCTCGGTCGCCTCGGGCCCGACGCGGTCACCGTCGGCGCGGCCATCCTCCCGCTCGCCGACTTCTTCGCCCGCGGCGGCCGGCGCCCCGAACCCGCTCCCGAGGGACCGGCACCGGCCTGGCGGACCGCCCTGGAGGAGCGCGCACCGCACTGACGTTTCGCCGACCTGCGCGGAGGTACTCGCGCTCCCGCCATCAACACGCCAGGGAGGATGCCGTGGACCACCGCAACGAAGGACCGGGCGAGAACGGGGACCCCGTCCCGCGGGATCTGCCGGACCAGCAGGCGGGCGAGGGCGAGGACCCCTGGGAGGTCGCCACCGTCCCGGACGGGGAGTCCGGCACGGACGAGCCCGAGGACGTCCCCGACACCGACGAGGCGGGGACCGGCCGGCAGGGGGCGCAGCGGTCGGACACCGTGCACCCCGAGCACCCGGGAGCCGAGGAGTCGTCCGGCTGACCTGTGGGCCTGCCGGTGCTCAGCCCACCTTGCGGCCCTTCATCGGCTCGGTCCGCGCCCCCGCACCCTGCTGCATGCCGTGCAGGAACTCCTCCAGGACCTCGGTCGCAGTGTGTTCCGGATGCCAGCCGAGTTCCGTACGCGCACGCGTGCAGTCCATCAACGGCAGCCGCAGGACCGCGTCGAACAGATGCGGGGACGCGGGCAGCAGATGCAGGCCCCAGGCGGCTGCGATCGCCGAGCGGGCCGCGGTGTGCGGCAGCCGTACGGGACGGGCGTCGAGCATCCCGGCCAGTAGCTCGACGTCGACCGTCGGTTCGGCCGCCAGGTTGAAGGCGCCCCGCACGTCCGAGCGCACCGCCAGCGCGTAGGCCCTGGCGGCGTCGTCGGTGTGCAGCGCCTGCACGCGCAGGCCGGGGATGTCGGGCAGGAAGGGCAGCAGCTCGGGCCGGGCCAGCTGGCCCGGCAGGAACCGGCCGCCGAAGATGCGGCGCTGCTCGCTGGCCGACTCCCGCTTGAAGAGGAACGCCGGGCGCATCCGTACGACCCGGACGGCGGGGTGGTCGCGCTCGAAGGTGTCCAGGGCGCGCTCCAGATACGCCTTCTCCCGGCAGTACGCGGCGTCCGGCCAGCCGTGCGTCGGCCAGGACTCGTCGACCGCGTGGTCCTTCGGGCCGGGGGAGTAGGCGCCCACGGACGACGCGTGCACCAGCGTCGGCACCTTGGCCGCCGCCACCGCCTCGAACACCCGGATCGAGCCGAGGACGTTGGTGCGCCAGGTCGCCGCGGGGTCGTGCGTCGGCTGGAACGCCCACGCCAGGTGGATCACCGCGTCGGCGCCCGTGAACTCCTCGGCCAGATCGGCCTGCTCCGATGACAGGTCGACCGCGGACCACTCCGTCCGCGGGAGCGACCAGTCCGGGATCCGCCGGGCCAGGCCCCGTACGGAGCCGACCTCCGGATCCTCGGAGAGAAGGCGCACCACGCTGGTTCCCACGTTGCCGGTGGCGCCCGTGACCACGATCCTGCTGCCGGTTGAAGTGCTCACCTTCGGCTCCTTCGGGCCTCTGGGACGGGGAGCCGCCCGAGTACCCGGCCTCCGGCGATGCACGCGGTGCGCGGCAGGCGCACGGGACCGTCCTGGTGTCCGACGCCCGTGCCGCCGCCGTGGTGGCACGCCCGCGCTTTCGGCCGCCGTCGTCGCGAGGTGTCAGGCGAGCGTCAGGCGAACGCGTTCACGCCCGTCAGCTCCGCCGACAGTGTCCACAGGCGCTCCGCCTGGTCCGGGTCGGTGGCCCAGGCCTTGACGCCGCTGATCTCGTCGCCGTCGACGGCGGGCTCGGCGATGTCGCAGTCCTCCAGGTAGACGCCGCCCATTCCCGTCAGCTGGGGCGAGGTCGCCGCCCACACCTGCGTGGCCGCGCCCTGCTCCGGGCTCTTGAAGCCCGAGGGGTTGAGCGCGTTGCCCTGCTCGTCGATCCAGCCGCGCTCCACCATCTCCGCCTTGGGGAGGTGGCGCTGCAACGGGGTGAGGATGCCGCCCGGGTGGAGCGAGAAGGCCCGCACCCCGCGGTCGGCGCCGAGCTTGTCGAGGTGGACGGCGAACAGGACGTTCGCGGTCTTCGCCTGGCCGTACGCCTGCCACTTGTCGTAGCCGGTCCGCCAGTGGACGTCGTCCCAGCGCATGCCGGAGAAGTGGTGGGCGCGCGAGGACACCGAGACCACGCGGGCGCTGCCGGGCTCGATGGCCGGCCACAACCGGTTGACCAGCGCGAAGTGCCCGAGGTGGTTGGTCGCGAACTGCGCCTCCCAGCCCGGCCCGACCCGGGTCTCCGGACACGCCATGATCCCGGCGTTGTCGATGACGAGGTCCACCGTTCGACCCGAGTCGAGGAACCGCTCGGCGAAGGCGCGCACGCTGTCCAGGTCACCGAGGTCGAGCTCGTCCAGTTCGACACGGTCGATGCCGGCCAGAGCCTTCCAGGCGGTGTCGGGACGCCGGGCCGGGACGACGACCCTCGCGCCCGCCTTGGTGAGCGCCCGGGTGGTCTCCAGACCGAGCCCCGAGTAGCCGCCGGTGACGATCGCGAGCTTGCCGGACAGGTCCATGCCCGCGAGGACGTCGTCGGCCGTGCTGTGGGCGCCGAACCCCGAACCGATCTTGTGCTGTGCAGTGCTCATGACGGGAACGCTACGAATTGGAGCGCACTCGAAGTCAAGTTCACCTCACCCGGTGCACCGGGCCGGGACAAAAGGAAGCCCCGACCGGACGGGGGAATCACGGTCGGGGCGGTCAAGTGGTGGGTACGGATGGCGGTCGCCTCTCGGCGAAAGGCTCCACAGGGCTTCAGCCGAACGATCGTCCCTGTGGGCAAAAGGTGAGGCCCGGGGACACTGTCCCATCCGTACCCACGGTCTGTTCAACGGGCAACGACCCTCCGGTGTTCCGCCGTTCGGCGCGTTCCCGGGTGAGCTGCGTCACCCGTGCCGACCGGTCGGAACGGTCTCGCTCCACAGGTTCTCGGCCTGCAGCAGCAGGGTTCCCAGCACCGTCGTGCCCTCCGCGCCCTGCCCGGCGTACTCCCGCAGCCCGTCCTGGAGCTGATCGCGCAGCTCCCGCATCGCGGCCTCGGCATGGTCGTCGGGGCGGGCCTCACCGCCGGTCGCCAGCAGCCGGTCGCTCTCCGCGCGGCAGGCGTCGCCGATCAGCTGGAGGAGGTCGGCGTACACGTCCAGCACCGGCCCGGCGGGCGCGACCGGGGCGCGGTCCTCGTCGGCGGCGACGGTCAGGGTCCGGGTGAGTGCGCGGATGTGCCCGGTGACCCGGCTCCAGCGCTCGTCCTCCTGCTCCGGCGGGATCGACGCGGGAAGCCGCCGTACGGCACGCCGCGGACCGGCCGTCAGACGCAGGCTCTCCCGGTTCCAGCCGCGGGCGGACCGCAACGCCTCCAGCCGGCGCTCCAGTCGGGCCGAGGCATGCGACCAGCCCTGCACGTCCCATTCCCCGTCCCGCAGGTCGCCGGCCACGGTGTGCAGGACATCGCCCGCCTCCCGGGCCAGCGCCGCGAGGTTCTCCCGTACGTCGCGCAGATGGATCGGCGGAAGCACGAACGCGTTCACGGCGATGCCGATGACGGCGCCGAGCGCGGCCTGACCGATCCGGTGGCCGACCGCGGACGCCCCGACGGTGCTGGTGGAGAGGGTGAACAGCGCGGTGGTGGCGCCGTAGATGCCCTGGTCGCCGAAGCGCGGCCAGTTGGCCAGGAGCACCAGCACCGGCACGGACAGCGCCACGGCGCCCAGCGTGCTCCCGGTGACGGCCAGCGCCACCGACGCCAGTACGGCCCCGCAGCAGATCGCCGCCAGCTGCCGTACGGCCTGCACCAGCGAGCTGTACACGGTGGCCTGCACCAGCACCACCGCCACCCAGGGCGCCATCAGGGCCATCGGATCGCCCATCCACACCCCGGCGATGAGCCAGGCGAGGATCGCGGCGGCCGAGGCCTTGAGCGACTGCACGAGCAGGTCGCGCTCCCGCCCCGGGCCACGGAAGGCGGCACGGGCGGCCCGGCCGAAGGCGGCGGCCTTCTCCCGCAGGGCACGCGTGGGGCGGGGCTGTCGGCGCAGAGCTTCTGTCACACCAGTCATGCCCTGTGGGTTCCGGCCGTCCGGCACGTCATGCCAGGGGACTGTCCGCCAGGGATGCCAGCAGGTGGGCCGGATCGTCGTAGATCGCCTGCGCGCCCGCCTCCTCCAGGTCGGCGCGGGGGATCCCGCCGCACAGGACGCCGACACAGCGCACGCCCGCCCGGCTGCCGGCCTGCATGTCCCAGACCGTGTCTCCGACGAAGACCGCGCGTTCTGCGGGCACCCCGGCCAGCTCCAGCGCGTGCTCGACGGGCTCGGGGGCGGGCTTGCCCTCCTCGACGTCGTCGGCGCTGGCGGTGGCCATGATCGCGTCGTCGGCGTCGATCGCCCGGCGCAGCGCGGACAGTTCCGACCCGCCAGCCGAGGTGGCGAGGACGACCCGCCAGCCCGCCTGGTGCAGATGCCGCAGCAGCCGGCCGGCGTCCTGGAGGGCGGGCAGCCGGTCGAAGTACTGCCCGTACAGGGCCTTGTGGGCGGCGCTCAGCTCGGCGTCCTGGTCCTTGTCGCGGTCCTCGCCGAGCAGGTGCGCGACGAGGTCGTCGGAGCCGAGCCCGATGGCCCGGTGGACGGCGTGCATCGGCACCCGGTGGCCCGCCTGCCGCAGCGCCTCCCACCAGGTGGTCACGTGCAGGTGGTTGGTGTCGACCAGGGTGCCGTCGACGTCGAACACTGCCGCCCGTTCCATGAACCGCTCCTTGTCCTGTCGTGCCGCACGGGTACCACCTCAGGCGCCCGCCACTCGGTCCGGTACCCGGCCTTCCCGGGACCAGGCCAGCAGCTCTCCGATGTTCCAGGTGGTCACGATCCGCTCGGCCGGCACCCCGCACTCCTCCGCCCGGGCGCACCCGAGGATCTGCCAGTCGAGCTGGCCGGGCGCGTGCGCGTCGGTGTCGACCGAGAACAGCACGCCCGCCTCGACCGCCCGGCGCAGCAGCCGGCGCGGCGGGTCGAGGCGCTCCGGGCGGCTGTTGATCTCCACCGCCGTGCCCGACTCCGCGCACGCGGCGAACACCTCGTCCGCGTCGAACTCCGACTCGGGCCGCCCGCGCCCGGTCACCAGGCGTCCCGTGCAGTGCCCGAGGATGTTCGCGTGCGGGTCGCGCACGGCGGCCACCATGCGCCGGGTCATCGAACGGGCGTCCATGCGCAGCTTGGAGTGCACGGACACGACCACGACGTCCAGGCGGTCCAGGAGTTCGGGTTCCTGGTCCAGGGAGCCGTCGTCGAGGATGTCGCACTCGATGCCGGTGAGCAGCCGGAACGGCGCCCAGGTCTCGTTGAGTGCCGCCACCACGTCCAGCTGCTCCCGCAGCCGCTCCGGGGACAGTCCCCGGGCCACGGTCAGCCGTGGCGAGTGGTCGGTCAGCACCGCCCACTCGTGGCCGAGCTCCGCCGCGGTCCGGCCCATCTCCTCGATCGGGCTGCCGCCGTCCGACCAGTCGGAGTGCAGATGACAGTCGCCGCGCAGGAGCGCCCGCAGCTTCTCGCCGCCCCGGGTCCGGGGCGCGGCGGACTCCTCCTCCAGCTTCTCCAGATAGCCGGGCACGCCTCCGGCCAGCGCCTCGCGCACCACCTGGGCCGTCTTCGGGCCGATGCCCTTGAGCGACTCCAGCGACCCGGCCTCCGCGCGCTCGCGCACCTCGTCCGCGGACAGCTCGGTAAGCACCCGGGCCGCCGTACGGAAGGCACGGACGCGGTATGTCGGTGCCAGGGACCGCTCCAGCAGGAAGGCGATCCGTTCCAGGGCCTCGACGGGATCCATCGCCACCTCCTCCAGAGTTCCCCGGCTCCTCCAGAGTTCCCCACGCTCACGGGGGCCGCACGACGGGCGAGCGGTTTGTCGTGCACCGCGCCGGGTACTGCGATGCCTCGTCGGATCTCCCCCGGATCCCGGACCCCCGACGACACCCCCGCCCTCGAGGAGGCCGAGATGTCCGCCCCCACCGCACCCCGCACCAAGGTGGCCGTGATCACCGGAGCCGACTCCGGCATCGGCAGGGCCACCGCCGTCCGGCTGGCCCGGGCGGGGATGGACGTCGGCATCACCTGGCACACCGACCTCGAGGGCGCCGAGGAGACCGCCGAGGAGGTCCGCGCCCTCGGCCGACGCGCCGAGGTGGCGCAGATGGACCTCACCCGGCTGCCCGCCGCCGCGGACACCGTCGACGAGCTGTGCGACCGGCTGGGCCGCCTCGACGTCCTGGTCAACAACTCGGGCACCGGCACCATGACGCCCTTCCTGGACCTGGAACTCGACACGGTCCGCGAGGTCCTCGACGTCGACCTGGTAGGACCGTTCCTGTGCGGTCAGCGGGCCGCCCGGCACATGATCCGCCAGGGCTCCGGCGGCCGGATCGTCAACGTGACCTCCGTGCACGAGCACCAGCCGCGGGTCGGCGCGGCCCCGTACTGCGCGGCCAAGGGCGGCCTTGGACTGCTCACCCAGGTGATGGCGCTGGAACTCGCCGAGTACGGCATCACCGTCAACGCGGTCGCGCCCGGCGAGATCGCCACCCCGATGACGGGCCAGAAGGACACCGACGTGCACACCGAGGAGCGTCCCGGTGTCCCGCTCGGCCGCCCGGGTGACGCCCGCGAGGTCGCCGCCGTGATCGCGTTCCTGGCCGGCCCCGAGGCCAGCTACGTCACCGGCGCCTCCTGGAGCGTCGACGGCGGGATGCTCCGCATGGGCCCGCAGGCCGGCTCGCACCTCGGGAGCGACGAATGGCGGCGCCCTTGAGACTGCGCACCAGTTCCTGCGAGCGTCCCGGCCTCACCCGGGTCCGCTGCGGCCGGGGTTTCCGTTACCGGGACGCCGAGGGCAGGCCGGTCACCGACCCGGACGTACTCGCCCGCATCCGCGCCCTGACCATCCCGCCCGCCTGGCGCGAGGTGTGGATCTGCCCCTGGCCCAACGGGCACCTCCAGGCCGTGGGCACCGACGCCGCTGGACGCCGCCAGTACCTGTACCACGAGCGGTTCCGCGCCCAGCAGGAGCAGGCCAAGCACGAGCACGTGCGGGAGGTGGCCCGTGCCCTGCCCATGCTGCGCAAGCGGGTCGCGGAGGACCTCGCGGGGCGGGGCCTGAGCCGCCACCGGGTCACGGCCTGCGCAGTGCGCCTGCTCGACCTCGGCTTCTTCCGGATCGGCAGTGACCGGCACACCCGCCAGACGGAGACCTATGGCCTGACGACCATGCTCCGCGAGCACGTCCCCTGCGGCCGCGACGAGCTGACCTTCGCCTACCCGGCCAAGGGCGGCATCGAGCTGGTCCGCGCCCTGGTGGACGAGGACGCCCTGACCGTCGTACGCGCGCTCAAGCGCCGCAGGAGCGGCGGGGACCGGCTGCTCGCGTACTGGGAGCGGGGCGCCTGGCACGATCTGCACGGCGCCGACCTGAACGAGGCGCTGCGCCGGCTGTCCGGCACCGACTCCCCCAACTCTCGGCTTCGCTCGAGCCGGGGGGACCCCCATCGCCAAGGACTTCCGGACCTGGCACGCCACGGTCCTGGCCGCGGTCGCCCTCGCCGTCACCGCCGAGGAGGCCCGGGCCACCCCGACGGCCCGCCGCCGGCAGATGGCCAGGACCGTGCGCGAGGTCAGCCACTACCTGGGCAACACGCCCGCGGTGTGCCGGGCCTCGTACATCGACCCGCGGGTCTTCGAGTTGTTCGAGCAGGGCAGGACCATCGCCCCCGCGCTCACCCGGCTGGGCGAACACGGGGACTTCGGGCGGCCCGCCACCCAGGGCGCGGTCGAGGCGGCGGTCCTCGACCTGCTCGGCGGATGAGCCCGCCTCTCCCTGAGGCGGGATGCGTTCTACGCTCGAACCATGACCGAAATCGGGAGCCCGCACATCGCCAACCCGCGGATCATCGTGCTCGGGGTCCAGCCGACCACGCCGCCGTTCCGGATCGTGGAGATCGACGGGGAGGTGGTCGGCGAGGCGAGGGCCGTCACCGACGTGCTGCAGGCGGCCGCCGCCTTCGGGATCACGGTCCACGACCTGGACGACCCGGACGTGGTGCGCTGGGTGGGCGGCGACAAGTTCACCTGGACCCGGCACTGACCCACCGGCTCAGCCGACCGTCCACTTCTGGTTGGCGCCGCCGGTGCAGGTCCACAACTGCAGCCGGGTACCGTTGGCCGAGCTGCTGCCCGCCACGTCGAGGCACTTGTCGGCCTGCGGGTTGACGATGTCGCCCGCGCCCGTGACGGTCCACCGCTGGGCGCCGGAGCCGTTGCAGTCGTAGAGCTGGACCGCCGTCCCGTCCGCGGTGCCGCCGCCCGTCACGTCCAGGCACTTGCCGAGCGCGCGGATCGTGCCGTCCGAGCCGACGGTCCACTGCTGGGCGGCGGTGCCGTTGCAGTCGTAGAGCTGTACGGCGGTCCCGTTCGCGGGGTTCGCCCCGGCGACGTCCGCGCACTTGCCCGCGAGACCCCGGATCGCCGCCCCGGTGGCCGTGTCGCCGGTGGTCACCGACACGTGGTCCACCACGAGCTGCTGCGGGAAGGCGGTGGAGCCGTCCGGGTCGCCGGGCCAGTAGCCGCCGACCGCGAGGTTGAGGATCAGGAAGAACGGCTTGTTGAACACCCAGGTGCGGCCGCCCAGGTCGGCCGGGGTGCGCCGCTGGTAGACGGTCCCGTCCACGGACCAGGTGATCGAGTCGGGTGCCCAGTCGACGGCGAAGGTGTGGAAGGCGTCCGCGAAGGCCTGGCCGTTCGGGAGGGAGTAGCCGGCGCCGATGCCGCCCGAGCCGGAGTAGCCGGGGCCGTGGATCGTGCCGTGCACGGTCGAGGGCTCGAAGCCCACGTTCTCCATGATGTCGATCTCGCCCGAGTCCGGCCAGTTGACCGGGGTGCCGAGCATCCAGAACGCCGGCCACATGCCCTGCCCGCGCGGGATCTTCATCCGCGCCTCGACATGACCGTACTGCGAGGTGAACTTCCCGGAGGTGTTCAGCCGGGCCGAGGTGTACTGGCAGGTGCCGTACCAGCACTGGTAGTTCGCGGGGTTCTCGCGCCGGGCCGTGATCACCAGATGGCCCTGCCCGTCGAGGGCGGCGTTCTTGTTGCCCGAGGTGTAGTACTGCCGTTCGTGGTTGTTGACGTTGTCGCCGGTCTCGATCTGCCACTTCGAGGAGTCGACCGCGGCTCCGGCGGGCCCGTCGAAGGTGTCGGAGAACGTCACCGCCGCGGCGGCGGGGGAGACGGTGGGCGGGTCCGCCTGGGCGGTTCCGGCGGAGATCAGTACGGCGGACAGTGCGGCGAGGAGACATCTGCGCAGGAGGCGTGAGGCGGCCACGGCTCTTCCTTCGGGGTGGGGGGTGAAGGTGTCGCCTCTTGATTTAAGGAGTGAACTAAGGGCTCGTCAATACTCTGGTACAGACCAGAAGTCGAGCGCCGCTCGGATTCCTTACGCCTTCTTCGCCGCCCTGTCGCGCGGCTTCTTGTGCACCGCCCGGCTCAGCCGCCGTCCCAGCAGCAGATAGCCGATCAGCGCGCCGGAGGTGTTGAGGATGACGTCGTCGATGTCGAAGGCCCGGCCCTCCACGAGGGCGCCCTGCGCGAACTCGACGAGCAGCATCACGAACGCCGTCAGCAGCACGATCCGCAGCAGCCCGCGGGTCTTGGGAGCGATGACCGGCACCAGGATCCCGAACGGCACGCCCAGCAGGATGTTGCCGCCGATCTGCTTGAAGGCGTCCCGCATCTCGGGCTGGTCCAGATAGGCCTTGAGAGAGGCGCCGGGGTGCAGGTTGGTGTGCGTCAGATCCACCGACGCCGGCGAGGGTTCGAGCGTGAGCCGGGCCAGGACGACGGCGAACGCCACCATGAACACGAACGCGAACACCATCGCCACGAAACGGACGACGAGGGAGAGCGGATCTCGCCGGGGGCGAGCGGGCTTCACCGCGCGCTCGGTCCTGACGGTGCCGGTATCTGACCCCGCTCGCGAACGTGACGGCGCCCAGGCCATTGGATCCTCCGCTCTCGAACTTCCCAGTGTCGAAAGGCGCTTACCCCTGAACGGTCCGAGGATGCCGCCGCACATCGGCCGGCCTCCGGTTTCCCCTCGTACAGCCGGGGGCACGCAAGCCGGAGTACTGCGCGCGTGGCCACGGCCGAACTCCTGAGCCGACGGTCCGCTCAGACGCCGGGTCGTGGCACAGAACCTGCGCACCGCCTTCGCCGCAGCCGTCGCGGATCCGTCGGTGTGGCCCCCGGTCGGGGGCTGGTATCGCCGCTGCCGGCCGGGGCCCTCGCGTTCCTCGCCGTGACCCGCCCGGAGCAGTTCGCCGCACCTGACCGGGCGCCGCCGCTGCGGCACCCGGTCAGGGCACGTCGGCTACCACGTGGCCGCTGATCAGGTGCCGTAGGTGACCTCGACCTTCTTGAAGCCGAGCGAGTTCAGCAGTCCCTTGAGCATGTTGGTGGTGTTGGTCTCGGCCCGTTTGGTCAGCTCGCTCTCCTTCGCCGCCTCGGTGATGTGCTTCACCGCGAGCTTCTGCACGGCCTGTTCGCTGTTGGGGTTGTCGGAGAAGAAGTCGCCGAGCCGGTCGAGCAGACCGCGCTGCTTGGAGACCGCGTAGGAGCGGTCGGCGTCCAGCGTGGCCTTGCCGAGCTGCGCGTGCGGCAGGTGGAGGGTGGCGGCCGTGCGGTCCTCGTTGACCGTCACGTCGTTCTTGGCGACCTTGCCGAGGTCGACGTAGGCGTCGACGGCGCCCGCTCCCACGTACAGGGTGCGGGAGCCGCGGATCGCGTCGGGCAGGAACTTCGTGTCCTTCTCCAGGTCCACGACCACCTGGAAATTGCCGGAGGCGGCGTCGTAACGGCTGATGTCCTGGATGGACTCCAGAAGTGCGGGACCCGTTCGGTCGTGGGTCTCCGTGCCGAACAGGTCCTTGAGGCCAGGGAGCACGCTGAACCGGATACCGGCGAAGAACACCACGAGCACCACCACGACGGCGGTCAGTATCTTCGCCCAACCGGGCATGCGCCTGGACACGCGCCTGATGGGAGTCGTCATGCGACGGCCCTCCTTCCTACTGCACGGATGCCCACGGATAACTCCCAAAAGCCCGGTGGGACCGTCTTGTTGGCTGATTGGGACACTGACGGGACACACCGGGGCGCACTAGCGTGGGGAACTCGCGTACCGGCGTGTCTGGAGACCTGGATGAGCACAGACAGCACGTCCCGGACCCTTTGTCCCATGCACCGTATCCCCCTGCCCGGGAACGGCCCGCCCCGGCTCACCACCCTGGCCACCGGCACCCCGGTGTGGCTCGTCACCCGCTACGCCGACGTGCGCCAGGTGCTCATGGACCCGCGCTTCAACAGGAAGTCGCTCCACGAGGAGGACGCCCCGCCGCTGCTCCTCGTACCGAACCTGCTGGACTCCCCGGACGGCCTCCTCAACCAGGACGGGCCGCCCCATCAACTGCTGCGCGGCACTGTCCAGCGGGCCTTCACCCCGCGCGCGATCGCCCGCTGGCGGCCCTGGACCGCCTCCGTGGTGGAGACCCTCCTCGACGACCTCGCACGGCAGCCGCAGCCCGCCGACATCGTCGAGGGGTTCACCCGCCGCCTGCCGGTCTCGGTGATCTCCCGGCTGATGGGTCTGGAACACGCCGACTGGGAGCGCATCCGCGACTGGGCCGACCACGCCCTGTCCGGCGGCGCGCACACCGCCGAGGAAGTCGGCGCGGCCATGGGGGAGTTCGGCCACTTCTGCGCGGAACTGATCGCCGAGCGGCGCAAGGAGCCGGGCGACGACCTGGTCAGTGCCCTGGTCGTGGCCGGCGACGGTCTCGGGATCGACGAGTCGCAGCTGGTCATGCTGGTCCTGGGTCTGGTCGTCGCCGGGCACGAGACGACGATGACCGCCCTCGGAAACATCGTCGTCCACCTCCTCACCGACGGGCTGCAGGCCTGGCCCGGTCTCGCCGAGAGCCAGGAGTCCGCCGAGAGCGCCGTCGAACAGCTCCTGCGCACGATCCCGCTGAGCGAGGGCAGGGTGCTGCCGGGGCTGATCCGCCGGGCCGTCGAGGACGCCGAGGTCGGCGGGGTGACGATCCCGGCGGGGGCCGTGGTCGCCGTCCAGACCAACGCGGCGAACAGGGACCCCGACGTCTTTCCGCAGCCCGGCGAGACCGACCTGTTCGCCCCGCTGACGACACCGAGCGTGGTGTTCGGTGCCGGTCCCCACCACTGTCTGGGCGCCTGGCTGGCCCGCCTGGAGCTGGGGCTGGCCCTGCACCGGCTGGCGGTCCGGTTCCCGGGACTGCGGGCCGAGTTCACGCCGGAGACGATCGACTGGCGGGAGGGACAGATGACACGGGGACCGCGCCGGTTGCCGGTGTCGTGGTGAGCGCTCTTAGTGCGGCTTGAGCTCACGGTCACCCGAGGGCCTGGACCACCACACCCCTTCACCGCGGGTGAGCCCGGGCAGCCGCAGCTCCAGCTCCCGCACCCTCCGGCCCGGGAGCTCACCGGTGATCACCCATGCCGTGGCCCCGCCCGTGGTTCCCGTGAACTCGGCTCCGGCGGCGGCGAGTTGCCCAGTGACCGCAGCCAGCGCGTCCAGCGGCACCTCCGCCTCGAACGCGTGGTACGGCTCGAACAGCCGCGTCCCCGCCCGCTCCAGGGCCCGGCGCAGCACGATCGGCGTGAGCCCCCGGAAGTCGGCGGCGGTGCTGAGAGGCCCGATGAATCCGGAGCGGACCAGGGTGACCCGGTAGTCCGTCACGCTCGCGCCGCTCAGACCGGTCCGCATGCTCGCGTGGACGGTCTCCTCGATGGCCTGGTGGAACGCCCGGGGGAGCGCGCCGAGTTCGGTCTCGTACGCGAAGACGCCACCCGAGCCGCGTTCGCCCGGCTCGACCCGCAGTCCGATCGTCGCCCAGTAACGGGTCCCCAGATGCCAGGGATGCTCCTCGCACGCTTCCCCGGTGCCGCGCGGCCGCTCCAGGTACCGCACCCGGCCCGGTTCGAAGTCCGCCTCGACACCGAAGTCCTGGGCGAGGGTCGCCGCGAGCACCTCCATCTGGACCTCGCCGTACAGGAGCAGCGAGGTGGCGCCCTCGGCCGTGGGGCGTGCGTGGATGAGGGGGTCCTGGTCGGCGAGGGTCAGCAGCGCCGAGCGCAGCCGGGCCGCCTGACCGGGGTGGCGGGCCGTGACCAGGGTCTGAAGGGTCGGGGGCGCGAACTGCGGTGCGCGGTCGGTGAGTTCACCGAGGCGGTCGCCGACACGGAGGTCGGCGGAGAAGGTCAGCGCCGCGATGTTCCCGGCGGTGAGGGGTCCGCTCAGGTGCGTCACCCGCCCGGAGACCCGGCTGGTCGCGCCGTCGGCCTCGCGCCTGAGGAACGTCAGCCGTTGACGCTCCGTCACCTCACCGTCGTACAGCCGCAGATACGCGGTGCGCTCACCGCCGGGTCCGGGGCGTACGGCGAACACCGTGCCGCGCGGTTCGCCGTCTCGTGTCGCGGGGCCGGCCGGAATCAGCCGGATCACGCCCTCGACCAGGTCGCGCACGCCCTGGCCGCCGAGGGCGGAACCGAAGAACACCGGGTGGAAGGAGCCGTCGGCGGTGCGGGCGGCGAGGGCCCCACGCACGTCGTCCGGGGTGGGCGCGGGGCCGTCCACGACCGCCGTCAGGATGTCCGGGTCGACCTCGGCGAGGGCCTCGGCCAGCCGGCCGTCCCCGGGCCGGGCGGCCACTTCGGCGCCGGTCGTGCCGATGCCCGTCACCTCTGTGAGCGGGGCGACGTACGGCGTCAGCCTGCGCCGGATGTCCGCGAGCAGGCCCTCGTCGCGGGCACCGGACCGGTCGATCTTGTTGACGAAGATCAGCGTGGGCAGCCGTAGCCTGCGCAGGGTCCGCATCAGCACCCGGGTCTGCGCCTGTACGCCCTCCACGGCGGACAGCAGCAGGACCGCCCCGTCGAGGACCTCCAGGGCGCGCTCGACCTCCGCGATGAAGTCCGAGTGCCCCGGGGTGTCGACGAGGTTGATCCGGGTGTCACCGACGGTGAACGAGGCGACCGCGGAGCGGATGGTGATGCCGCGCTGCCGCTCGATCGCACCGTCGTCGGTGCGGGTGTCACCGGTGTCGACGCTGCCGAGCCGGTCGATCGCGCCGTGGTCGAACAGCAGCCGCTCGGTGAGGCTGGTCTTACCGGCGTCGACGTGGGCCAGAATTCCGATGTTCAGGGTGTGCATACGGGGTCGAGTCCTCGAGAACCGTGGGCCGAAGGGGGCGCTGGGTCGATTCGAGGAGTCGGCGCATGCGAGGGATCCTGACATGAGGGAACGTGGACGTGGCCATGATGGCGTCCGCCGACCGGGTCACCGCAACCGAATTTCGGCACCCGGGTGGCCGGCGCGCAGGCCAGTAGCATGAGCCGGGCAACCCGAGATGATCATCATAGGAGCAGGTCCGTGCGAGACATCGCCGTGTTCAGCGGTAGCGCCCACCCCGAGCTGGCGGCGGAGGTCTGCGCGCATCTGGGGGTGCCGCTCAGTCCCACCCGGGTCAGCCGGTTCGCCAACGACTGCCTGGAGGTGCAGCTTCAGGCCAACTGCCGGGAGCGGGACGTCTTCCTCGTCCAGCCGCTGGTCAGGCCGGTCCAGGAGCACCTGGTGGAGCTGCTGCTGATGTGCGACGCGGCCCGTGGTGCCTCCGCGCGCCGGATCACCGTCGTCATGCCGCACTACTCCTACGCCCGCTCCGACAAGAAGGACGCGCCCCGTATCTCGCTGGGCGGACGCCTCGTCGCCGACCTGATGGTGGCGGCGGGCGCGAGCAGGGTCCTCGCCATGACCCTGCACTCCCCGCAGGTGCACGGCTTCTTCTCGGTGCCCGTCGACCATCTGCACGCCCTGCGTGAGCTGGCCGCTCACTTCCAGCGGTACGACCTGACCCGCACCACCGTGGTCTCCCCTGACCTCGGCAACGCCAAGGAGGCCGCCGCCTTCGCCCGGCTGATCGGCGCCCAGGTGGCCGCGGGCGCCAAGCAGCGCTTCGCCGACGACCGGGTCAGCATCAGCGACGTCATCGGCGAGGTCGCCGGACGGGACGTGATCGTGCTGGACGACGAGATCGCCAAGGGCAGCACGGTGCTGGAACTGCTCGACAGACTGCGTGAGCTGGGTCCGCGCTCCATACGGGTCGCGTGCACGCACGGTCTGTTCGCCGACGGTGCCCTCAAGAGGATCGGTGAGCAGCCCGACGTACTGGAGATCGTGTGCACCAACACCGTGCCGGTCCCCGTCGAGGAACGCACCGACAAGCTGCGCATCCTGTCCATCGCGCCCGCGCTCGCCGAGGCCGTACGGCGCATTCACAACGGCGAGTCGGTCAGCGCCCTGTTCGATTCGCCCCACGGTGAATAGCGGACCGTCATAACGTCTCGGACGTCGCCTCGGGCTGGCCCAGGGCCGCGTCCAGCGACGGCAGCGGGGGCAGCAGCCGGGCCAGGCCGGTCACCTTGATGACCCGCAGGGTGAGGGGGTGCGTGCAGACCAGGAGCAGCGTGCCGTCGTGGTCGAGCACACGGGAGCGGGCCCGGTACAGCAGCCGCAGCCCGGAGCAGTCGAAGAACTCCACGCCACTGAGGTCGATCACCAGCCGCGCGCCGGGATGCCCGGTGGCCCGGTCCAGGTGGGGAAGGAGCTCGACGGCCGCGGCGATGTCGATCTCCCCGCGGAACTCCAGCACGGTGTGACCGCGGTCCTCGTGGACGCGCAGATGCCGGGACGGCGGCGCAGGTTCCTGCTGCACGACGACTTGGCCTCCAACCGGCTCCACAGGCGCGTAGAAATCCTTTTCCCGCCCTGCAAGTTACCCTCGATGGAGCGAATTTGAGCATGTTCGATTGACATATGTCTTCGAATTGCGACCGTCGGTTCGCACCGAGTTCACGCGGGGCTCGCGCCCGGCTCACGACAGGGCGTGCCAGGCCCTGGTCAGCGCTTGACGGAACTGCTCGGTCTGGTGCGCGGTGAGGTCCCGCACCATCCGCTCCTCCAGCTCCTTTACGGGGCCCTCGTGCTGCGCGAGCAGCGCACGCCCCTCCTCGGTCAGCAGGATCAGCAGTTCGCGGCGGTTCCTCGGATTGCGCTCCCGGCGGACCAGTCCGCGGGTCTCCAGGGAGCGCACGAGATCGGCGATCGACTGGGCGGTGACGAAGGAGTCCCGGGCCAGTTGCGCCGCCGACAGCCCGTCGTGCCGCTCGAGGACCGTGAGGGCCGTGTACTGCAGGGCGGTGATCCCGGAGGGCCTGACCAGGTCGTCCAGATGGGAACGGACGACGAGCTCCACCTGTTTCACCATGTAGAGGAGTGACGGGGGCGCCTTGGTCAGCTGTGTGTCGAGCATGGGTTCAGGCTAGACCATTGACAGGAAACCTGTCTGTAAAGAGACTGCGAACCAACAGGAATCCTGTTTGTTGAAATCTTGGCGACGAAGCTGAGGAGCCGCGATGTCCCCCATCGAGATCGAACCCGGACGGCTGTTTGTGGGCGGCCAGTGGCGTGAGGCCGCCGACGGTGCGCGCACCGAGGTGGTCGACCCGTCCCGGGGCGCGGTCGTCACCACCGTCGCGGAGGCCGGCGCCGCCGACGTGGACGCGGCCGTCCGTGCCGCCCGGGAGGCCTTCGACGACGGCGCCTGGTCCGGTCTCAGCGGTCGCGAGCGGGGCCGGATCCTGCACCGGGTCGCCGAGCTGATCCGCGAGAACGCCGACGAACTCGCCCAGCTGGAGAGCCTGGACGTCGGCAAGCCGATCTCGCTGTGCCACGCCGTGGACGTCACCAACGCGGCCAACGACTACGAGCACTTCGCGGCCCTCGCCCACTCCCTGGACGGCTCCGTCCGCAACACGCCCATGAACGCCCTCGCCTACACCAAGCGCGAGCCGCTCGGCGTGGTCGCCGCGATCACCCCGTTCAACTTCCCGCTGATCCTCTCCGGTTCCAAGATCGGCCCCGCGCTCGCCGCCGGCAACACGGTCGTGCACAAGCCGGCCGACGAGACCCCGCTCAGCGCCCTCTACATGGCCGCACTGCTCCAGCGGGCCGGGGTCCCCGACGGGGTCGTCAACGTGGTCACCGGCGCCGGACCGGTGGCCGGCGAGGCCCTGCTGCGCCACCGCGGGGTCGACAAGGTCGCCTTCACCGGCTCCACCGCGATCGGCCGGCATGTGGCGGCGACGGCGGGCGAGGCCCTCAAGCCCGTCACCATGGAGCTCGGCGGCAACGCGGCCAACATCGTCTTCGAGGACGCCGACCTGGAGAAGGCGGTCGGCGCGATCATCAAGGCGTTCGTCTTCAACACCGGCCAGTTCTGCATGGGCGGCCCGCGCCTGCTCGTGGCCCGCTCGGTCCACAGCACCCTGCTCGGCATCCTCGCCGACGCCGTGCCCGGCGTGCCCGTCGGCGACCCGCGCGACCCCGGGACCGTCGTCGGTCCGATGGCGGGGGAGAAGCACCTGAAGAAGGTCGAGGAGTACGTCGACCTGGCCCGCAAGGAGGGCGGCCGGATCGTCTGCGGCGGTGAACGCCTCGACCTCGACGGCGGCTTCTACTACAAGCCCACCGTGATCGCCGATCTCTCCAACGACTCCCGGGTCGTGCAGGAGGAGATCTTCGGCCCGGTCCTGACCGTGCAGCCCTTTGACACCGAGGACGAGGCCGTCGCCCTCGCCAACTCCACGCCGTACGGCCTGGCCTCGGGCGTCCAGACCACCAACCTCGCCCGCGCGCACCGGGTCGCCGACCGCCTCCAGGCGGGCATCGTCTGGGTCAACGACTGGGCGATGCTCGACCCCGCGGTGCCCTTCGGCGGGGTCAAGGACTCCGGCTACGGCCGCGAGTACGGCCCGGAGGCGCTCGACGCCTACACCAGGGTCAAGTCCGTCGTCGTCTCGCTCGACTGAGCGCCTTCCAAGGAGTCCCCGCGATGTCCACCACCACCCGTGCCGCCGTCGTCGAGTCCGGCGGCGCGCCCTTCACCCTCTCCGACGTCACCCTCGACGAGCCCGCCCCTCATGAGGCCCTCGTCCGCATGGTCGCGACCGGCCTGTGCCACACCGACCTCGGCGTGGCGAGCGGCGGACTGCCCTTCCCGCTGCCCGGTGTCCTCGGGCACGAGGGGGCGGGAGTCGTCGAGGCCGTCGGCTCGGCCGTCACCGGCGTCGCCCCGGGCGACCACGTCGTGCTGTCGTTCACGTCCTGCGGCGACTGCCGCAACTGCGACGGCGGCCACCCCGCCTACTGCGCCGGCTGGCTGCCGCTGAACCTCCTCGGCGGCCGCCGGGCCGACGGCACCAGCACCATCAGCCGGGACGGCGAGTCGCTCGGCGGACACTTCTTCGGCCAGTCCTCGTTCGCCGAGCGGGCCCTGGTCGACGAGCGCAGCCTCGTCAAGGTCGACCAGGACGTGCCGCTGGAGTCCATCGCCCCGCTCGGCTGCGGAGTGCAGACCGGCGTCGGCGCCGTGTGGAACGTCCTGAAGCCCGTCACCGGTTCCACCATCGTGGTGCTCGGCGCCGGAGCGGTGGGCCTGTCCGCGGTCATGGCCGCCGCCCTCACTCCCGCCACGACGATCGTCGCCGTCGACCGGTTCGGCGAACGGCTCACCCTCGCAAGGGAATTGGGCGCCACTCACACCGTCAATGCCGGCGAGGAGGACCTCGGCGAGGCGCTCGCCGCGATCACCGGCGGTCAGGGCGCGGACGGCATCGTGGAGACCACGGGCAGCGTGACCGTCCTGCGCCAGGGCGTCGACGCGCTCGGCGCGCGCGGCACGCTGGTCGTCGTCGGCGCCCCGCCGTTCGGCACCGAGGTCTCCCTGGACGTCAACGGGCTGCTCGGCGGCAAGCGGGTCGTCGGCCTCACTCTCGGCGACGCCGAGACGCAGAGCTTCATCCCCGCCCTGGTCCGCCTGGTGAAGGAGGGACGGCTCCCGCTGCACCGCCTGATCAGCACCTATCCGTTCGCGGACATCGACCAGGCGGTACGGGACATGGGCGCGGGCAAGGCGATCAAACCCGTGCTGACGTTCTGACCCGTGCGGATGTTCTGACCCGTGCTGACGTTCTGACCCGTGCGGACGTTCCGGCCCGTGCTGACGCTCTGAGAGGTCGGTCTGAGACGTCAGTCGACCACCAGGACCAGCTTCCCGGTGGTACGGCCGGTGTCGCCGAGCCTGTGGGCCTCGGCGGCATCGGCCAACGGGAACGTCCCCGCGATCGTGGGCCGCAGCTCGCCCTTCTCCACCAGGTCCACGATCGCGTCCATCCCGGCGCGGTCCGCGTCGACGAGCATCCGCACGGCCCTCACGCCGAGCCGCTCGGCCTCCTCGGTGAACTCGTCCGTGCCCAGCGGGATGATCGACACCACGACCCCGCCCGGCCGCAGCACCCGCAGCGACCGCACGGACGTCTCGCCGCCCAGCGTGTCCAGTACGACGTCGACGTCCTTCACCGCCTCGGCGAAGTCCGTCTCCCGGTAGTCGATCACCTCGTCCGCGCCGAGCTCGCGCAGGAAGTCGTGCTTGCCCACGCTCGCGGTGCCGATCACATGGGCACCCCGCGCCTTGGCGATCTGCACGGCCACATGCCCCACGCCTCCGGCCGCCGCGTGAATCAACACCCGCTGTCCGGGCCGTAGTTCGGCGTTCTCCACCAGCGCCTGCCACGCGGTCAGCGACACGAGGGGCAGCGCCCCCGCCTGGGTGTGGTCGATCGACGCCGGCTTGTGCGTGAGGGCCCGCACCGGCGCGATCACGTACTCGGCGTGCGAACCGTGGCCCCACGGGTACGGCAGCATGCCGAACACCTCGTCGCCGGGCTTGAAAGTGGCGACGCCGATGCCGACCGCCTCGACCACGCCGGAGACGTCCCAGCCGAGGACGAACGGCGGCTGGCCGAGGAAGCCGCCGGTGGCGCGGTGCTTCCAGTCGGTCGGGTTCAGGCCGGCCGCCCGCACCCGGACCAGTACCTGGTTGGGGCGCGGCGCGGGGCGTTCTACGTCGATCTCCTTGAGGACCTCGGGACCGCCGAGGGTGTCCTGGCTGATGGCTCGCATGGTGTTCACAGTGCTCATGGTCGTCCAGCCTGCCCGGCCCCGCCCGCCAGGAAAATGGCACGATTGCCAAGCTTCGATAGGATCGTGCCATGCGACATGTGGAGCGGACCCAGTGGACCCAGCGGACCGAGCGGGTCGTGGTGCTGGCCCTGGACGGCGTGTACCCCTTCGAGCTGGGCATCCCCAGCCGGATCCTCGGCGCGGCCGACGGCCGGTACGAGGTGCTGACCTGCACGGTCGACGGCCGACCGGTGCGCACCAACGCCGACTTCACCATCGGCGTCGAGCACGGACCCGAGATCCTCGCCACGGCTGACACCGTGGTGATCACCCCCGTCTCCCCGGAGCGGATGCCCGCCGAGCTCCCGGACGAGGTGCGCGGGGCGCTCGCGCTCATCAGCCCCGACGCCCGGATCGTCTCCATCTGCACCGGCGCCTTCGTCCTCGCCGCGGCCGGTCTCCTGGAAGGCCGCCGGGCGACCACCCACTGGCAGCTCGCCGACCTCTTCCGGCGGATGTACCCGCACGTCGACCTCGACCCCGACGTGCTCTTCGTCGACGACGGCCGCATTCTCACCTCGGCCGGGGCCGCCTCCGGTGTGGACGTCTGTCTGCACCTCGTCCGCAAGGACCACGGCAGCGAACTCGCCAACACCGTGGCCCGCCGCTGTGTGGTCCCGCCGTTCCGGGACGGCGGTCAGGCCCAGTACATCGAACAGCCCGTCCCGGAACAGGGCGCCACGAGCACGGCCGGGACCCGCGCCTGGGCGCTGGAACGCCTCGACGAGCCCCTGACCCTGGGCGACCTGTCCGGCCACGCCCGCATGAGCCTGCGCACCTTCGCCCGCCGCTTCAGTGACGAGGTGGGCATGAGCCCCGGGCGCTGGCTGATCCAGCAGCGCATCGCCCGGGCCCGGCACCTCCTGGAGTCCAGCGATCTGTCGGTCGACCAGATCGCGGGCCGCGTGGGCTTCGCCACGGGCGCGTCCCTGCGCCAGCACCTGCATGCGGCGATCGGGGTGTCACCGCAGGTGTACCGGCGCACGTTCCAGACGGCGGCGCGCTGAACGTTCCCGGCCGCCCCGGCGTCGAAGGATCACGAAGGCGGACGGCGTGCGGGGGGCGGGAATGCGCAGAGGGCTGTGTGCGGTGCTGGCGATCATGGTCATGACGGTCGTGGGGTGCGAGTCCGGGGAGGGCGTGGTGGTCGAGGGCGCCGCACCGGCCACGCCCTACGACGGGCCGATGGACGTACCGACGAAGGAACTCGACGAGCACTCCCCGCAGGCGCTGCGGCTCGCCTCCGGGGCCGCGGGCCGGGCCCTGGAGTGCGCGGGGGAGATCCACAACGGCAACGGCCCCGACGGCTGGAGCAGGGACGACGGCGGGGACAGCCCGGAGGAAGGGCTGAAGCTGTACTTCGACCTGTTCGACCCGGGCGACCCCCGATCCGGCTACCGCGTGGAGCGCGAGGCGGCGGACCGCGTGCTGTACTCCTACGACGTCGACGGCCGGACCAAGGTGGCGGTCGTGGTCGCCAAGGACCAGGAGGACAGGCCCGGTTGGGGCCCGGAGACCAGCGCGTCCTGCGACCCGTCCGAACTCCCGGCAGACTGGACCGCCTCCCACGGCTACGAGATCTGGACCGACCGCGCGGGCCGGCGGGTGCCGACCACCGAGGTGAGCAGCGCTGCGGGGGACGCGCACTGCGGCTGGCGGCAGGTGCACTTCCTCGACCTCGGCGGCCGGACGTACGGCCGTGACCCGCAGGGCCTGCTCGAACCCGACATGCTCACCGCGGCCTACGACGGCTCGGCCGCCCTGCCGGTGAACGCCCAGGACACCGGATACCGCTACCAGGACCGGGAGTTGTGGCTGACCGGCGACCGCGCAACGGCGTACGTCCGCACACCCGACGGCGTCGAGGCCTGGCCCCTGCTCAAGGAGCACATGGCCTGCAAGTGAGCCGAGTTCACCGGCTGGCGTGCAGGGCGACCAGCAACTGCCAGACCTGGTCGGCGATTTCGGCCGCGGTGGCGTCGAGCAGGCCGTGCAGCCAGTCGGCGAGGACGCCGGCGAAGGTGGCCGCGACCGCGGAGGCGACCAGCGGGGCGTCGGCGGCACCCGCGAACTCGCGCTCCCGCAGACTGTAGGCCCTCAGATCCCGGTGCAGGACCCTGCCGAGCGGTCCGCCGCCGCCCGGGGCGAGCAGGGACCGGTACAGGGCGGCGTGCGGGGCGAGCGAGGCGAAGAACTCCCCGAGCGCGGGCGGCGCGTGCACCGGGTCGGGCCGCCCGCGCCAGGCGTGCAGCGCCTCCACGGCCTCCCGTACGACGTCCGCGCAGGCGTCGACGGCGAGCGCCTCCAGGCCGTCGTAGTGCACGTAGAACGTGGCCCGGCCGATCCCGGCCCGCCGGACCAGCGCGGCCACGCCGACCTCCTCCAGCGGCCGCTCGGCGCACTCCGCGAGCAGTGCCTGGCGCAGTCGCGCCCGGGTGCGGGCCGCCCGCGGGTCCTCCGGTGCGGGGCGGGTCACTGCGTCACGAGGACGGCGGCCAGGGCGAGCGCGCCCGGCAACGCCTGCGCGGCGAGGATCCGGACGTTGGCGGTGACGGCGCCGTACACCCCGGCGACGATCACGCACACCAGGAAGAACACCTGCGCCCGGAACCCGGTCGGATCCCCGGCGACGAGCCCCCACACCAGCCCCGCCGCGAGGAACCCGTTGTACAGCCCCTGATTGGCGGCCATCGGGGCAGTGGCCCGGGCCATCTCCCGGTCGAACCCGTGGAAGGACATCCCCGGCTT
Source organism: Streptomyces sp. NPDC058307 (assembly GCF_042880295.1). Taxonomy (NCBI): domain Bacteria; kingdom Bacillati; phylum Actinomycetota; class Actinomycetes; order Kitasatosporales; family Streptomycetaceae; genus Streptomyces; species Streptomyces sp. NPDC058307. The sequence goes on from NZ_JBHVYZ010000001.1 coordinate 82,621, forward strand.
CTTCTGCCACAGGAACATCTCCATCACCAGGATGTACACATGCAGCGCCGCCACCAGGCCGACCAGCACGTTCGCCAGGATCTCCATCAGCTTCCCCACTTCTTGGACAGGTGTCCACTATAGCGGGACACCTGTCCAAGAAATCCACTGTCAGTGTCGGCCGCTAGCGTGAGCGCCATGACCACCGAGGAAGAGCTCACCGCGCGGCCCTGGCGGACCCGGCACGGCTCGTCCTGGTGGTGGCGTACGACGGTGAGGTGGTCGGACACCTGACCGGGTCGCTGACCGAACCCTCGGCCGTGCGGCCCGTGAAGGCGGCCACGCTGAACGGCCTGTACGTCCGCCCGGCCCACCGGCGCGGGCGGGTCGGCGCCCGCCTGGTGGCGGAGTTCCTGGCCTGGGCCGGGGCACAGGGGGCCGTGCAGGCGGAGGTAGCCGCCTACGCGGCCAACCCGGAGGCGATCCGTTTCTACGAGCGCCAGGGATTCGGGGCCCACGCCGTGACGCTGCGACACGTCCTAGGCCGAAAGGCGGAGGTGGAAGCAGGCGCGAACGGCCAGACTGATACCGTCGAGACCATCACCCAGGTCGAGTTGAGCCAGGAGGACGGGGACGGCTTCGCCGCGAGGACCGGCTTCGATCCCCGACAGCTCACCACGCCCTACCTCTACTTTCGCGTCCGTCCGCGGCGGGTGCAGGCCTGGCGGGAGGTCGAGGAGCTCACCGGGCGTGACCTGATGCGGGACGGGGAGTGGTCGGTCGCCGACTGAATCGGCCGTGCCGGGATATCCGCAAGGTACGGGCCGCGGGGCGCCAACACCCCGTGGCCGAACCCTTCGGAGGAGACATGGCACTGGTGAAAGCGGGGGTCGTCGTGCTCGACTGTGCCGAGCCCGAGAAGCTCGCCGTGTTCTACAAGGAGCTGCTGGCGGCCGAGCAGACCGACGCGACCGCGAACCGCGTGGAGATCAGGGGAGCGGACGGCTTCCGGCTGGCGTTCCGCCGTGACGTGAACGCCACACCGCCGAGCTGGCCCCGCCCCGAGAACTCCCTCCAGGCCCACATCGACTTCGTGGTGGATGACCTGGACGCGGTCGAGCGCAAGGTCGTGGAGCTCGGCGGGCGACCACTGGAGGCGAAGGACGTGGCGGGGCCGTTCGAGGAACGCGGCTACGCCGACCCCGCCGGACACTCCTTCACCGTGCGCCTGGTCACCCCGACCGCGCCCAAGCAGGGCTGAGTCAGTCGCGGCCGCCCTTGTCGTCGGCCGGCCAGACTCCGGTGGAGCGTTCGATGGCTGTGGCGCCCGCGCGGTCCACCGCGCTGCGAACCACGGCGAAGATGGCGCCCTGGACCGCCGCAGCCAGCAGGATCTCTCCCCAGCCGCGGTCACGGTCCAGGGCGTCGGGCGCATCGTCCTCGTGCCGGATGGCCTTCCAGGTCTTCTGGAAGGCCAGTCCCGCCAGCGTTCCGCTCGTCCAGCCCAGTACGAAGCCGAGGGGCTTGTAGGCGAGGGGCAGCTTCTTCTTCTTTGCCACGTCGATCTCCTTGCTCAGTGGTGGGTCGGCTCAGTGGTGGGTCGGCTCAGTGGTGGGTCGGTGGTGCGCCGGAACCGCCTCGGCCGTCGGTGCCGGCCCCGGCGGAGTCCCGTCGCCGAACGGACGGCCGCCGAGCTCCTCACGGTGATGCGGCGTCAGCCAGCCCGCCAGGTCCGGCCCCAGCGGCACGATGCCGGTCGGGTTGATACCGGTGTGCACCTGGTAGTAATGCCGCTTGATGTGGTCGAAGTCGACCGTGTCACCGAAGCCCGGCGTCTGGTAGAGGTCGCGGACGTACGCCCACAGCACCTCGTTCTCCGCCAGCTTCCAGCGGTTGCACTTGAAGTGACCGTGATAGACGGCGTCGAAACGCACCAGTGTCGTGAACAGGCGGATGTCCGCCTCGGTGATGGTGTCCCCGACCAGATACCGCTGCCCTGCCAGCCGCGGTGTCAGCAGGTCGAGCCGGCGGAACAAGCCCGCGCAGGCCTCTTCGTACTCCTCCTGTGAGCTGGCGAAACCCGCGCGGTACACACCGTTGTTGACGTCCTCGTAGATGTCCGCCATCACCGTGTCGATCTCGTCGCGCAGCGCCCGCGGATACAGATCGGGCGCTCCCTCGCGGTGCAGGGCCGTCCACTCGGTGGCGAGGTCCAGGGTGAGCTGCTGGTAGTCGTTGGTGACGAGCTTCCCGCTGGGAATGTCCACGAGCGCGGGCACGCTCACCCCGCCGGGATAGTCGCTCTCCCGCTTGTCGTAGGCCTCGCTGAGGTAGCGGATGCCGAGCACCGGGTCGCGGCCGTCCGGGTCCAGGGTGAAACGCCAGCTGCGGTCGTCCTGGATCGGGTCGGTGATCGCCATCGAGAGCGCGTCCTCGAGCCCGAGCAGCCGTCGTGAGATCACCGCCCGGCTCGCCCAGGGGCACGCGCGGCTGACCACCAGGCGGTAGCGGCCGGCCTCCACCGGCCAGCCGTCCCGGCCGTCGGCGGTGACCCGGTCCGCGAAATGGCTCTTGGACCGTTTGAACGCCTTGTGGCCGAGCGTGCTGTTGCCGTCGTCGGCGCTGCCCATGCTTCCTCCTGTCTGACGCCTGTCCTGGACGCGTTCCCCGTTTTCGGGAATCGGCACGGTGTGAGTGCCCGGGAGGCGGGCAGTCGGCGTGGGTGAGCGGGACATCTACGAACAACTCAGCGGACCGGAAAACACGCGTCACCGTGCTGGTGGCACTCGCGGCGAATCTGGTGATCGCGGTGGCCAAGGCGGTCGGCGGGCTCTTCGCGGGCTCGCCGGCGCTGCTGTCGGAGGCGGCGCACTCCGTCGCGGACAGCCTCAACGAGGTCTTCCTGCTGGCCGCGCTGCGCCGCAGCCGCCGCCCTGCCGACCGGCGCCATCCCTTCGGCTACGGCAAGGAAAGGTTCTTCTGGTCGCTGATCGCGGCCGTCGGGATCTTCGTGATGGGCGGTTGCTTCTCCTTCTTCCAAGGCGTGGAGGCACTCCGCAACGGCGCCGAGGAGACGCTCAGCGGCTATGTGGCCGGCCTCATCGTGCTGGGTGTGGCCCTCCTCGCCGAGGGAGTCTCGCTGCTGCGGGCGCTGCACCAGGTGCACAAGCAGGGCGGGGTCGCGCAGGGCATGCGGGACCCGGCGCTGCGCACGGTCGTCGCCGAGGACGGCACGGCGGTGCTCGGCGTGACCCTGGCCATGATCGGCATGGCGCTGCACATGGTCACAGGCCAGGTGGTGTGGGAGGCGTCCGCCTCCCTGGCCATCGGTGTGCTGCTCGTCTACGTGGCCTACCGGCTGGGCCGCGAGGCCAAGGGGCAGCTCATCGGTGAGGCGGCCGACCCGGAGGCCGATGCCCGCATCCGGGCCGTGCTGGACGCGCAGCCCGAGATCGACAGCGTGGAGGCGCTGTTCACCATGAAGATGGGGCTGGACTCGGTCCTGGTGGCCGCCCGGGTCGACCTGGTGCCGGGCCTGGACAGCGAGCGGGTCGAGGAGGTCGCCGTACGCATCAAGCGGTCCGTCTCCCGGACCGTGGCCGAGGCGGACCAGATCTTCCTCGACGTGACCGACCGGCCCGCCGAGGAGGCACGAGAAAGCCCCGCCGCGACGGGGGAACGCGGCGGGGCCTGACGCACGGGTGCCCGGCCGGAGCCGGTGCATGCGTCGTCTGCCGAAGATTTCTCCGAGGGCGGTCAGTCCCCGTCGACGGGCTCCAGGACGAAGACCGGAATCACCCGGTCCGTCTTCTTCTGGTAGTCGGCGTACGGCGGGTACGCCTCGACGGCCCGCTCCCACCACTCGTCCTTCTCGGCGCCGGTGATCTCGCGGGCGACGTAGTCCCGCTTGACCGCGCCGTCCTGGAGCTCGACATGCGGGTCGGCCTTGACGTTGTAGTACCAGACCGGGTGCTTGGGCGCGCCGCCCAGCGAGGCGACCACGGCGTAACGCCCTTCGTGCTCGACCCGCATCAGCGGCGTCTTGCGGAGCCTTCCGCTCTTCGCGCCGCGGGTCGTCAGCACGATGACGGGCAGCCCGGTGTCCATGAGGGTGTTGCCCTCGGCGCCGCCGGAGCTCTCGTACAACTCCACCTGCTCACGCACCCACTGGGTCGGGCTGGGCTCGTACTCGCCCTCAAGAGGCATGGTTACCGTCTCCTCGTCGTCGCCGGCTGCGGAGTTCTCGCACGGGACAACACCGTCCCGCAGCGGAATCATCCCTACCGGATACCCCGTGACCCGGCCGGCCCACCTGTCGGGCGGGACGCGGATCCAGCGGCCCCATCGCCCCGCACCTCCGGATGGCCGGGGACGGACTGGTGGCCCGTCATCCCGTGAGCCCGGGCATGGCCGGATACCGAGGGCGGCGTTCCCGTCGGCGCAGTCGACATTCCAAGCCACGGCCGCCCCGACGTGAACGCCGCCCGCCGCTTCCCGTCCCAGGGCGACGATCTCCGGCCAGATCGTCCCCGCCACCGATCTGGCCGAACTTCTCGTCGCCCCATAGATGCCCCGGGCATCTAATGAAGATCTGCACGACGCACCCTTCGTCTGCGAGGTCTTCCATGACGGAAACGGAACCCGTCACCTTCCCCCAGGACCGGACCTGCCCCTACCACCCGCCCACCGCCTACGACCCCCTGCGCGCCGACCGCCCGCTGTCCAGGATCACCCTCTTCGACGGCCGTCCGGCCTGGCTGGTCACCGGACACGGCACCGCGCGCGCCCTGCTCGCCGACCCCCGGCTGTCCACGGACCGCACCCGCGACGGCTTTCCCGCGCCCACGGCACGCTTCGCGGCGATCAGGAACCGGAGGACCGCGCTGCTGGGAGTCGACGATCCCGAACACCGCGTCCAGCGACGCATGATGGTCCCCAGTTTCACGCTCCGCCGGGCCACCGAACTCCGCCCCCGCATCCAGGAGATCGTCGACGAACGCATCGACGCGATGATCGCCCAGGGACCGCCCGCCGAGCTGGTGAGTGCCTTCGCGCTGCCCGTCCCCTCGACCGTGATCTGCGCCCTGCTCGGCGTTCCCTACACCGACCACGACTTCTTCGAAGGGCAGTCCCGGCGTCTGCTGCGCGGTCCTGCGGCCGACGACGTCATGGACGCCCGCGACCGACTCGAGAAGTACTTCGACGACCTGATCGACCGCAAACAGAAACAGCCGGAACCCGGCGCCGGTGTACTCGACGAACTCGTCCACCAGCAGCTGCGGGACGGGGAGCTGAACCGTGAGGAACTGATCGCGCTGGCGATCATCCTGCTGGTCGCCGGTCACGAGACAACCGCGAACATGATCTCGCTCGGCACCTTCACCCTCCTCCAACACCCCCAACGGCTGGCCGAGTTGCGCACTGACCCCGCGCTGATCCCGAACGCGGTCGAGGAGCTCATGCGGATGCTGTCGATCGCCGACGGACTGCTGCGGATGGCCCTCGAGGACATCGAGGTGGCCGGGACGACAATCCGTGCGGGCGACGGGGTCGTCTTCTCGACCTCGGTCGTCAACCGCGACGAGGACGTCTACGCCGACCCGGACGCCCTCGACTGGCACCGGCCCGCCCGGCACCACATCGCGTTCGGCTTCGGCATCCACCAGTGCCTGGGCCAGAACCTCGCCCGCGCCGAACTGGAGATCGCCCTGCGCACTCTCTTCGACCGGCTGCCCACCCTGCGTCTCGCCGCCCCCGCCGAGGAGATCCCCTTCAAACCCGGCGACACCATCCAGGGGATGCTGGAACTCCCCGTGACCTGGTAAGAGGCTCCACGATGCGCATGGACATCCACATCGACAAGGACGTCTGCATCGGGGCGGGCCAGTGCGCGCTGGCCGCCCCGGGCGTCTTCACCCAGGACGACGACGGCTTCAGCACGCTCCTGCCCGGCAGGGAGGACGGTGACGGCGACCCCATGGTCCGTGAGGCCGCCCGCGCCTGCCCCGTCGCCGCCATCGCCGTGTCCCAGACGGCAAGCTGACCCGGCAGGGCGGGCCGGGCACTCCGAGCCCGACCTGCCGCAACGGCCCCGGCTCGGCGCGACGAGGTCGTACGCCGTGAACCGCTCGCCCCCGGCCTTGACGGTGAGCACGAACAGCAGCCGCCACCACGGTCCCGTCGGGGCGCACCGTGTCTCGGGCCGGCACTTCAGCCGCCCGGCTGGTTCACCGCCCGGGGCGAGGGTCGTGACCCGGAGCCTCTCGCGCAGCGCCACGGTCCCCTCGGCCGCCGCCCGGGCGCCCGCAGCTTCACTGGCCCGTCGGGCGGCGGTGTGGCCGGGTCGGTCGGGGTGCACCTTGTCCGGGGCCGGCACTTCAGCAGCCCGGCCGGATCACCGCCCGGCGCTTCGGCCAGGAAGGACCTCCGCCAGCTGTGAGGCGAACGTCGAACCGGGTGGCGGGTCTGGAGGGACCCTCGGCGGACTCCCTCGCCACAGCCCGTGCCGGAGTCATCTCACTCGCCGCCGCCTGACGAACTCAGCGGCAGTCCAGCAGCAGCCGGGCCGCCTCGCGCGCCTCCGCCGCGGGGCGGGTGCTGTGTGTGATCCCCGCCGTCACCATGGCTCCCTCGGCGAGCAGGAAGAGCGGTCCTGACAGCGCCGTGGGCCGCCCCGACGCGGCGACGAGGGAGGCGAGGTAGTCCCCGAACGCCTTCTTGTGCGCCCGGACCTGCGCCGCCACCCGGTCCGAGAGGTAGCAGGCACCCTGGAGAACGCACGTTCTCGCGATGGAGGATGACATGACCGACCGCCCGCCCCTGCCGCCCTTCACCCGCGAGAGCGCCGCCCAGAAGGTGCGGGCCGCCGAGGACGCCTGGAACACCCGCGATCCGCAGCGAGTGGCACTCGCCTACTCGGAGGACTCCGTGTGGCGCAACCGCGGCACCTTCGTCACCGGCCGCGCCCAGATCGTCGAGTTCCTCACCGCGAAGTGGGCGCGCGAGCGGGAGTACGCGCTGCGCAAGGACCTGTGGGCGTTCGACGGCAACCGCATCGCGGTCCGTTTCCAGTACGAGTGCCGGGACACCGAAGGGCAGTGGTGGCGGTCGTACGGCAACGAGCTGTGGGAGTTCGACGGGCACGGGCTGATGACCCGGCGCGAGGCGAGCATCAACGACGTGCCCATCGAGGAGAAGGAGCGCCGGATCCACGGACCGCGGCCCGAAAGCGAGCGCGGGCTGTCATTCCCGCTTGAGTAGGGTTCCGGCGTGACCGATCAGGACGAGATACCGCCCTTCTTGTACATTGTCGTCTGCGCCGCCGGCATCGCGGCGGGCGTCGGCAGGCTGATCACCGCCGCGCAGGAGCGGGAGTGGCACGTGGGCGTCATCGCCACCCCCACCGCCATGAACGGCTTCTTCGACGCGGCCGCCGTCGAGGCGCAGACCGGATACCCGATCCGTTCCGCGTGGCGCCGCCCGGGGGACCCACGGCCCTTCCCGGACCCGGACGCGGTCGTGGTCGCCCCGGCCACCTTCAACACGATCAACAAGTGGGCGGCCGGCATCGCCGACACCCTCGCTCTCGGCACGCTGTGCGAGGTGGCAGGCCGGGGCATCCCGATCGGCGTCCTGCCCTGTGTCTCCGACGACCTCGCCGCCCACCCCGCCTACCAGGACAGTCTGATCAGGCTGCGGGGGATGGGAGTGCGCTTCGGACACCCCTACCAGGGCGCCGGGGGCGAGGAGTTCGGGTGGGAGCGGGCACTGGATCTGGTCGAGCCCGGAGGATGCCGAAGCGCGAAGTCGTAGGCTCCCCTTCGGACCCCTCTCGAAGGCAGGAGCAGCAACGATGCAGTACGTGAAGCTCGGTTCGACGGGCCTGGACGTCTCGCGGATCTGTCTGGGCTGCATGTCCTACGGCCTGCCGGACCGCGGCGTGCACGAGTGGACGCTCGACGAGGAGGCCTCGCGGCCCCTGATACGGCAGGCACTGGACGCCGGGATCAATTTCTTCGACACCGCGAACGTCTACTCCGACGGCACCAGCGAGGAGATCGTCGGCAAGGCCCTCGCGGACTTCGCGAACCGCGACGAGATCGTGCTCGCGACCAAGGTGCACGGCCGGACGCGCTCCGGACAGAACGCCGCGGGGCTGTCCCGCAAGGCGATCATGACGGAGATCGACCACAGTCTGCGGCGTCTGGGCACCGACTACGTCGACCTGTACCAGATCCACCGCTTCGACCCCCGCACCCCGGTCGAGGAGACCATGGAGGCGCTGCACGACCTGGTGAAGGCGGGCAAGGTGCGCTACCTCGGGGCCAGTTCGATGTACGCCTGGCAGTTCTCCAAGATGCAGTACACGGCCGAGCGGCACGGCTGGACCAGGTTCGTGTCCATGCAGAACCACTACAACCTCCTCTACCGCGAGGAGGAGCGCGAGATGCTGCCGCTCTGCGCCGACCAGGGGGTCAGCGCCCTGCCGTGGAGCCCGCTGGCCCGTGGCCGGCTGACCCGGGACTGGGGCACGGTCACCGACCGCAGTGCCACCGACGACTTCGGCAGCCGCCTCTACCAGGAGGGCGACCGCACGATCGTCGAGGCCGTCTCCCGCATCGCCGGCGACCGGGGTGTCCCGCGCGCCCAGGTGGCCCTGGCCTGGCTGCTGGCCCAGGACACGGTGGCGGCCCCGATCGTCGGCGCGGGCAAGCCGCACCACATCGAGGACGCGGTGGCAGCCGTCGAACTGGAGCTCAGCGACAAGGAGATCGAGGAGCTGGAGGGGCCGTACACGGCCCGCCCCATCGTCGGTCACAGCTGACTAATGCGGTCCGTGCGGTGCGAACTCCGTACCGCACGGACCCGCCCCCTCGCTCTCCGGCAACGGCACCCGCGCCCCCGT
>NZ_JBHVYZ010000001.1:91600-143284 GCF_042880295.1 Streptomyces sp. NPDC058307
ACCCGCGCCCCCGGCGGTTTGAAGTAGAACATGCTCTGCGCGGCCAGTACCTCCTCCCCGAGCAGCGTCTCCAGCACCTCCCGCAGCCGGGCGTCCAGCAGGACCTGCAGCGCGAGGTCGTTGATCTCGTGCGGCTGCATCACCCGTGGATACCTCCGCAGCGGATCCGTCGACTCGCTCGGCGCGCTCGGCTCGAAATGCCCCGGCACCGGCCCGCCGGAGTGCAGCGCGGTGAACTCGCCGCACAGCCGGTCGATCTCGTCGCGCGCGAACAGCCCGCGGACGACCATGAAGCCGTCCTCCTGGAACTGCCGGAGCCCTGTCTCGATGCCCGTGACTGTCATGTGTCCACTCCCTGCTCGGACGTGTTCCACTCTTCACGCTAGGCCGCAGACCGTGCGAGGAGGATGCCCGTGACCGCCGACGGATTGCCCGAGACCGCTGCGTCCGGCGACCCGGGCCCGCCACCGGGCCTCGTGGTCGTCGGCCGCTACCGCGAACTCCCGGGCTACGCCGTCCAGCGACCACGCGGCGCCGACAGTTGGCTGTTCACCTGGACGGTGAGCGGCCGGGGCACCCTGCGCCAGGGCCGGACCGAGACCGGGGCGGGCGCCGGGGACCTGGTGGTGCTCGCCCCCGGCACCCCGCACCGCTACGGCGTCCAACAGGGCGCCGGACACTGGGAGTTCTGGTGGGTGCATTGCGGAGCCCGCCCGTCCTGGACCACCTGGCTGGCGCCGCACGCCAGGGGAGACGGCATGTACGTCGTCACCCCGCCCCCCGCCGACGACAGCCCGCGGGCCCGCATCGAGGCGGCCGTCGTCCCCGCGGCCCCCACCGGTGACGGTCCGTCCGCCCGCGTCAAGGCGGATGTCGTCCCCCCGACCCCCGCCGACGACGGCCCGCAGGCCCGCATCGAGGCGGCCTTCCGGCGGATGTTCGCCGACGCCCGCTGGACCGGCACCGGCACTCCACCCGACACCGCCCCGCCCGACGACCGGGCCGCCGTCGCCGTGGCGCACGGCACCACCGCCCGCGAACTCGCCCTGGGCGCACTTGAGGAGGTCGTCCTGCTCACCGCCGGCGCCGCGCTCGGGAACCGGAACGGGACCGGCGTAGACCCCCGGGTGCAGCGCGCCCAGGAGCTGATCGCGGCCGACCCAGGCGCCCCGCACACGGTCCGGTCGCTCGCCGTCCAGGTCTCCCTGTCACCGTCCCGGTTCGCCCACCTCTTCACTCAAGAGCTGGGCCGCTCGCCCATCCGGGCGCTGCGCGAGGCACGTCTCCAGCACGCCGCCCGGCTGCTGGAGAGCACCGACCTGTCCGTGGAACGCGTCGCCGCCGCCTCCGGCTTCGCCAGCCCGTTCCACTTCAACCGCGTCTTCCGCGACCGCTACGGCACACCGCCCGGGGCCTACCGGGCCGTACGGCCCAATGGTTGAGGCATGACATCATGGGTGATCCCGGACGTGCGGTGTAGTGGAGGTTCAATGGTTTCCTGGATCTCATCGCGGAGTTGACTGAATCCTGTTTCCAATTGCGAAATCAGGAGAATGGCAATCCTTACGGCGTCGGTGCTGACAAATCGTCTATCTGCGCCGGGCCAGCGGGATGTGGAAAACCGCTAGATCACTTGTTGGACGCCCTTGACCTGTGCAAAGGTGTGCCTTGTCAGCGCACAGACAATGCGCATTCATCCTGTGTGCTCTTGACCCCCTCCGTACGCCCTTCACGCTTCAAGAGAGCTGTTCCAGGCGGACGTACCCATTGGTATGGACTTTATGCAACGCAGCATGCCCTCGGGAGGAAATGCCGCCGTGAATGACGCAGGCCTGTCGAATTCCCCGTCTCCGGTTCGCCCGTACGACGTCACGGACGAGCAGCTGAGCGCCGAGCTCAAGAAGTGGAGCGGCACGACGCCGGCCCTGCAGCCCGTCGGTGAACTCCTCGACCGGCACTGGGAAGCCGCCTTCGCCTACGCGCGGCTGTGCACCGACGGTCCCCGCCCCGCGGGCATGCTCACCACGGCCGCGTTCACCCGCCTCTTCGGTGAATCCCTGCGCCACACCGGGCCGACCGCCGCATGGCGGCCCCACCTGCTCGTCACCGTCCGCCGCATCGCCGCCGAGTGGGACGCCGACGGCCGACGGGAGATGCTCCACCCCGCGCTGAGAACCGAGGCGGGCGGAGACAGGGCCGCGGCCCGTCTGCTGCCGCCCGCCGAGCGGCGTCTGCTGTCCGGTGCCTTCCAGCGGCTGCAGCAGTCCGCCCGCTGCCTGCTGTGGCACACCGAGGTCGAGGCCGAGCCGATCGGCGCCCCCGCCGCCCTCCTCGGCCTGGACGAGGAGGACGCCGGCGTCGAACTGCGCCGGGCCCGCGAGCGGCTGCGCGAGGAGTGTCTCCAGGTCCACCGCGAACTCGCCCCCGAGCAGGAGTGCCGGCACTACCTGCGACTGCTCGACGTGACCTTCCGCCGCGGCGGTGTCGACCTCGACCCCGATCTGCGCGAGCACCTGGAGCGGTGCAGGCACTGCATGCACACCGCCGACCAGCTGCACCAGTTCAACGGGCAGCTCGGCCTCGCCCTCGCCGAGGCCGTGCTCGGCTGGGGTGCCGCCGCCTACGTGCAGTCACGGATGAGCGTCGACGACGCGGGAGAGGCGGCGCGGGAGGCCCAGGAGCACGCGCCGGCCAGGGCGTTCGTGGGCGAGGCCTTCGGTGCCGCGATGCCCTTCACCGCCCCGGGCCAGACCGCCGCTTCCGGCCCCGCTCCCGGCGACCCGGCGGCCACCGCCCCCCGCTCCCGCGCCCGTGAGCGCTCGGCCTCCCACCGCTCGACCCACAAGGCCTCCCGCCGCACCTCCCGCCGCAACCTCACCGCGGCCGTCCTGACGGTGGGCGGACTCGTCGTCCTTCCCCTGGTCATGTGGTCCGCGTTCCACTCGGACGGCAACGGCCCCGCCGACGCCGCCCCCTCCGAGGTGCCCGGCACCGACACGGCCTCCGCGACCAGTGACCCGTCGTGGGCCGGCGCGAGCGAGGCACGTGAGGGCGACCTGCGGGGCCGCCTGCACAACGTCGAGTCGGGGCTGTGCGTCGGCGTCGTCGGCAAGAAGATCGCCCAGGGCGCCGAGACCGAACTCGCCGAGTGCTCCGCGGCCGAGGGCCAGCAGTGGACGTACGAGACCGACGGTCTGCTGCGCAGCGCCGCCGACCCGGACCTGTGCCTGGACTCCCGCCTCGGCTTCTCGGTGCGCCTCGCGACCTGCACGGGCACCACCGCGCCCGACACCAAGGACATCCGCTACGACTTCACCCTCCAGGGCACCCTCGTACCGCGCTGGAACCAGGACCTCGCCCTGACCCCCGCCGCCACCGACGGATCCGGCGCGCTGGTCCTGAAGAACCGCGACGACGGCCCCGCCCAGCGCTGGGTGTTCGACACCTCGAAGCCCGACGCCCAGATGCAGGCGGTCAACTGGGACGCGGACAGCAGCCCCACACCGACCCCGAAGTCCGCCCCCGCGCCCTCCAGGACCCCCGCACCGACCCCGACGGCGACCGCCACACCGACGGCCACGCCGACACCGCCGAGCAGCGCGCCCCCCGGCGGCAACTGCGCCACCAACCCGTACGCCTGCAACTGGGGCGGCCAGAACGGCGGCGCACCCGGCGGCGGGTACGGCTACCCCGGTGGCCCCGGCTACGGCTATCCCGGTGGCCCCGGCTACGGTCCCGGCTACGGAGGCGCGCGCTGACCCCGCTCAGGCTCCGACGAGCTGAAGCGAGCCCCACAGCGCCACCACGGCGGCGGCCAGCGCGGCCGGCACGGTGAGCAGGCCGAGCCGGGTGAACTCCCCGAGCCCGACCTCGTGGTCGTCGCGGTGCAGGATGCGCCGCCACAGCAGCGTGGCCAGGGACCCGGCGTAGGTGAGGTTCGGGCCGATGTTCACCCCGAGCAGCACCGCGAGGACCGCGCCGGGCCCGGCGGCGGCGGTGAGCGGCAGCAGGACCAGGACCGCGGGCAGGTTGTTGATCAGGTTCGCCAGGACGGCGGCCAGCGCGGCGATCGCCAACAGCGCCACGATCCCCGTCCCGTCGGGCAGGACGTGGCGCAGGGCGTCGGCGAGCCCGTTGTCGACGACCGCTCGCACCACGACGCCGAGGGCGAGCACGAACGCCAGGAAGGCCGGAGCCGCCGCCCGCACCACCGAGACCGGGGTCGCCTTCCTCCGCACGAGCGCGCGGCCCGCCAGCACGAGCGCCCCCGCACACGCGACCCAGGCGGGGTCGACGCCGAACGCGGAGGCCACCACGAACCCGGCCAGCGTGCAGCCGACGGTGACCAGCGCGAACAGCGGCAGCGCGGGTTCCTCCGACGCCTCGGGGGAGTGGTCGAGGACGGTGAGGTCGGTGTGGAAGAAGCGCCGGAACACCACGTACTCGACGGCGATCGCCGCCAGCCAGGGCAGCGCCATCAGCAGTGCGAACCGGGTGAAGCTCACCCCGCTCGCCTCGAAGGCCAGCAGGTTGGTGAGGTTCGACACGGGCAGCAGCAGTGAGGCCGTGTTCGACAGATGCGCGCACGCGTAGACGTGCGGTTTCGCGCGGGCGCCCATCCGGGAGGCCGTGACCAGCACCACCGGCGTCAGCAGCACCACGGTGGCGTCCAGGCTCAGTACCGCCGTGATCACCGACGCCAGCCCGAAGACGCCGGTCAGCAGCCGACCGGGCGAGCCTGCCGCGCGCCGGGCCAGCCAGGCCCCACAGGCATGGAAGAGCCCCTCGACGTCACAGAAGTGGGCGAGCACCAGCACCGCGGCCAGGAACCCGACCACCGGCCCCAGCCGTTCGGCCTCCGCCCACGCGTGGTCCGGGGAGATCGCCCCGGTCACGACCGCGAGAGCCGCCGCCGGGACCGCGACCACCGCCTCCGGCCAGCCGAAGGGGCGCAGGACCGCCCACACGAGTACGGCGACGAGCAGGGCGACGGACAGGGCTTCGGCGAGCGGGGTGTTCAGGGCGAATCCTTCGGGACGTGAGCAGATCGTGCCTGGTCATGAAACCAGGCGGGGGTAAGAAACCTGCTAGTACCCCCGGTCGCGACCGCTCAGGCCCCGGTGCCCGGACTGAAGGGGATCAGGCGCACCGACGACTCGTTGCCGGACACCGGGACCTCCCCGGACTTCCACGCCACCTTCAACGGGTCCTTCTCGTCCGGCGGGGTCACCACAAGGGCGGCAGGGGTGGCCGTGCCCGCGCCGCTGACCTCGGGGTTCGCGAAGGACAGACCGGCCCAGGCGCTCTGGCCCGGCGCGAGTTTCACGGTCTCCGGCTCCGTGGAGGAGCGCTCGGGGTCCGGGCCCAGCTGCTTGCCGGACGCGTCGACGAAGGCGGTGCCCGGATAGCCGTACAGGGTGCAGGTGCGGCTCGACCTGTTCGTCAGCACGACCGGGAAGTTCTCCTGCCCGGCGCCCGGGTCGTTGCGGCCGACGGAGGCGCTCAGCTCGGAGGTGTGGCAGCGGGTGCCACCGACCGGGGAGTGCGCTGCGGACGGGGTGAGGGAGTTGCTCACCGCGTCGGTCGCCACCCCGCTCGGCGGGCTGCTCGCGCCTTCTGTGCGGGGAACGGAGGCGGACGCGGTGGTGGCGCCGGTCGAGGGCGCCGCCGTGTCGTCGCCGCTGCCGCAGCCCGCCAGCAGGCCGAGCATCGCGACCGGACCGGCGAGCAGTGCCGCCCGCCGCACACCAAGGGACCTGTTCGTCATGTCTCCACACTCCCGGAGATTGCACCCACGCGCGCGTACGGCGCCTTCTGCCCCGTCACACAGGTCCGACGCGGCACGGCCCGCAAAGGTTCGCTCACTCCTCGTCGAAGAGCCCGATCTCTGCCCAGATCGTCTTGCCGTCGGGCGTGTGCCGACTGCCCCAGCGCTGGGTGAGCTGCGCCACCAGGAGCAGTCCCCGGCCGCCCTCGTCCCATGTCTTGGCGCGCCGCAGATGCGGGGCGGTGTGGCTGGTGTCGGAGACCTCGCAGATCAGCGTGGTCGCGTCATGGATGAGACGCAGCCGGATGGGGTGGGCGCCGTAGCGGATCGCGTTCGTGACCAGTTCGCTCGTCACCAGCTCGGCCGTGAACGACGCCTCGCTCATGTCCCAGCGGCCCAGCTGCTCCACGACCTGCTTGCGGACGGGCGCCACAAGCGCCGGGTCGGCGGGGATGTCCCAGGTCGCCACCTGGGAGGCGGGCAGCCCCAGGGTGCGGGCCAGCAGCAGGGCCACGTCGTCCGTGGAGCCGCCGGGCGGGAGCAGCGCGTGCAGCACCCGGTCGCAGCTCTCTTCCAGGGAGTCGGCGGGTACGGCCAGCGCCTCGCACAGCAGCGTGTGACTGGCGTCCACGTCCCGTTCCTGGGACTCGACAAGACCGTCCGTGAACAGGGACAGCACGGTCCCTTCGGGCAGGGCCAGCTCGGCGGACTCGAACGGCAGCCCGCCCAGGCCCAGCGCCGGCCCCGCGGGCAGGTCCACCTGGCGGGCCGGCCCGCCAGGCGTCATCATCATGGGCGCCGGATGCCCCGCCCGGGCCAGCGTGCAGCGCCGCGACACCGGGTCGTACACCGCGTACAGACAGCTGGCCCCGACCTCACCGGGACTGCCGTCGTGCCCGGCCTCCGCGGACAGCCGTACGACGAGGTCGTCGAGGTGGGTGAGCAGCTCGTCCGGGGCCAGGTCGATGTCGGCGAGCGTGCGGACGGCGGTGCGCAGCCGGCCCATCGTCGCCGAGGCCTGGATGCCGTGCCCGACCACGTCCCCGACGACCATCGCGACCCGCATGCCCGACAGCGGGATCACGTCGAACCAGTCGCCGCCCACTCCGGCGCGCGCGGCCGGAAGATAGCGGGAGGCCGCCTCCACGGCGGCGGTGCGCGGCAGGGAGCGGGGCAGCAGACTGCGCTGGAGGGTGAGGGCGGTCTCGCGCTCGCGGGAGAAGCGGCGGGCGTTGTCGATGCAGATCGCGGCGCGCGCGGTGATCTCCTCGGCCAGCAGCACGTCGTCCGGGGTGAAGGGGTCGGGCCGGCGGTACCGGGTGAGGACCGCGACCCCGAGGGTCTGGCCGCGGGCCTGGATCGGTACCGACATAGTGGAGTGGACGCCGAACTCCTTGACCCGTTCGCCGCGGGTCCTGTTCCAGTTGAGCCACTGGTCCAGGCGTCCGGACGCCACAGTGGCGACGATGGTGCGGCCCGCCACCAGGGAGTCGGCCTGCGGTGAGGTGGCGGGATACACCTCGGTGTGCCCGGGTTTCGTCACGGCCATCGGATTGCCGGGGTCCACGGAATGGTGGGCGGCGCGGCGCAGTTCGACCGGTGCCGCGAGCTCGGTCGGGGCCTCGCCGTTCTCCTGCGGGTCCAGCAGGTCGACGCTCACGAAGTCGGCGAGCGACGGGATGCACACGTCCGCCAGTTCCTGGGCCGTAAGGGTGACGTCGAGGGTCGTGCCGATCCGCACGCTCGCCTCGTTGACCAGCTGGAGCCGCTCACGGGCGAGGTAGTGCTCGGTGAAGTCGTGTCCGGTCAGACAGGCTCCCCGCACCCGTCCCGAGCCGTCGGTGAGCGGCGCGATCCGGGTCAGCATCCCGGCCGCGCGGTTGAGGCCGCTGGGACGGACGTACCCCTCGATGTCGCGTGCCCGCCCGGTCGCGAGCACGTCGGCAAGGAGTTCCTCGACCTCCGCGTTCTCCGGGCGGACGCCGATGTCCGTGATCCTCAGCCCCCTGACCTCGTGGTCGGGCAGGTCGATCAGTTCGGCCATCCGGTCGTTGATCCACCGCAGGCGCAGCCGCTCGTCGCAGACCAGCATGGGACAGGGAGACTGTTCCAGCGCGGCCGCGGTCACCACGTCGTCCGGCGGATCGAGCTCCGCGTGGTCGGGCCGGACGACGACGCGCCAGTCGGCCCGGTCTCCTCGCTGCGGCCTGCGCAGGGCGAGCAGGTGGGCGGAGACCGTGCGACCGTCCCGGTGCCGCAGAGTGAGATCGCCGCTCCAGCGCGGGCCGACGAGGGCGGCCATCGAATCCGGCTCGGCCAGCAGGGCCGCGGCGGGGCGGCCCAGCACCTCGTGGGCCTCGTACCCCAGCAGCCGCCGGGCACCGACGCCCCATCTGGCCACAGCCCCCCGGTCGTCGATGACGGCCCGAGCGGTCGAGGCATCGTCGAACGGATCCACCGGCCTCATCGTCGCCACTCCATCACGCCTACGCACAGTGATCAGGTGCGTAAATGGAGTCCCAGCCTAGTGCGTCCCGCCCGCCGGTGAACGCCGATCCCACCTGTACGAGGCGGTGGCGCGCGGTGGCGAATGGGCCGTCCGAGAGGACGGCCGGACAGAAGGCGCTTTCCGCACCCTTGACGGACCTGAGTGGCACGTCATCAGATTCTGTGTGTTCACGATCAGTTGTGAGTACTTCTGGGCCCTGATGAGGGAGAGCCGCCATGACCGTCACGCGCAGATCGGTTCTGCTCGCTTCCACGGCCGCCCCGGCCGCGGGAGCGCTCCTGGCCACCCCGGTGGCCCAGGCCGCCGAGTCAGCCAAGAACGCGTCCGGCCGCCGCACGGTCGCGCTGCGCGACGGCTGGCGTTTCGCGCTGGTCGATCCGGGCGGGATCACCGACCCGACGGGGCAGTACGCGGACGCCGCCGCCCCCGGCTACGACGACTCGGGGTGGCGCGAGATTGCCGTCCCGCACGACTGGAGCATCGAACTCGCCCCGACCACACAGCACGGCACCACCAGCGGCACCGGCTTCTTCCCCGGCGGCCTGGGCTGGTACCGCCTCGCCTTCACCCTGCCGCCCGCCCTCGCCGGCAAGCGGATATCGGTGGAGTTCGACGGTGTCTACATGGACTCCTACGTCTACTGCAACGGCACCGAGGCCGGCCACCACCCCTACGGCTACACCGGCTTCGCCCTCGACCTCACCGACCTGCTCCACACCGACGGCACCACCGAGAACGTGATCGCGGTCAAGGTGCAGAACCGGCTTCCCAGCAGCCGCTGGTACTCGGGCAGCGGCATCTACCGCGAGGCCCGCCTGGTCGTCACCGAGGCGGTGCACGTGGAGCGCTGGGGCACTCGCGTCACGACCCCGGAGATCACCGGGGAGCGGGGCCTGGTCCGGGTGGCGACATCCGTGGTGAACGCGTCCGGCACCGCCACCGACGTCGAGGTCGTCAGCCGGATCGTCGATCCCCGCGGCCGTACGGTCGCCCGTACGTCCTCCACGGCCGCCGTCACCGACAAGGCCACCGAGACCCACGAACTCACGGTTCCCGAGCCGAAGCTGTGGGACCTGGAGACACCGCACCACCGCTACACCGTGCGGACCGACCTGCGGGTCGGCGGCACCACGACCGACACCTACAGCACCCCCTTCGGCTTCCGCACCTTCCGCTTCGACCCCGACGAGGGCTTCCACCTCAACGGCACCCCTCACAAGATCAGGGGCGTCGATCTCCATCACGACCTGGGCGCCCTCGGCGCGGCCGTGAGCATCGACGCGATCCGCCGGCAGATGACCCTCATGAAGTCGATGGGCGTCAACGCCTTCCGCACCTCCCACAACCCGCCCTCCCCGGAGATGATCCAGGTGTGCGAGGAACTGGGCCTCGTCATGCTCGTGGAGGCCTTCGACTGCTGGAAGACTCCCAAGACGCGCTATGACTACGGCCGGTTCTTCGACGAGTGGTGCGAGCGGGACGCGACCGAGATGGTCCTCGCGGCCCGCAACTCGCCCGCGGTGCTGCTGTGGTCGATCGGCAACGAGATCCCCGACTCCACGTCCACCGCCGGGCTCGCCATGGCCGACCGGATCATCGCCGCGATCAAGGCCGTGGACGACACCCGCCCGCTGATCATCGGATCGGACAAGTACCGCCGTCTGCCCGCCACGGGCTCGGCGGCCGATCTGATGCTGGCCAAGCTGGACGGCCTCGGGCTGAACTACAACACCGCCAAATCGGTGGACCAACTGCACGCCGCCTACCCGCACCTCTTCCTCTTCGAGTCCGAGTCGTCGTCCGAGACCTCGACGCGGGGCGCCTACCAGGAGCCGGAGCACCTCAACACCGGCGAGAACCACTCCCCGGGCAGGCGGGAGACCTCGTCGTACGACAACAACCTCGCCTCCTGGACCATGAGCGGCGAATACGGCCACAAGAAGGACCGGGACCGCAAGTGGTTCGCCGGGCAGTTCCTCTGGTCCGGCATCGACTACATCGGCGAGCCCACGCCGTACGACGTCTTCCCGGTGAAGGCGTCCTTCTTCGGCGCGGTCGACACGGCCGGCTTCCCGAAGGACATGTACCACCTCTTCCGCAGCCAGTGGACCGACGAGCCGATGGTCCACCTGGTGCCGATGACGTGGAACCACCAGAAGGGCGACACGGTCGAGGTGTGGGCGTACGCCAACGTCCCCGAGGTCGAGCTGTTCCTCGACGGCAGGTCCCTGGGCACCCGGACCTTCGACACCAAGAAGACCACCGACGGCCGGGCGTACCTGGAGACCACGGAAGCCACCGGCGACGACAAGACCTTCACCGACGGCCCCTACCCCGGCAGCTACATCAGCCCGAACGGCAGCGCGGGCAAGCTCCATCTGACGTGGAAAGTGCCGTACGCGCCGGGCGAGTTGAAGGCGGTGGCGAGGAGGAACGGCAAGACCGTCGCCACCGACGTACTGCGCACGGCAGGGCAGCCGCACGCCGTCCGTCTCACCGCCGACCGCACCTCGCTCGCCGCGGACGGCCGTTCACTGGTCTTCGTCACCGCGGACGTCGTCGACGCCCGGGGAGTGGTCGTGCCCGATGCCGAGCACCTGATCTCCTTCGCGGTCACCGGCGGCTCGCTCGCCGGGCTCGACAACGGCCGCCAGGAGAGCGCCGAGCGCTATCAGGCGAGCACCCGCACCGCCTTCCACGGCAAGGCCCTCGCGATCGTGCGGGCCGGCACGAAGCCGGGAGTGCTGAGGGTGACGGCGAGCGCGGAGGGACTGCGGGCGGGTACCGCGAAGGTGCGCACCACCCCGGCCCGGTCGGCCGCCCTCACCGAGCCGACCGTCTTCACCCCCGATCACCCGGCACCCCTCAACTACCCCTACGCGGAAGCCAGTTACTCCGGCCGACCGGACACCCTCCCGGCCGCGATGCTCGACGGCGACCCCGTCACCGGCTGGTCCAACGCCTTCAGCAAGGCGGCCACCGCTCTCCTGCCCGCCTTCAGCGGCGCGCGGACCGAGGACTGGGTCTCCGTGGACTTCGGACGGATCCGCACCTTCGACCGGGCGGAGATCTCCTTCACCGTGAGCGCGGCCCACAGCTTGCCCGCGGCGGTGGAGGCCGCGGTGTGGGACGGGAAGCGGTATGTGCCGGTCGAGGGTGCCTCCGTCGCCTGGGCCACCGCCTCCGGCGAACCGAGCGTGATCACCTTCGACGCTGTCCGCGGCTCCCGGCTCCGGCTCACGCTGACCAGCGCCTATCCGGGCGAGACCAGGGGAGCGGTACGCATCAGCAGGCTGGAGGTCCCGGGGAGCTGACCCGCGCCGGCAGCGGTCCGGACGGGAAACCAGTCCCGTCCGGACCGTTGACGGGGTGTCATGCCTGCAACAAACATGGCCTGCGACCGTCAGTTGGGAGCGCTCCCATTTTGGGCGCCGCCCGTACCTCCCCCGAGGAGTCCGGACGTGAACAGACGCAGAACCGCCCTGTTGTCCCTGACCGCCCTGCTGGGGGCGGCACTTGTCGCCTCGCCCACGTCTCCGGCCGCCGCCGACGAGGTGGAGCAGCTCAAGAACGGCACCTTCGACACCACCACCGCGCCCTGGTGGGCGAGCAGCAACGTCACCGCGGGGGTGTCCGACGGACAGCTCTGCGCGGACGTGCCGGGCGGCACCGCCAACCGCTGGGACGCCGCCGTCGGCCAGAACGACGTCACCCTGGTGAAGGGGGAGTCGTACAGGTTCTCCTTCACCGCGAAGGGGTCGCCCGAAGGGCACGTCGTGCGGGCCATCGTGGGACTGCAGGTGGCGCCCTACGACACCTACTTCGAGGTGAGCCCGCAGCTGAGCGTCTCCGGGAACTCCTACTCCTACACGTTCACCTCGCCCGTCGACACCGCCCAGGGCCAGGTCGGCCTCCAACTCGGCGGCAGCGCCGACCCGTTCCGCTTCTGCATGGACAACGCCTCCCTGCTGGGCGGGGTCCCGCCCGAGGTGTACGAGCCGGACACCGGACCGCGCGTGCGCGTCAACCAGGTCGCCTATCTGCCCGCCGGGCCGAAGAACGCCACCCTGGTCACCGACGCGACGACGAAACTGCCCTGGCAGCTCAAGAGCGCCTCCGGTGCCGTCGTCGCCCACGGCTCGACCGTGCCGCGCGGCATCGACGCCTCCTCCGGGCAGAACGTCCACTCGATCGACTTCGGCGCCTACAAGAAGCGCGGTGAGGGCCTCACCCTGGTCGCGGACGGCGAGACCAGCCGCCCCTTCGACATCGGCACGAGCGCCTACGAGCAGCTTCGCCTCGACGCCGCGAAGTACTACTACACCCAGCGCAGCGGCATCGCGATCCGCGACGACCTGCGCCCGGGCTACGGCCGCCCCGCCGGTCACGTCAACGTGGCCCCCAACCAGGGCGACAAGAACGTGCCCTGCCAGCCGGGGGTGTGCGACTACACCCTCGACGTCTCCGGCGGCTGGTACGACGCCGGCGACCACGGCAAGTACGTCGTCAACGGCGGCATCTCCACCTGGGAGCTGCTGAGCACCTACGAGCGTGAACTGCTGGCCCGCACCGGGCAGCCCGCCAAGCTCGGCGACGGCACCCTCGCCATCCCCGAGAGCGGCAACAAGGTGCCCGACATCCTCGACGAGGCCCGCTGGGAACTGGAGTTCCTGCTGAAGATGCAGGTGCCGGACGGGCAGCCGCTGGCCGGGATGGCCCACCACAAGGTCCACGACGAGCAGTGGACCGGCCTGCCGCTCCTGCCGAGCGACGACCCGCAGAAGCGTGAACTGCACCCGGCGTCCACCGCGGCGACCCTGAACCTGGCCGCGACCGCCGCACAGGCCGCCCGCCTGTACAAGCCGTACGACAAGGCGTTCGCGGCGAAGGCCCTGGCGGCCGCCCGTAAGGCCTGGACCGCGGCGCTCGCCCACCCCGACCTGTACGCCTCGGAGAGCGACGGCACCGGAGGCGGCACCTACGCCGACAGCAACGTCACCGACGAGTTCTACTGGGCCGCGGCCGAGCTGTACCTCACCACGGGGGAGAAGGCCTTCCAGGACCACGTGCTCGCCTCACCGCTGCACACCGCCGACATCTTCAGCCCCGTCGGCTACGACTGGGCCCGCACCGCCGCCGCGGCCCGTCTCGACCTGGCGACCGTGCCGAGCAAGCTGCCCGGCCGCGACAAGGTCCGGCAGTCGGTGGTCAAGGGCGCCGACCGCTACCTGGCCACGCTGAAGGCCCACCCGTACGGCCTGCCGTACGCCCCGGAGGGCAACCTCTACGACTGGGGCTCCAACCACCAGATCCTGCACAACGGGATCGTCATCGCCACCGCCTACGACATCACCGGCGCCACGAAGTACCGGGACGGCGCGCTCCAGGGCATCGACTACATCTTCGGCCGCAACGCGCTCAACATCTCGTACGTCACCGGCTACGGCGAGGTCAACTCCCACAACCAGCACGCCCGTTGGTACGCTCACCAGCTCGACCCGAACATGCCCAACCCGCCGAAGGGCACCCTGGCGGGCGGGGCGAACTCGGGCATCCAGGACCCCTACGCGCAGAGCAAACTCCAGGGCTGCGTCGGCCAGTTCTGCTACATCGACGACATCCAGTCCTGGTCGACCAACGAGCACACCATCAACTGGAACTCCGCTCTGACCCGGATGGCGTCCTTCGTGGCGGATCAAGGCTGACCCTCGCGTGCTCCACCAGCTCACCGGGCCGTTCGTGCGCGGTGAGCGTGTGGAGCCGGGCCTGATCGAGCGGCTGGTGCACCTCGACGTACTCACCGTGCGGCAGCCGCTTGATCACACCGGTCTCTCGGCCGTGCAACACCAGCTCCCGGTCCCGGAGTTGAAGCCCCAGGCAGATGCGCCGGGTGGCGACGAAGACGACCGCCGGGACCACGAACATCCCGATCCGCACGGCCCAGGTGACCGTGTTGATCGACAGGTGCAGCCGGGTGGCCACGATGTCGTTGCCGCCGCCCGCGAGCAGGATCAGATACAGGCTGATCCAGGACGCGCCGATCGCCGTACGGACCGGACGGTTGCGCGGGCGGTCCAGGAGGTGGTGCTCCCGCCTGTCCTTGGTGAACCGGGCCTCCAGGAACGGATACACGCCGATGAAGACCAGGAGGAGCGGGAAGATCAGGACCGGGATCAGGACCCCGAGCACCAGCGTGTGGCCCCACAGAGTGACCTCCCAGCCCGGCATCACCCGCACCAGGCCCTCCGCGAACCCCAGGTACCAGTCGGGCTGGGCGCCCGTGGAGACCTGGTCGGCGCGGTAGGGGCCGTACGACCAGACCGGGTTGACGGACGCCACCGCCGCGATGAGCGTGAGCGCCCCGAACACCAGGAAGAAGAACCCGCCCGCCTTCGCCAGGTACACCGGGAAGAACGGCGTCCCCACCACGTTGCGTTCGGTCTTTCCGGGCCCCGCGAACTGGGTGTGCTTGTGGTACACGACCAGGATCAGGTGGGCCACCACGAGGGCCGCCATGATGCCGGGGATCACCAGGATGTGCAGCGAGTAGAAGCGGGCCACGATGTCATGGCCGGGGAACTCGCCGCCGAACAGGAACAGCGCGAGATACGTCCCCACGATCGGCACCGACACGGTGGCGCCGTAGACGAACCTCATGCCCGTGCCCGACAGCAGGTCGTCCGGCAGCGAGTAGCCGAAGAGACCCTCGAACAGGCCGAGGAACAGCAGCGCCCAGCCGAACAGCCAGTTCACCTCGCGCGGCCTGCGGAACGAACCGGTGAAGAAGTGCCGCATCATGTGCGTGAGCATCGCGGCCACGAACACCAGCGCCGACCAGTGGTGCAGCTGCCGGATCAGCAGGCCGCCGCGCACGTCGAAGCTGATGTGCAGCGTCGAGGCGTAGGCCTCCGACATGCTTACGCCGTTCAGGGGCGTGTAACTGCCGTGGTACGTCAGCTCGTTCATCGACGGGTGGAAGAACAGCGTCAGCCACACACCGGTCAGGATCAGCACGACGAAGCTGTACAGGCAGATCTCGCCGAGCAGGAAGGACCAGTGGTCCGGGAAGACCTTGCGCAGATACTTGGCGCCGAGTGTGCGGGTGCCGAGCCGTCCGTCGAGCCAGCCGGACAGCCGCTCGCCCTTCCCCGGCCCGGTCGGGAGTTCCGTGCGCGTCACGCCTCCTCCTTCTGCACATGCGTGAGCTTGTCGGGATTGCTGACGACGTAGAGGGCCGAGACCTGGTCGCCGTCCGGGGTGAGGTCGAGGACGATCACCGCGTACGGCGCGTCGTCCTGGAACAGCACGGCCGCGTCGTCGCCGTTGACCCGGCGGTGGCGCAGCTCCAGCGGGTGTGTCTGCGTCGAGCCACGCCTCGCGTATCCGGTGAGCAGCCGTACGGCCTTGTCGCGGCCGTGCACCGGGCGCAGCGGCGACGGCCGGCGCTTGCCGCCGCCGTCCGTCCACACCGTGACGTCCGGCGCAAGGATCTCCATCAGCTCCGCGATGTCCCCGCCGACAGCAGCCCGCACGAAACGTTCCGTCGCCTCCCGGCGGACCCGGGGATGCGCCTCGTACAGCGGACGGCGGGCGTGCACATGGGCCCGCGCGCGGTGCGCCACCTGCCGTACGGCGGCCGGGGTGCGGTCCAGGATGTCCGCGATCTCGGTGTGGGCGTACCCGAAGACCTCGTGCAGCACGAACACCGCGCGTTCCAGCGGGGACAGCGACTCCAGGACCACCAGCAACGCCAGCGACACGGACTCGGTCCGCAGCGCGGGGTCGTCGGCGCCGTTCTCCTCGGCGACCAGGGGTTCGGGCAGCCACGGGCCGACGTAGGTCTCCCGGCGGCGGCTGACCACGGCCCGCCGCTGGAGCGCGTGGTTGACGGCGATCCGGACCAGATAGGCACGGGGGTTGTCGACGCCGCCCACGCCCCGGCGCGACCACGACAGCCAGGTGTCCTGGAGGACGTCCTCGGTGTCGGCGACGCTGCCCAGCATGTTGTAGACGACGCCGAACAACAGCTCCCGGTGTTCGACGAAGACACCGGTCGCCGCCTCGGTGTCGGGAAGGGGGATCTCGGACATCGCGTGTGGCCTCCCAGTAGCGCGCGCTCACTACTGCGAGGCCGTCGGGCCCCGAAATGTGACATCGGCCAGCCGGAATGTGACCCACGCCTCACCTAGGTCGTTCGTGTCCCGCGGTGTGACGCAGCCGGGTGACCGGTGCCGGTGCCGATCGAGACCACGAACGCGACCGGGCCGGGCCCGTGGGCTGGGCCGGGCGGCCGTGAACGCCGTCATCGAGTCGGCCGACCTCTCCGCCCCGGACCGCTTCCACGCCCCGACGTTCAAGCCGAAGATGCTCGGTTCCTGGCTGGTCGACCTTCCCACGGCGAGATGGACCCGCGCCTGCCCAGCCCGTTCACACCGACCGGCGGGCGGCCGAGGGGCGGCCGACGAGCATGGCCTGGTGCCGGACGCACACCGGGCTTGGGCGCTCGTCCAACTCGGCGGCGAGCGCGGCCCAGTCGGTCTCGGTGGCCCGGGCGGCGGCCAGGCTGGGGGTGACTGTCATGTCGTTTCCTCCTCCCCTTCGAGTGTGGGACGCCGCACATCGCCGGTCCGGCGGGAATCGGACACCGTGCTCGGACGTCGACGGTACCGACCTATATGGCCCTTGACCTGCTGCTATTTACGGTCGAGTACCCGCGCGGTACCGTGGAGGCATGCCAGCTCTCAACGTGGAGTTCAGCGATCGCGAGCTAGAGGACCTGCGGCAGATCGCCAAGGAGCGCGGTACGTCGATGAAGGCCCTCGTACGGGAGGCCGCCGCGGCCGACATCGCCCGGCACCGGGCCCTGCAGGAAGGCGCGGAAGCGTTCCGGCGGTTCTTCTCCGCCCATGCCGACGAGTTCGCCGCCGCCTTTCCCGAGGACGAACCGGCGGTCAAGGGCGCGGGGCGGGTCGGCTGACCGATGGCTTCCGTGGTTCACATCGACGTGCCCTGGCTGCTCCAGCGGCACGAAGAGGTCCTGCCCGACCAGCCCACGATCAACGACTTCTCGGCCCTCGTCGCCGCCGTGGCCCGGCACCGCGTCGACCCGCCCCGCCTGGGCGTCGACTCCGACCCGGCCTGGCGCGCCGCCGCCCTCCTGCACACCCTGGCCCTGCTCAAGCCCTTACCGTCGGCCAACGCCCGCTTCGCCTGCGCCACCGCAGTGGCCTACATGTTCGTCAGCGGCGTCGGCATCGACCCGCCCTACGGCGCCCTCGTCGACCTCGCCCGCGACCTGATCTCCGGCAAGAGCGACGTGTACGGTGCGGCCGACCGGCTGCGCTCCTGGCAGATCTGAGACCGCCCGGCGGGACGCCGACCGCCCCGCCCCCGGGGCCGCCGACCGAGGGCGGGAGGAACAGGGTCGGCGGCCGGGGTTTCGCACGGGAGAGCCGCCGTCCCGCGCGGGGCCTTCGAGAAGGGCCGTCTCCAGTGGACTACCGGTCACCGGGCGGGGGGGAGCGTGCGTGGCGCTCCGGCGCGTGCGCGTGTTTCACACGGGGCGCATGGCATGTCGAAAACCGGTGACAGTGTACGCAGTTGCGACTCCTCCGATTGTCTTTCAATTGACGCGGATCTTGCCCAAGTGCCTTGTTGGCCGTGAGTGACTTGTGCAAGGGTGAACCACCTGTGTGGGGGGCAAGGGCCGGGTCGCATTCGTCCCGTGGGGAACCGGGGTGAAGGGGCGTCGGCGAATTCGTGCTTCCCACGCCCACGCCCGAAAGGGGTGCCCCCTCGGCACTCCTTTTCGGCACGAGAACTTCTGTGAGTCCCATGTCCGTGGGAAGGAAACCCGCTCAGTGCCAACCCCCCACCCCCCGCTCCCTCCTTACCCGCCGCCCGGCGGCGCCTCCTCGGAATCCGACGAGGATCTCGCCGCCCGGCTCAGGGGCCGCCCCGACGGGGAGGCCGCCCAGGCCGTCGCACTGCTCATGGCACGCCACTGGAAACCGGCGCACGAATACGCCGTCATCTGCCTCGCCTCCACGACCGAGACCGCCTCCATGGTGGCCGCCGCCGCCTTTCACCAGGTCATGGACCGGCTCGCGCTCGGCGAACCCGCCCTCGCGCTGCGCCCCAGAACCCTCGTGGCCGTCCGGGACACGGTCAGGGAGTGGACGACCGAGGACCGGACGACCGCTGTTCTGCCGGACCTGATGAAGCCGAACGGCGGCCGTGGCATGCGGGCCGCGAAGTCCATGACCCCCGAAAACCGCAAGCTGGCCGAGCGGTCATTCCAGTCCCTTCCCGGACTCGCCCGCTGCCTGCTGTGGCACACCGAGGTGGAGGCGGAGTCGATTGCCGTGCCCGCCGCACTCCTCGGCATGGACACCGACACGGCGTCGGCCGCGCTCGAACAGGCGCGTGAAAAATTCCGTGAAGGATGTGTACATGCCCATCGGGAACTCGCGCCGACGAAGGATTGCCGCTTCTACAACCGCCTCCTCGACGTTCCGATTCGCCGCGGCGGAGCCCTGCTGCCGGATGTCCAGCAGCATCTCGCGGAGTGCCGCTACTGCCGTTCCGCCGCGGAACAACTGAGCCATTTCGAGGGCGGCCTGGGCATCCTCATCACCGAGGCGGTGCTCGGCTGGGGTGCCCGCCGCTATCTCGAACTGCGCGCCGGGCGTACGCCCCAGACGACGGCCCGCGGCCGGGGCGCCGGCCGGCACGGCGCGGAACGCCGCCGTATCCTCGCGCGCATTCCGACGCCCGGCCGCCGCGGTCCCGGCGAGGGCGGGGGCCTGCGCTCCTCACGGACGCTGCTGACCGGGGTCGGCCTCACCTCCGCCGGACTCCTCGCGGCCATGCTCGCCACCGGCCTGTGGTCGCACGACGGCGGCGCCGACCCGGCCGCCTCCACCAGCGCCACCGGCAGCGGTACGGCCCCCGGCGCCGGCACCGGGACCCCGGGCACCGCCCAGCTGCCCACCGCACCGGCGGTGACCCGGCTGCGCAACGCCGCCGCCGATCTCTGCCTCGACATCCGGGGCACGGTGAAGGCGGGCGCGGCCACCGAACTCGCCGCCTGCTCGACCGAGCGGACCCAGCAGTGGTCGTACGGGGAGGACGGCCTGCTGCGCAGCGAGGCGGACATCGAGCTATGCCTGGACTCCCACGTGGACGCCGGCGTGGTCATCCTCGGCACCTGCGCCGACGCGAAGGACAAGAGGGCCGACGACGTGCGCTACGACCTCACCGTGCAGGGGGAGTTGCTGCCCCGCTGGGACGAACAACTCGCCCTCGCCCCCACCGCCGGGGACCGGGGCGCCGACGTCGTCGTCAAGGTCCGCGACGGCTCGGGCCAGCAGCGCTGGCTGACCGACGCGGCCGCCGGCGCCAGTCCCGGCTCACTGTCGGTCACCGGGAGCCGGGCCCCGCAGGCCCGGCCCGCGGGTCTCACGGACCCGGTCTAGGGACGGACTCCTTCGACGGTCATCGGGAGGCCTCCCTCAGGCGGGGGCCTCCACGAGGTCGTCCGGGCCGACCGTGGCGGGGCTCGCGTGGCCCGAGAGGGCGAGCGTGAGGTCCAACTCCGCGAGCAGACAGCGGATCACGTGCTCGACGCCCGCCTGTCCGTCGAGGCCGAGGCCGTAGACGTAGGGGCGTCCGAGGAGCACCGCTCGGGCGCCGAGCGCGAGGGCCTTGAAGACGTCGTCGCCGGTGCGGACACCGCTGTCGAAGAGCACGGTCAGCCGGTCGCCGACCGCCTCCACCACCCGCGGCAGTGCGTCGGCCGCCGCGACGGCCCCGGCCACCTGACGGCCGCCGTGGTTGGAGACCACGACCCCGTCCATCCCGGCGTCGGCGGCGAGGCGGGCGTCGTCGGGGTGCAGGACGCCCTTGAGGACGATCGGCCCCTCCCAGTGCTCCCTGAGGAGCGCGAGATCGGGCCAGGTCTTGCCGGGATCCGCGAACATGCCGACGAAGTGCAGCACGGCGGCGTTCGGGTCCTCGTGCACCGGCTTGGCAAGGCCTGCCCGGAAGGCCGGGTCGGAGAAGTAGTTGGCGGTGCCGACGCCGTGCAGGAACGGCAGATACGCCTGGTCCAGATCGCGGGGCCGCCAGGACAGCAACGGGGTGTCCAGTGTGACGACCAGGGCCGTGAACCCGGCCGCCTTGGCCCGGTTCAGGAAGCTCAGCGCCACCTGCGGGTCCTTGGGCCAGTACAGCTGGAACCAGCGCTCGGCGTCCCCCATCGCCTCGGCGACCTGCTCCAGCGGCGTACTGGAGGCGGACGACAGGATGTACGGCACGCCCTGGGCCGCCGCCGCCCGGGCCGCCGCCGACTCCGCGTCGGGGTGCATGATCGACAGGACGCCCACCGGCGCCAGCGCCAGCGGCGCGGGCAGGGCACGCCCCAGCACCTCGATGGACAGATCGCGTTCGTGGACGTCCCGCAGCATGCGCGGGACGATCCGGCGCCGCTCGAGAGCCGCCCGGTTCGCCCGCGCCGTACTGCCGTCGCCCGCGCTGCCCGCCACATAGCCCACCGGTCCCGGACCGAGGCGCTGCTCGGTGAGCTCCTCAAGCCGGGTCAGGTCGGTGGGCAGCCGGGGCACCGCGCCGGACATGCCGTTCAGGTAGATCTCGTACTGGAAGTCCGCCCAGTGCTTGGCCATCCGTCCGGACCGCCTCTCGTCGTCGGGTGCGCCGACGATATCCGCGGGCGGATGCCGGTCAGGAAGGGAGGGCCGACGTCGAAACGGACTCGGCGAGGATCCGGGCCAGTTCGCCCGGCCGGGAGAACATCGGCCAGTGGCCGGTGTCCATCTCGACCAGCTCCCAGCACTCGCTCTTGAGCAGCTCCTTCACCACGGGCATGGGTTCCTCGTCGTCGAGGAGGCACTTGATGTAGGTCGCCGGAAGCTCGCCCAGGGGACGGGTGAGGACGGCGGTTTCGGTGAGCGCCGCGCCCGGGTGCGGGGACGAGCGGTCGATGATCCGGGAGATCTGCGCGTCCGTCAGACCCTGGCCGGCGTAGTAGTCGGCGCCCACCAGCGGCCAGAAGCCGGCATTGTCCTCGATCTCCTTGCGGACGTGGTCGCTCGGCCAACCGGACAGGAACGACTCCCCGTCGACGGGCACGTTGGAGTCCACGAACACCACCCGCGCGAGCCGGTCGCCGATCCGCTCGGCCGCCTGGCCCACGGGTACGCCCGCGTAGCTGTGTCCGACGAGCACCACCTCGCGCAGGTCCAGCCGCTCGACCTCGTCGACGATGTCCCGCACATGGGTCTGCTGTCCCGCCGGGACCCCCCGCTTCTCCGCGAGGCCGGACAACGTCAGCGGATGGGGCTGGTGCCCGGCAGCGCGCAGCTCGGCCGCGACCTCGTCCCACGCCGACGCCCCGAGTCTCGCTCCTGCCACCAGTACGAAGTCAGTCATGCCCGCAACGTAGCCGACGGCACTGACAACGCCCTTTCGCGGTAACGCGAGCCGGTAACGCCCGCCTCGCCGACCGCGGTTGACGACAGGGAGCGCGTCCGTCCTATCCGTCTTCCGGGTCCCCGGTGGCGGAGTCGGCCACTCCCTCGGTGTCCGGCCCCCGCTCCCGGACCCGCTGCACGTGCTCCAGGGACTCCCGCAGCTCCGCGAGCCAGTCGTCGGTGTGCCGCTGGACCAGCCGGACGCACCAGGCGAGCGCGTCACTGCGGCTGCGGGCGACCCCGCCGGCGATGAGGGTGTCCAGGACCTGGCGCTCGGGCTGGCGCAGCCGGGTCATCACGGGCGCGGCCACGTGCGTGAACAGGGCACGCTCACCGTCGCACTCCACGCCCCAGGAGACCTTGCGGCGGAACTTGTGCTCGGCCTCGCGGGCGACCTCGACGCGGTCCTCCCGGGTGCGCTCCCGGAACTCCTGGATCCGGCCCTGCAGGGCCGCCTCGCGCTCGGCGGCAGAGACGTCCCCGGTGAGCCGGGGGCCGGGGATGCGGCCGATCACGGTGATCTCCTCGCGGTCGACCACCACCTCGACCAGGGCCTCGAAGAGGTCGTCGGGCAGTCGGCCGGTGAACCAGCCGCGCAGCTTCTCTTGCTGTTCGTCGGTAATCATGTAATGACGATTACTCCACCACGTCATGAACGCAAGGGGTCGGGACGCGGTGCGCCGACAGCTGAAGCGGAATGTTTCAGGCCTATTGCGAAGGTGGGGTAATCAGGCCATCCGGCCGGATCGGGCGATCAAGAACCGCGCGGTTAAAGGGTTCAGTTGTTCGGATGATGTGACTTCGCGCCACTGATTCAACACGCAAGGTTACTGAAAGCCGTGGGGTCGATGTGAAGTCGGAGCCAGGACTCGGCAGACTCGCGCTCGCCGCTCCGGCACCGACCGAGTCGGAGGGCACACCCTCGAATCCAGCGGAAGGATGCACACAATGCGGAACACCGCGCGCTGGGCAGCGACCCTCGGCCTCACGGCCACCGCCCTCTGCGGACCCCTGACCGGGGCCGCCCTCGCCGAACCGGCCGCCGCCGCCTCAAGCCTCTACGCCCCGTCGGCGCTCGTGCTCACCCTCGGGCACGGCGAGAACGCCACCACCGTCACCCCGGAACGCGCCGTGACCCTGACCTGCGCCCCGACCTCCTCGGGCACCCATCCGGCCGCGGCTCAGGCCTGCGCCGAACTGCGCGCCGTACACGGGGACTTCGACGCCCTTGGGGCCGGACCGGACGCCCTGTGCACCAGGGAGTACAACCCCGTGGTGGTCACGGTCGACGGTGTCTGGCGCGGCAAGCGCGTCTCCTACGAACGCACCTTCGCCAACGAGTGCGTGAAGAGCTCCTACGGGACGAGCGTCTTCGCGTTCTGAGAGACCGGGATCGCGTGGTGCTCGTGGCCCGAGGGGTTAGTGGCTGGGGAGTGCAGCCCCTCTTACGGAACCCGCGTGATCCCGCACCGAGGGCCGGCGGACGGAGTGGGGCCGTCCGCCGGCCCCTCGGGTCACTCCTCTGGTCACTGCCCGTCAGCGCGTCCGCTCCCGGTGGCTGGTGTCGCACCACGGATAGCGGCGACTGCGCCGGCAGGTGCACAAGGCCACCCGGAAGCGGTCGGAGGCGACCGTGGTGCCGTCCTCCAGCTCCACTTCGACGGGGCCCTCGACGAGCAGTGGGCCGCGTTGCTGGACCCGGATGCGGCACGGCCGCTCGGAGTCAGAGGGGGAGTTCGGCACGGACGACCACCAGCTCTTCCTTCTCGTCGGCGGCGGACAGCAGACCGCGCTGACGCAGCCACTCCTTCCGCGTACGCAGCACCGGTCCGAAATCGATGCGGTGACGGCGGGTCACGGCGGCCTTGAGGCCGGCCTCGCGCAGATGCCCCACCGTCCGCCCCGAGTCGCTCAGTTCGGAGTGCACGATCAGCAGCACCCCTCCCGGGCGCAGCAGAGCAGGTGCCTCCCGGCAGACGCGGTCCAGCACCAACCGCCCGTCGTGGCCCGCGTCCCAGGCCCGGGCGCCGCGCGGCGGACGGATGCCCGTCGGCGCCGGCACGTACGGCGGATTGGTCAGGATGAGGTCGAACGACTGGTCCTGCACGGGGGTGAAGAGGTTTCCGCGCCGGACCCGGACCGGCAGACCGGTCAGCCAGGCGTTCGCGCGGACCGTGCACACCGCACGCCACGACACGTCGACCGCGGTCACCCGGCTGCCCCGGCGCGCCGCCTGCAGAGCGAGGGCGCCGGTCCCGGTGCCCACGTCCAGGACGTCCGCGCCGGGCGGCAGCGGTTCCTCGGACAGGGCTCCGGCCAGCAGCTCGGTGTCCTCCTGCGGGCTGTAGACACCGGGGAGGACCAGAGGGGGAATCAGTGATCTCACGTCGCCCAAGTACCCCGACATTCAGGAAATATGGTGGATTTCGGAAGCCAGCGGCCTGAGCAGGGACGAGCGTCCCTCCGCCCAGTCGCGCAGCAGGCGGTCGGCGAGCCGGTCCTCGACATGTCCGGTGACATCGATACCGAAGGCCACGTCGGCGGCCAGGTGCGGCTCCTCGGCCAGCAGACCGCCGATCACCTCGTGGCGTACGACCTGTTCGTGGACGGCGTCGGCCTCGACGTGCTCGTCGTAGAAGTGCTCGGCGGCCGGTCCCGCGCCGGTGCGGCGCATCGCCTCGGCGAGTCGCCGGGAACCGGGGGAGGAGGTGATCTCGACCGCCGCGAAGTGGCCCACGAGAGCTCCGCGCAGGCTGCGGTGCAGGCCCAGCAGGGACATGAGGTTCACCGTCGCGAGCATCTCCGCGCAGGCCGCGTCCAGGTAGTGCCCGTACGTCGTGTCCAGGCGCAGGTCCGTCATCAGGTTCGCGAAGAGGAGGGCGTGGACGCGGTCGGGGCGGCCGCCGCCGAACTCGTCGAACTCGATCGCCGCCATGCCCGCCTTGGCCCGGCCCCACAGCCGCGGCAGCACCCACGCGTGCGGGTCGGCCTCCTTGAGGTGGTAGAGCGAGCGCTGGGCGGCGTACTCACGCACCTGCCACAGTTCGCCCTCCTTGCTCAGGAAGTGACTGACTCCCGTGCCGTCGATGGGCTCCACGAGAATCCCGGCCAGCGCGTCCTCGACGCTGTCGTGGACCGGGGTGTCCGCGCGCAGGGCGGACAGGAAGCGGTGCTCCAGGGCCGCCCTGGTGCGCAGCAGATCCGCGTCCCACTCGTGGTCACCGGAGACGCCCGCGAAGCCGCGGTAGTGCAGTTCGTAACAGATGTAGAGGGCCAGCTGGAAGTCGTCGCCGTACACGTCCGCCGTCGCGACGGCCTCGTCAGGCGGCAGCGGGCCGGCGCCGAGCAGATACTCCTGGACTGCGGCGGAGACCGGGCCCCGGGCCGGCGGCAGCTGTGGTTCTCGAGGGTCCTGAGGCATGCCGCCCGGGTACCCGGGCGGCGGAGGATCACCCACCCCGCCCGGGCGGTCCAGGGTCACTCCCCTGCGGATTCCTCCTCGGCACGCTCGTTGGGGGTGATCGCTTCTCCGGCCTCGCCCCGGTGCGCCCGCTGCTCGTCGGAGTCCCGGACGCGCTTCTCGGTGTCCTCGAACTCGTGCAGGACCTCGTCCAGGGCGGTGTCGGGCTTCTGCTTCTTCTCCGGCACGGCTGTCTCCTCGCTCTCTTTCCTCGTTCAGTTGCCGGTGGTCGCGATCCGCAGGGGCACCGGCTCGGCGGGAACGGTGTTCTCCTCGTTGCGGCGGGCGATCTCGGCCCACCAGGAGGCGCCGTCCTCGATGTGCCGCAGCAGGACCCCCTCGCGGATCGCCCAGGGGCAGATGGTGACGGTCCTGATCCCGGTGAGTTTCATCGCCGTGTGCCCCACCACCGCACCGGCCAGGCTCTGCGCGGCGCGCGGAGCGGAGATGCCGGGCAGTTCGGCCCGCCGGGCGGCCGGGAGGGCGGCCAGGCGCTCGACGGCCTCCCCCAGGTCGGCGCGGTGCATCCGGCGTTCCACGAAGGGGCCGCGCCGCCCGGGCGGTGTTCCGCACAGCCGTCCCAGCTGCTCGAAGGTGCGTGAGGTGGCCACGGCGGTGCGCGGTCCCTCCCAGCGGATCCGTGACGCCACGTCCCGCAACTGGTGGCGTACCTTGCGGCGCAGTGCCCGCACCGCCTCCGGGGGCGGCGGGTCCTGCCCCTCGAAGAACTCGTGCGTCAGCCGGCCCGCGCCCAGCGGCAGCGAGGCCACGTAGTCCGGCAGCCGGCCGCGTCCGAAGGCGACCTCGAGCGACCCGCCACCGATGTCGAACAGCGCGAGCGGTCCCGCGCGCCACCCCATCCAGCGCCGCGCCCCGAGAAACGTGAGCTCCGCCTCCACCTCGCCCGGCAGGGTGTACAGCCCGATGCCGGTCCGGGTGCGGACGGTGCGCAGCACCTCCTGGCGGTTGGGAGCGGAGCGCACGACCGCGGTCGCGAAGGCCAGCGGTCCGGCCGCGCCCCACTTGGCGGCGGTCCGGCTCGCCTCTTCCACCGCCTCCACCAGCCGTTCCACGGCCTCCTCGGGGACCGGGCCGCCCGGCCGCACATGATCGGCCAGTCTCAGCCGCCACTTCGCCGTGTGGACGGGCAACGGCACCCCGTCCTCGGCGTCCGCCACCACCAGCCGGACCGTGTTCGAACCCACATCCACCACGCTTATCCGCATGGCCCTGTGGGTACCCACCGAGCGCCCCTTCCAACGCCTGCCGCCCCGACCGGTCGTCGCTCTCGGCCACCGGCCGGGCACCAACCGTCGGCAGTCGGCAGCGGGAAGGGCCGCCGTCTCCCTGCTGACGGCGGCCCTCCGGCACGTGCGGCTCCCGCTGCGGCTACATGTGTACGACGGGTGCGGCGTTCGCGTCCTGCTCCGGCACCCCGCGCCGGAAGACAAGGAAGGTGATCAGCGCGCCGACGGCGAAGAGGCCAGCCGACCACCAGAAGGCGGTGGTGTAGCTCTCGATCGTCGCCCGGGCCTGGGTCAGCTTGTTCGTCGGGTCCTTGCCGACCAGGTAGTCGGTGGCGGCGCTCGCGGCCAGCGTGTTCAGCAGCGCGGTGCCGATCGAACCGCCCACCTGCTGCATGGCGTTGACGGTGGCGGAGGCGACTCCCGCGTCCTCGGCTGCGACCCCGCCGGTGGCCAGCTGCATGGCCGGCGGCATGACCAGGCCGAGGCCGAAGCCGGTCACGATCAGCTGCGGCAGTACGGCGGACAGGTAGCTGGAGCCGACGCCGATCCCGGTCAGCCAGGCCATGCCGACCGCGGCGACGGCGAAGCCCAGCGGGATGACCACCTTCGGCCCGATCCTGGGGACCAGCATCGTGGTGCTGACCTGGGCCGCGACCATCAGTGCGGCGACCATCGGCAGGAACGCCGCACCGGTCTTGGTCGGGCTGAAGCCCAGGTTCAGCTGGAGGTAGTAGGTGAGGAAGAGGAAGACGCCGAACATGCCGCCGCCGGAGATCAGCACGGCCAGGAAGGAAGCGGCGCGGTTGCGGTCCAGCAGGATGCGCAGCGGCAGCAGCGGGTGCGCGGCGCGCGTCTGCCACCAGGCGAAGGCGGTCAGCAGCAGACCGCCCGCGACCAGGAAGCCCCAGGTCTCGGGAGAGCCCCAGTCGTGCGTCTCGGCGTTGGAGAAGCCGTAGACCAGGGAGAAGAGGCCGGCGGCGACCAGCAGCGTGCCGGGCACGTCCAGCTTGGAGTTCGCGGCGTCACGGTGGTTGTGCAGCAGCAGCCAGCCGCCCGCGAAGGCGACGACGGCGATGACGACGTTGACGTACAGCGTCCAGCGCCAGTCGAGCCCGTCGGTCAGGACGCCGCCGAGCAGCAGGCCCACCGCGCCACCGGCGCCGGCGATGGCGCCGAACACGCTGAACGCCCTGGCCCGCTCGCGGGCGTCGGTGAACGTCGTGTTGAGCAGGGAGAGCGCGGCCGGTGCGAGGAGCGCGCCGAAGGCGCCCTGCAGGGCACGGGCGGTGACCAGCATCTCGAAGTTGGTGGCGGCACCGCCGAGCGCGGAGACGGCCGCGAAGCCGACGACACCGATGAGGAAGGCCGTCTTGCGGCCGAAGAGGTCGGCTATCCGTCCGCCGAGCAGCAGCAGGGAGGCGAAGGCCAGCGCGTAGGCCGTGACGATCCACTGCCGGTTGCCGTCGGAGAAGCCGAGGTCGGCCTGGGCCGAGGGGAGGGCGATGTTCACGATGGTGGCGTCGAGGACCACCATCAGCTGGGCGAGCGCGACGACGGCGAGGATCCACCACCGCTTGGCCGAAGCGTCGGCGGATGCCTCGACGGCACCCTCCCGCCCGCTGTCGGTCAGAGTCTTCTGGGACATGACGATAACTCCAGGGAAAGTCAGCTGCGTACTGCGATTCATAAACGAAACGGTTTCGTACACGTCGAGGCTAGACCATGCCGAGCGAAACGGCAACGTTTCGCTGAGGGGGTGGCGGTGCCCCGGGCGCCCCTACGCCATCTGCCGTCGCACCAGCTCGTGCAGCCGCCCGCCGGTGTCCGCGAGGAGCTGTGCGGGCGGGCCCTGCTGGGCGACCTTGCCGTTCTCCATGACGATCACGCGGTCGGCGTCCAGCACCGTCGACAGGCGGTGGGCGATGACGATCCGGGTGGCGTGGAGGGCCTTGGTGGACTCGATGACCGTGCGCTGGGTGTCGTTGTCCAGGGCGCTGGTCGCCTCGTCGAAGAAGAGGATCCGCGGCCGCCGGATCAACGCCTGGGCGATCATGAGTCGTTGACGCTGGCCGCCGGAGATCGCCCCACTGCCGGAGACGATGGTGTGCAGGCCCATCGGCATCCGCTGGATGTCCTCCGCGAGCCCCGCCATCGCGGCCGCCGCCATCGCCTCCTCGGGCGTGTAGGGCTCGGTGCCGCAGATGACGTCCATGATGGAGCCGGTGAAGGGCTGGGCGTGCTGGAGCACGACACCGCACTGCCGGCGCACCGCGGACTGGTCGAGGGCGGCCAGGTCCTGGCCGTCGTACAGGACACTCCCGGAGACCGGACGGTCGAAGCCGATCAGCAGCCTGAGCAGGGTCGACTTGCCGCAGCCGCTCGGGCCGACGATCGCCACGAACTCGCCCGGCCGGATCTCGAAGGACACGTCGTCGAGGATCAGAGGACCGTCGTCGGAGTACCGGAAGGAGAGCTTGCGGGCCTCCATCGCCCCGGTCAGCGGGCCCGGCCTGGTGCTCGCCGTGCGCACCTCCGGCTGCGCCTGAAGGACCGGCTTGATCTCCTCGAACAAGGGCAGCGCGGACACCGCCGAGACGAAGGCGCCGGTGAGCTGGGTGACCGCGGTCAGCAGCATCGTCACCGAGGTGTTGAAGGTGAGGAACTCCGCCGCCGACATCGACCCGCGGGCCGGGCCCGCCAGCAGCATGAACATCAGCAGGGTGCACAGCGGGAGGTAGACCGAGCCCATCACCGCGGTGAGGTTCCTGATCCGGCCGACCTTCTGCTGGAGCTCGCGGCTGCGGGCGAACTCCGAGGCCCAGGCCGCGTAGGCGTAGTTCTCCGCCGCCGCCACCCTCAGCTTGGGCAGACCGCGCAGGGTCTGGAAGGCCTGGTTGTTCAGCTTGTTGCCGAGCACGACCAGCCGCCGCTGCCAGCGCACCTGCCACAGCCCGAGGCCGAGGAAGCCGGCGGCGATGACGACGAGCATGCCGATGGCCGCCATCGCCATCGGGACGCTGTACCAGAACAGCAGGCCCAGGTTCATCGCACCGACGGTCACCGACTGGGCGACGGTGGGGCCGAGGCCCGCCATCATCCGGCGGATCGAGCTGATGCCCATGGCCTGACTGGCCAGTTCACCGGTCGAGCGCTCGGTGAAGAACTTCGTCGGCAGCCTCAGGAGCCGGTCCCAGACGGCCGGTTGGAGGGTCGCCTCGATACGGCCCTCCAGCCGGAGCATGGTGAGGTTCTGCAGCAGCATGAAGGCCGCCGTCACCACCCCGCTGACCATCACGGCCAGACACACCTGCACGATCAGCGCGGTCTGCGCCTTCGGCACGAACTCGCCGAGCACCTTGCCGGTCGCGATCGGGACCAGCGCGCCGATCGCCACCGTCACCAGACCGCTGAGCAGCAGGTTCGTCACATCGCCGCCCGTGCCGCGCATGCTGAACCGCAGCAGGCCCAGCGGGCTGAGCCCCCGGTCGGGCAGCGGGCGGTAGAACATCACCGCGCGCGGCTCGAACTCCTCCGCGTTGTCCTTCTCGATCGGCGTCTCACGGCCCGTCGCCGGATGCACGGCCACATAGCCGCCGCGCCGCCACAGCAGCGCGACCGGCGTGCCCGACAGCACCCGGTGGCCCACCAGCGGGCCGACGTTGTCCCGCCACCAGCGACCGTCCAGGCGCACCGACCTGATCCGGACGCGGGAGGCGAGGGCGATCCGCTCCACCGGGTCGAGACGGTCGCTTTCGGTCCCGCTGTGCGCGTTCTCGGCGAGCGGGATCCCGGCCGCGTCGGCGACCAGCTTGCACGCCGCATAGCTGGCGTCGGCATCGGCGGCCGTCGCGCGCTGCTTCGACCTGCCGATGGACGCCAGCAAGGTCCGGTCGGCCTGGGCGCGCACGGCCTCACCGGCCTTGATACCGGCCGCAGTCCGGGTCTCGTGGGTGCGCTCGAGCTGCTCGATCCAGCGGTCCAGCGTGGTGAGCAGCCGGTACTGCTGGTCGACCATGGACTGCCAGACCGCCGGGTCCATCAGCAGGTCGGCGGCGGCCTCGGCGCCGTAGAGCGAGCCGTACTGCACGCTGCCCGGCGGCACCTGCATCCAGAAGACGTCGTCGTCGGTCGGGGCAGCGGCCCGCTCGTCGGCCATCGGCGCCTGGAAGAGGATGGACAGGCTCCGGCCCACCCCGAGCGCGAGGGCGTACTCCAGCGGGCTCGTCGTCGGCGGCACGTACTGCGGGTTGCCGTACGCGTCGTACGACCACGTCTGGGTGGGCGCCGGCTCGTACAGCTCGCGCAGGCCGATGCGGTGCACCACGCAGTCCCGGAGCGGCCTCGCCACCAGGGTGTGCTCGGGCCCCGCGACCGGCCCGAGCAGCAGCGCGCCCGGCTCCAGACGGCCCAGGTGGTGCCAGTGGCCCTGCTGTCCGGCGTCCACCGCGAACAGGTCCACCGCGCCCGACACGACCAGCCACAGCACCTGCGGCCCTTCGAGGTCGATGCGGCTGAAGCCGGCGCAGTCGACCCGCGTGCCCATCTGCCCGAGGGCGCCGAGGACCACGTCCCCTTCGTGTGCGGTCGTCATCTCACCGTTCCTTGACCAGCGCCGCGTACGCGCCGCCGCGCGCCACCAGTTCCTCGTGCCGCCCGCGTTCCACGATCGTGCCGTGCTCCAGTACGACGATCTCGTCGCTGTCGCGCACGGTGCTGAGCCGGTGCGCGATCACCACACAGGCGCAGCCGCGCTTGCGCAGGTTGTCCATGACGACCTGCTCGGTCTCCGCGTCCAGCGCGCTGGTCACCTCGTCGAGGACCAGGATGCTGGGCCTGCGCACCAACGCCCGCGCGATCTCCAGACGTTGACGCTGGCCCCCGGAGAAGTTGCGGCCGTCCTGCTCGACCCTGCTGTGGATGCCGCCGGGTCGGCGCACGACCACGTCGTACAGGGCCGCGTCGCGCAGCGCCTCCACCACGGCCTCGTCCGGGATCGACGGGTCCCACAGCGCCACGTTGTCGCGGACCGAGCCCTCGAAGAGGAAGACGTCCTGGTCGACGAAGGACACCGAGGACGCGAGCGCGCCGCGAGGGATGTCGTCCAGGCGCTGCCCGTCGATGCGGATCACGCCCTCCCAGGGCGCGTACAGGCCAGAGATCAGCCGGGACACGGTCGACTTGCCACTGCCGGAACCGCCGACCAGCGCCACCTGCTGCCCGGGACCGACGGTCAGGTCGAAGCCGGTCAGCAGCGGCTTGTCGAGCGGGTTGTAGCCGAAGGTGATGTTCTGCAGCTCGACATGCCCGTGCAGCCGGCGCGTCGAGTCACCGGCGCCGGGACGGCCGTAGAGCGGGTCGGCCTTGAAGTTCTCGACGTCCTTGAGGCGGGCCACGTCGGCCGCGAAGTCCTGGATGCGTCCGGCCACGCCGTTGAGACGGGTGATCGGCGCGGTGAAGCGGGTCACCAGAGCCTGGAAGGCGACCAGCAGACCGACGGAGATGCCGCCCTCGACGGCCCGCATACCGCCGATCCACAGGATGAGCGCGCTGTTGAAGGTGGCCAGCATCGGCGCGACCACGCCCAGCCAGGCGCTCGGCACCCCGAGCCGCTGCTGCTCCTCGAGGGTGGTGGCGTGCTGCCCGGCCCACTTGCGGAAGTAGCCGTCCTCGCCGCCGGTCGCCTTCATCGTCTCGATCAACTGCAGGCCGCTGTAAGCGGTGTTGGTGAGCCGTGCGCTGTCGGCGCGCAGCTTCGCCGTACGGGTGGCCCGCAGCCGGATGACGACCCGCATGGCCACCACGTTCAGCAGGGCCACCCCGATGCCGACGTAGGTCAGCTGCGGGTCGTAGGTGTAGAGCAGGATCGCGTAGAGGACGACGACCACCGCGTCGACGCCCGCCGCCGCGAGGTCACGGGCCAGGGTCTCGGCCACCTGGTCGTTGGACTGCAGGCGCTGCACCAGGTCGGCCGGGCTGCGCTGGGAGAAGAACGTCACCGGAAGGCGCAGCAGATGGCGCAGGAAGCGGGCGCTGGACAGAGTCGAGGAGATGATGCGGCCGTGCAGCAGGTTCGCCTGCTGGAGCCAGGTCAGGGCGAGGGTGAGAGCCACACAGGCCCCCATCGACGTGAACAGCACGCCGAGCAGCGAGGTCTGCCCCCCGATCAGGAACATGTCGATGTACGTGCGGCTCAGCGCGGGGGTGGCCGCGCCGACCAGCACCAGCAGCAGGCTCGCAAGGACCGCCGTCGGCATGGTGCCCGCGGTGCCGCGCAGCCGGGCCGGCATCGCGCCGAGGACCCCCGGCTTGCGGCCGCCCCGGGTGAAGCCCTCGCCGGGCTCCATCACCAGCACGACACCGGTGAAGCTGCCGTCGAAGTCCTCCATCGGGACGAAACGGCGGCCCTTGCCGGGGTCGTTGATGTAGACACCGCGGCGGCCGAAGCGGCGGCCCATGCCGTCGTAGACGACGTAGTGGTTGAACTCCCAGAACAGCACCGCCGGGCTCTTCACCTCGGCGAGCGCGGCCGTGTCCATCTGCATGCCCTTGGCCGTCAGACCGTAACTGCGGGCCGCCTTCAGCAGGTTGCTGGCGCGTGAGCCGTCCCGGGAGACACCGCAGGCGATCCGCAGCTCCTCCAGCGGGACGTGCCTGCCGTAGTGACCGAGGACCATGGCGAGGGAGGCGGCGCCGCACTCCACGGCCTCCATCTGCAGGACGGTGGGCGTACGGACCGTCTTCGACTTCCCCGTGGGGACCGGGCGCTTGGGCGGGGCGGAGCGGCGCCTGCTCCGGGTGTCCTGTGCGGTGCTCACGGCAGCAGCCAATCGACGGGACGCTGATCGGCCAGCCGGATCGAACCCGAGGCCACGGTCATGGAGGTGAGGGCGAACGGCGGTCCGTCCGCGGACGACCACTGGTAACCGCTCCTGGTCTTCCCGGACTTGT
This sequence comes from Streptomyces sp. NPDC058307, assembly GCF_042880295.1. Taxonomy (NCBI): domain Bacteria; kingdom Bacillati; phylum Actinomycetota; class Actinomycetes; order Kitasatosporales; family Streptomycetaceae; genus Streptomyces; species Streptomyces sp. NPDC058307. The sequence goes on from NZ_JBHVYZ010000001.1 coordinate 125,022, forward strand.
CCAGCTTCACCAGTACGGCGACCGGCCGACCGTCCTTGGTGAACTGCTCGCCGAGCTGGCTGTCCCCGAGGAACGCGGCGATCTGCTGCGCCGACTGCGTCGAGCGGTCCACCGACTTCACATGGCCGCGCAGCACGCCGTACTCCTGGGTGGGCACCGAGGAGACGGTCAGGTCCACGGCGGCGTTCGCGGGAATGGAGGCCGCGTTCCCGGCGGGCACGTACACCGTGGCGTACATCGGGTCGGAGGCGTGGGCGACCTTCTCCACGGCGGCGACGTTCGCGCCGGTCGAGATGATCTGCCCGATGGTGGCCGCCAGCGCGGTGAGCCGGCCCGCGGCGACCGTGCGGACGACGGTGGCGCCCTCGGACGTACGGACCTTCAGTACCGGGGAGTTGGCGGGCAGCCGCGTGCCCTCCTTGGCGATCACCTGCGTGACCTGGCCCGCGACCGGGCTCTGCAGGATGTAACTGCCCTGTCCGTGCGTGAGGATGGCGGGCGCGCTCACCGTGGAGGCCACCGAGCCGGTCACCGCCCACACGGAGGCGGCGGCCATCACGACCACCGTCACGGACATCACGAGCCAGCCCTGGGGGCGGGCGAAACGCACCGGAAGGTCGAGCTCCTCCGGTGACTGGAGCTTGGCGAGGGCCTGTTGGCGGAACTGCACGCGTCTTCCCTCACCTGCGAAAGCTGTGAATGCTGCAAATTCTGTGAATGCTGTGAATTCTGCGTGTGCCGCGAATTCTGCCCACGACAAAGGACCGACTCGTGCGAGCCGGCCGCATTACGGCACCCAAGAGTCCCGGAACCGCCGGTGTGCGGCTCCGGGACGGGTCGACCACATGTCAGTGATCAGATCACGGAGAGGTGATCAGAGACCGGCGACCAGGCCGGTGACCGGGGCGGTGTTCAGGCCGGTCACACCCTCGACCGTGCCGACGACCGTGTTGACCAGGCCGGAAACCGGGGCAACGCCGTCCACCAGGCCGGTGACGGTGCCGAGGGCGTTCAGCTGCAGGCCGCCGGAGACGTTGTCGAGGTCGGCGTCCGAGATCTCGGCGGTCTCAACCTGGGGGGTGGAGTTCATGATGGAACTTCCCTTCGTATGGGTATTTCACAAGGGGGGAGCGGCCCCCTCTGGGGACAGATGACGGCCGCAATCGCATGACGCCGGATCCCGTTTCCGGAAAACCCGACGGCCCTGCGGTGCGATGGATCAAAGCACGCTGCGGCTCTGCCCTTCCAATTAACCCCCCGTCTCACCAGGGAACTTGAGTCACAGAAGCCTCCATCCGTGCAGGCTCGCGCACGCCTTGGTGGCGACTTCTTCACATGTGATGTCGAGGAGACACGAAGAGGCCCTTGTCGTCGTCATGGCGAATGCGACACACCTCGCCAATGGCATGGACGGCGGTCCGTACTTGTGCAGAACTCCCGGTCCCGGTGACCTGGTTGCGCATTCGATGTGCAGATTCGCTGAAGAGGGGATTCGGGGCGGCATCCACAACGGACCGTTGCCGACTGCTTGCTGAGCGTGTCGGACCGGGTGTCGGCCCGGCCAGGTGACGACCGACTTGATCAGGACATCCGAAGGCGGCGTCTGCGGCGGTCGTCCGAGCCCGGCTCGACACCGCCCCGCCCGCCCGCGCCAACCGCTGTGACCAGTGTTCACGCCCGCCGCCCGCCCGCCGCGGCCCGTGGCCGAATCGGTGTGGCAATCGGGGCGTAAAGAAACGGCATTGAACGCCCCGCGCACACCGTGCGTACCCATGGCCATCCAGGCGCCCCGAACAACCGACTGCCGTACGGCGGTTACAGACTCCGGTCCCCCAGGAGGTCGAGAAGTTTGAGTCACAAGCGAATTCCGAAGCGCAAGGCCGCATTCGCGGCAGGCACCGTGGTGGCGCTCGGAGCCGCCGCGATCCTGCTGCCCAACGCCAATGCGTCCCAGGACGGCTCGTCGAACGACGCGGCGGCCATCGCGCCGAAGACTCTGAAGGCGACGGACGCCTCGGACCTCGCCTCGCAGCTCCAGCAGTCGCTGGGCGATGCCTTCGCCGGGTCCTACTACGACGCCGACAGCAAGCAGCTCGTCGTGAACGTCATATCCGGCGACAGCAATGTCGTCGTGCAGGCGAAGAAGGCCGGCGCGAAGGTCCGCGAGGTGGAGAACAGCCTCCCCGAACTGGCGGCCGGCGCCAAGACGCTGAAGCAGCAGGCGACCATCCCGGGCACCGCCTGGGCTGTCGACCCGCGCACCAACAAGATCCTCGTGACCGCCGACAGCACCGTCACCGGCGCCAAGTGGAACACCATCGAGTCGACCGTGAAGAGCCTCGGCTCCGACATGGCGACCATCAAGAAGTCGGCCGGCACCTTCAAGACCTTCGTGTCCGGCGGTGACGCCATCTTCGGCGGCGGCGCCCGCTGCTCGCTCGGCTTCAACGTCACCGCGGGCGACGGCAGCCCCGCCTTCCTGACCGCCGGTCACTGCGGGGTCGCGGCCGAGCAGTGGTCGGACACCCAGGACGGCCAGCCGATCGCCACCGTCGACCAGGCCACCTTCCCCGGCAACGGCGACTTCGCCCTGGTCAAGTACGACGACCCGGCGACCCAGGCACCCAGCGAGGTCAACGTCGGCGGCGGCCAGACCGTCGCGATCAGCCAGGCCGCGGACGCCGAGGTCGGCCTCCAGGTCTTCCGGATGGGCAGCACCACGGGCCTCGCCGACGGCCAGGTCCTCGGACTCGACGCCACCGTGAACTACCCCGAGGGCACCGTCACCGGGCTCATCCAGACCAACGTCTGCGCCGAGCCCGGCGACAGCGGCGGCTCGCTGTTCACCCAGGACGGCTCGGCCATCGGTCTGACCTCCGGCGGCAGCGGCGACTGCACGGTCGGCGGCGAGACCTTCTTCCAGCCGGTCACCACCGCCCTCCAGGCGGTCGGCGCCACGCTCGGCGCGGGTGACGCGGCCGGTGGCGCGGGCGACCAGGCCGGTGCCGGTGACCAGGCGGGTGCCGGTGGCGACACCGGGGCCGGTGTGGGCGGCGACGCCAGTGCGAGCCCCAGTGACCAGGCCGGCGCAGGTCAGGAGGCCGGCGGTGACGTGATCGGCGGCCAGGAGACCGGCAACGGCCAGGAGACCGGCGCCGGCAACGACACCGGTGCCGGCACCGGCCAGGAGACCGGCAACGCCACCGGCGATGCCACGGGTGACGTCGTGGGCCAGTCGCAGAACTGACCCCGTAGGTCCGGCACCACACCCTGAACCGGCCGCGTCGGCAGCGGTCCCCCCACACCCGCCGCTGCCGACGCAGGCCTTATGACCACCTCCCGGCCACACCGCGGTTCCGGCCCGGGCAGGTGCAACGGTCCGGCCCTCCGGCGGGAGGGCCGGACCGGCGCGTTCTCCAGTGGGTCGGACCCCGGCGGATCAGCCGTCCGCCCGCAGCAGAAGCAGCGCCACGTCGTCGCTCCGCTCCCGCGCGCCCGCGCCGCGGCGGACGAGGTCGTCGGCCAGCTCGTCGAGCGGACGGTCACCGGCCGCGGCGAGTTGGCGCCCCAGCTCGGCGAGCGCGTCCTCGATGTCGACGCCGGGGGACTCGATCAGGCCGTCCGTGTAGAGGGCGAGGACGCAACCGGGCGCCAGGTCCACCTCCGTGGTCGGGTAGACGGCCGAGCCGTCGATCCCCAGCAGCGGGCCCCCGGCCAGATCCAGCACCCGCACCCGGCCGTCCGGCCTGCGCAGCAGCGGCGGCGGATGCCCCGCCCGGGCCATGACCGCCCGCCCCCGCTGCGGATCGAGCCGCAGATACAGGCAGCTGGCGAACAGTTCGGCGCCGAGGTCGATCAGCAGCCGGTTGGTCGAGCGCATGACCTCCGCCGGTGTCTGGCCGACGGTCGTGTACGCCCGTACCGCGGTCCGGATCTGCCCCATCAGCCCGGCCGCCGTCACGTTGTGGCCCTGCACGTCCCCGATCACGGCGGCCGCCAGTCCGTCCACCGGTACCAGGTCGTAGAAGTCGCCGCCGATGTCCATGCCCTGAGTGGCCGGCAGATAGCGGGCCGCCGCGTCGATGCCGGGCAGCGACGGCAGGGTGTGCGGCAGCAGGGCCGCCTGCAGACCGTGCGCCAACTGGTGCTTGGCGTCGTAGAGGACGGCCCGCTCCAGGGCCTGCGCGATCAGCCCGCCCAGACTCGTCAGCACCGCCCGCTCGTCCGCGGGGAACGGATGCCGCTCGGCGTAGGCCAGCACACAGCTGCCCACCGGGCGCCCGGAGGCGATCAGCGGCAGATACGCCCAGGCCGCGAACCCGTCGGGGGTGGCGTGGCGCCCCGGATACAGGCGCTCCAACTGCTCGCGGGACTCGAAGAACGCGGGCACCCCGGTGTTCAGGGCGTGGGTGCCCGGCGTCGGTTCGGTCAGCGGCAGCCCGTCGAACCGCTCCACGATCCGTGCGTCGGGGTAACCGCGATGCCCGAGCACGTGCAGGCGTCCCGCCCGTGAACCGAGCACGACCAGGGCCTGGCTCCCCACCGCCGGGGCGATCTCGTCCGCCACGAGCTGGACCACGTCCTGCACGCCCACCGCCTCGGTCAGGGCCCCGGCCAGACTCAGCACCTGGGAGATGGTGACCAGTCGGGGCGGCGTGTCCCCGGGCTGCGGACCGGCCCGGTTCATCTCCGCCACCGCCCGGGCCCGGCTGACCCGGACGCTCAGCCCGGTCGTGCTCGGATACAGCCGGAAGGACAGCCAGTCCCCGGGCGGCCGCAGCGCCACGAACGACGTGCTGTGCTGGCTGAGCAGCGCGGCCCGGTAACGGTCCTCGTAGACCGGGTCGTTGAGCCAGGGCACCGCCGCCCACAGCTGTGAGCCCAGCAACCGGGAGACCGGGACGCCGATCAGCTCGGCCGCCGCGGCGTTGGCGAAGGAGATGCGCCCGTGCAGATCGAGCGAGCACAGTCCGTACGGCAGCCTCGCCACCATCCGCGCCGCCTCCACCGTGCCCAGCGTCCCGGCGGCGCTTCCGACGTGGGCCGCGGCCAGCAGATCGGGTTCGGCGTGCGGCGCCACGCTGTCCTCCAGCGCCCGCTCCAGCCGCATCGCGAGCCGCCCGCAGGCCGCGGTCAGATGGTCCCGTTCCCGGTCCGACAGCTCCGGCGGGTGCGAACCGGGCCAGGTCACGAAGACCGCTCCGTACACCTTGGCCGAGGTCGCCACCGGCACCGCGGCCAGGGCGAAGGGATACGGCAGCACCACGGCGATCCGCGGATAGTGGCGCGCCATCTCGTGCTCTCCGCCCACCCATACCAGCCGCCGCTCCCGCACGGCCTCCGCCACCGGGATGGGCGCGCTCAGGCCCACCCGCTCCCAGGGCGCGGCGAACGCCCGCGGCAGGCCCGCCATCACCGCCATCTCCAGCACCGGTTCCTCGGCGGCCAGGAGATACACCGCGCCGGAGTGGGCGTGCACCTCGTCCATCATCGACGCCAGCGCGAGCGAGAGCAGCGGCCGTCCGACCCGGGTCCGGGCGCCCGCCGGCGCCGCGGACGTATGCCCGTCGGACACGCCGACCACCTCCTCGTGCGGGCGCGTCCCACAAGGAGCGCGGGCCGCTGTCGCGTGCCGGGTCCCCAGGGATCAAATCTCCACCCTCACGGCGCGTCCCGCACGGCGAGCGTTCCCGTGTGCGGGCACACGGATACCCGGGCGACGGCGAGGACGGCCGCGTACCCCTTCGGCCCGCGACCATGCCCCCTCAGTCGAAGCGCGCCACGGCACGCGGGCGCCGCTCGTGCGCCCCCGCGCACCCTGATGGCCGGTTCTCCGCGCCCGGGGGCGGTCCGGGACCCGAACAATGGGGCACGCGTTTCATGCCACGGAACCGAGCAGCGTGAGTCGAGGGGGACGAGCAGTGATCCGGGTGCTTCTGGTGCACGACGCGTGTCTGGTGAGATCGGCCCTGGCGGAGTGGCTCCGCCGGGAACCCGACCTCGGGGTGTTCGACACTCCGTGGCACAGCGCGCCCGGCCGTCTGCGCTCCGTACGTCCCGACGTCTGCGCGGCGGACCTCGAGTGCTCGGACGCGTACGGCATCCCGCCGCTGGGGGAGTTGTCGGTGCGCGAGCCGGACCGATGTCCGCCGCGCCTTCTCGTGATGGCCAGCGCCAACCGGCCGGGACTGCTGAAGCGGGCCGTCGAGGCGGGGGCGCTCGGCTACGTTGACAAGGAGGGGGCGGCACCCGAGCGGCTCGTGCGCGGGATTCGCCGGGTCGCCGAGGGGAAACGTTTCGTCGATGACTCGCTGGGCTTCGGCTTCCTCCAGGCCGCGGAGATGCCGCTGACCCGACGGGAGCTGAGCGTGTTATCCCTCGCGGCCGAGGGGGCCTCGATCGCGGAGATCGCGGGGAACCTGTGCCTGTCCCACGGAACCGTGCGCAACTACATGGCCGCGATCACCCGGAAGACCGGGGCCCGCAACCGCATCGACGCGATCCGGATCTCGCAGGGGCAGGGCTGGCTCTGACCGTTCGGGGGGAACGGCCGTCCAGCCGCCGACGAGTTCGCGGTACGCGGCCGATTCCCGCACCAGCTCGTCGTGGGTCCCGTACGCCGTGCGCGGGCCGTCCATCAGCAGCACGTGGCCGGCGCGGCGGGCCGAGCTGATCCGGTGGGCGACGACCACCAACGTGGTGCCGGGCCGGTTCGCGAAGGCCCGCTCGGCGCGCTCCTCGGCCCGGGGGTCCAGATGGCAAGTGGCCTCGTCGAGCAGGACGAGGGGGGCGTACGACAGATAGGCCCGGGTGAGCGCGACGAGCTGCCGCTCACCGGCGGACAGGGTGCCCGGGTCGACGGTCGCCCGGGGTCCGCCCAGGGCTTCGAGCAGCGGGGTGAGCCCGACCGCCCGGGCCGCCGCGAGCAGCTCCGGCTCGGGCACCGGGTCCGCCCGGAGGTGCCCCAGGTTCTCGGCGAGGGTGCCGGTGTGGACGTACGCCTCCTGCGGGATGAGCACGCGCAGCGCGGCTGCGCCGGGGGAGGGCACGGGGTGTCCGCACAGCCGGATGCTTCCGCCGGTGGGCTGGAGGAGACCGGCGATCAGAGCGGTGAGCGTGGACTTCCCGATCCCGCTGGGGCCTACGACGGCCAGGTGGGCGCCGGGTGGGAGGACGAGGTCGAGGTGGTCGACGACGGGGGTGGCGGCGGGGCCGTAGGCGAAGGAGACGGCGGTGAGGGAGAGGGCGGGGGCGTGCGGGGAGGCGGTGTCTCTCGGCGGCGGTGCGATGCTGCTGTCGGGATCCCGGTCCGCCGTCCATGCCCCGGCGTGCGGGGCGAGGCGGTGGCCCGGCTCGGCGTGCCGGTCGGCGGGGCTCGCGTCGGTGAGGCCGTCGTCCGTCTCGCCGTCGGGAGCGTGCGCGGCCACGGCGGGGTGCCTCCCGCCGTCCGGGCCGTCGGCGCCGGTGCGGCTGGGCAGAGGATGCTCGCCGTGTGATGCCGTCCGCTCGACCGACCCCTCGGCGCCCGGTTCATCGGCGGGCTCGCGGAGCAGTCGGCGCAGGACCACCACCAGCCGGGAGCCGCTCGTGCCCAGGCCGTGGACCAGGTTGCGCAGGGCGGGGAGCAGGGACTGGGTGACGTAGGCGAGGGCGCCGACGAGGGCGCCCGTGGTGACGCCGCGGGCCAGGAGCCAGGGGGCGCAGGCGAGGAGGAGGACGATCGGGAGCTGGCCGCCGAGGGCGAGGGAGGCCACGCGCAGGACGGACCAGTGGGCGAGGGAGTACGCGGCCCGCTGCTCGGTGTCGACAAGTCGGCCCGTGTCGGCGGCGACCCGGTTCTCCGCACCGGCCGCCGTGATGTCCCGCAACCCCGGGCAGACCCTGCCGAGACCGTCGGCCAGCGCCTCGTCGGCGACCAGGAACTCCTCCTGGCGGCGGGCCAGCGGCCGCAGCGTGGCCGCGAACAGGCCGAGTCCGGCGGCGAGCGGTGGCCCCACGACGAGCAGGAGCAGCGGGTCGAGCGAGGCCAGTCCGACGGTCGCGCCGACCGCCGTGAACACGAAGGAACGCGACACCATCACCAGCCCGGCGAACGTGTCCCGCGCGATCTCCACCTGCTGGGTCAGCCCGGACAGCGCCCCCGTGTCAGCCTCCCGCACCCCCCGTTCCACCACCCGCCGGACCAGGACGTCCCGGAGCGGCTCGACCAGCGCGGCGACGGCGGCGTACACCCGCACCGTCCCGTACGCGCCGACCAGCACCCCGACGGCGGCCACCCCGAGCCAGCCGAGTCCGACGCCGGGCCGCCCGGCCAGAAACCCCTCGTCCAGGGCCCGGGCGGGCGCGTACCCGGTGAGGAAGGTCTGCCCGGTCTCCAGCACGGACCATCCGCCGAGCCGGACGAGGACCCGCCACCGGGCCTGCAGGAACCGCAGACCGCGCGCGTATATCCCGTCGGTCACTGCCCTGCCTGCTTCAGCCCGCCGGCCTCGGACGCGCCGTCCTGCCGAGCCGTCGCTCATGACGGGCCCCCGGGCACCGCTTCCGCTCCGTCCCCGAACACCGCCCGGTACTCCGGCGCCCGCCACAGCTCCTCGTGCGGCCCCACCGCCCGTATCCGGCCCCCGTCCAGCCAGGCCACCGCGTCCGCGCGGGCCGCCGTGGCGGTGCGGTGGGCGACGAGCAGGCGGGTACCGGCCGCCCCGCCGCTCACCAGGGCCTCGGCGATGCGGGCCTCCGTGACCGTGTCGAGGCTGGAGAGGGCGTCGTCGAGGACGAGCAGGCGGCCGCCGTGGGCGAACGCCCGGGCCAGACCCAGCCGTTGGGACTCCCCGCCGGAGCGTGGGGCGTCGGCCACGAGGGTGTCGTAACCGTCGGGCAGCCGGCGCACGAAGTCGTCCGCGTGGGCCGTGCGGGCGGCCTCCCGGATGCGGGCGGGGGAGGGGGACGGGAGGGTGAGGCCGATCTCCTCCTCGACGGTGCCGCCGAGCAGGGCGGGGCGTTCGAAGGCGTAGCCGATGGAACGGCGCAGTTCGTCGTGGGTGAGCTCGCGCAGCGGGACCCCGTCGAGCAGGACCTCTCCGGCGTCCGGGTCGGCGAGCCGCCCGGCGATCGCGGCGAGCAGTGACTTGCCCGCCCCCGACCGGCCCACCACGGCGAGCGTCGTCCCGCCGGGTACCACGAGGTCGATGCCGTCGAGCACGGCACGCGCGCCGCGCAGGGCGGTGACGCCCCGCAGTTCCAGCCGCCCCGGGCCGGGCGGCAACAGGCGTTCGCCGTGCGCGACGGCGGGTTCCGCGAGGACCTCGTCCAGGCGTCCGGCCGCCGCCCGGGCCCTGGCCAGTCCGGCGAGCTGGCCCACCAGGACGCCGACGCCGGCCGCGAGGACCGCGTACCGGGAGGCAGCGAGGACCTCGCCCACGGACACCCGGTGTTGGGCGAGCAGGACCCCGGCCACCGCCACGACACCGAGCTGGAGCAGCGGAGCCACGGCGACGGACTGGCCCGAGGCCCGGCCCTGCACTTGCCACATGCGGTGACCGGCCTCGGACAGCTCGGGCAGCGGGCGCAGGATGCGGGCCGTCTCGCGGTCCTCCGTGCCCGCCGCCCGGATGGTGCGGTGGCCGCCGACGGCCTCCGAGAGGGCCTGCGCGATCCGTCCCTGCACCTCCTGGTAGCGCGTCACGCATTCCCGGGTGTCCCGGGTGAAGGCGCGCAGCAGCAGGGCGAGCACCGGCGCTCCGGCCAGGAACACGGCCGCGAGCCAGGGGGAGATGAGGCCGAGGGCCACGACGGCGCCGACCGGTCCGGCGAGCGCGGCGAGCAGGGCGGCGCGGGCGGTCGGCGCCGTGCCGGCCTGTGCGGCGTTGCCGACGAGGCGCGCGACGAGGTCTCCGGGCCCGAAGCGGGCGGTGGCGCGCGGGCCGACGGCCAGGACCTGCCGGGTGAGGCGGCGGCGCAGCCAGGCGGTGGTGCTGGCGTCGAGGGTGCCGCCGAGGACGGTCTCCACCGCGTCCAGCAGGGCGATGAGGAGGACCAGCGCGGCGCAGTACAGGATCCAGCGGGCCGCGGGCGCGTGCGCCAGCAGCAGGTCCAGGGTGCGGCCGAGGGCGGCGGGCAGCAGCAGTCCGGCGCCGGTCGCGGCCGTGCTCACCAGGCACAGGACCAGACAGCGGGCGGGGGCCGGACCCAGGAGGCCGGGCGCGGCCGGCGTCGAGGTGCGAGTCGTCATACGGCGGCCTTCCCGAGGTGTGCAGAACCCCGGGCGGCCCCTCCCTCGCGGGAGTGGACCGCCCGGAGTCATGGGCGCACGATGTCTGTCAGAGACAGAGCGTCACGCTCGCGGCGCTGACACAGGACAGCAGGCTCAGGGTGCTGTTGCCGCCGCCGCCGGTGTGCTCGTCGGACTCCATCGTCTGCAGGTCGAGAAGTGCCATCTCGGTTTCCTTTCCTCGGTGTCGTCCACCCGTGGGGACGGGGTTGGGTTCACGGCTCCGTCACATCGCGGAACCGCGTTCTGTGGGCCGCCCGAGCGGCGGCAGGAACGGCAGGTGTGCGGTGGCCGGGTCGCCGGGGGCCGCGTGGGCCGCGCCGAGCGCGAGCAGGCACCCTGCCGTTCCGGTGCCCAGGTCCATCGACAGCCGCATCATCTGGTGGCCGGGGAAGGCCAGTTGGCCCTGGTAGTCCATCGAGAACCAGCCGAGCCCGTCGATCTGTTCGGCGAGCCGCTCGCGGGTCGCGCCGGGGGTGTCCGTGCGCGCGAGGTGCAGGATCATCCCGGCACGGCCCTGGAAGAGACCGGGCTGGACGTAGAAGCGGCTGGTGGCGGCGGTCAGCACCCCGGCCCGCGCCCGCTCGAACTCGCCCTCGGTGTCGGCCCCTTGGGCGAGGTAGTCGTCCAGGACCATCCCGATGCCGGCGCTTCCCTCGCCGAGATAGGGCAGCGTCCGCCAGCCCTCGTCGACCTCCAGCGAGCCGCCCGGATGCGTCACGCAGCACTCCAGGTCCCTGCGCAACGCCACCTCGGCCGCCCTCAACAGCAGGGGCTCACGGGTGTGTTGGTACTGCCGCAGCAGGAACAGCGCGGGCCCGGTCCACCCCTTCAGCAGCCCGGCCCGGCGCCGCCTGGGGGTCTCCGCGAGGGGCTGCGCGAGTCGTCGTACGAGGACGTCGGCGGCCTCGGCGGCACGCTCCCCGAGCTCCGACTCGCCCGTGGTGCGGGCCAGTTCGCCGAGGACCAGGCCGAGCCCGGCCAGGCCGCCGTGCAGGTCGGCGGAGAGGTTCTGCCAGCGTTCCGCGAGGACGCGCTCGACCAGGTCGAGGGCGCGCTGCCGGTGGCCGAGCCGGTCCAGGACATGGGCCACGCCCGCGAGACCGTCGTAGAGCCCGAGCGGGGTGCCCGTCGGCGGGGGTGCGGTGCGGGCCAGGAGCCAGCGCTCGCCCTCCTCGTACCGCTCCGCGCCGACCGCGTCCAGCGCGTACAGCACCCCGGCCGCGCCGTGCGCGAGCCCGAGGCCGCCGCCGTCGTTGAACTGCGTGATGTCGCCGGGGAAGAGCCGGTCCTCGCGCTCCGGGGTGGCCGACGCGAGGAGCGCCTTCACCATGGAGTCGCGGCTGTGCGGCCAGTCGCCCGGTTCGACGAAGGACGGCGTGGCCTCGACACGGACGGCCGTGTGCTCGCCGCCGGTGTCCCGGGTGATCTCCGCGACCGCCTCGTCGAGGAACTCCTTCGGCACGTCCGGGAACTGACGCAGGATCACCTCGGCCAGATGGGCCGCCTTGCCCCGGTCCACCACGAACAGGGTGGTCACCGGCAGGAACAGGGCGATCCTGAGGCAGGCCAGGGCGTAGCGGTCGACGTCGATGCCCTTGCGGTCCGGCGGGGCGAAGAAGCCGGGGTGGGCGACGACCTGGCGGCCGTTCTCCTCGACCGGCGCCGCCGCCTCGAAGTCGAGCAGGGAGACCGACTCCTCGTCGGGGCCGACCATGATGTTGAAGACGTGCAGGTCGTTGAAGACGATCCCGCGCGCGTGCACCGCCTGAACCGCCCGCTCCACCGCCCCGTGGATCCGCACCGCCCACGCCGTGTAGTCGGCGACGGCCTTCGGATCGGGGTCCGGGGTGAGCAGCGGATGCCGCTCGGCGAAGAACGAGTTCAGCGGGCGCCCCTCCAGGAAGTCCATGACGAGGAACCGGTGGTCGCCGAGGGTGAACCAGTCCCGCACCTCGGGTACCACACCCGTACCCGCCACCTGTTCCAGGGCGTCCTTCTCCCGCTCCAGGCGGGAGATCGCGTCCGCCCCGTCGGCGGCCAGGCCCGCGTGCGGCCGGCCCTCCTTCAGGACGACCTTGCGCCCGTCGCGGGTGTCGGTGCCCGTGTAGACCCCGCCGCCGTTGGAGAAGTGCAGCGCCTTCTCGATCTTGTACGGCAGCTCGCCGACCGTCGTGGTGTTGCGCGCCTCCAGATGCGGCTCCAGGAAGGCGGGCAGCGTCACCCACTCGGGCACCTGGAAGGACGGCTCCCGCCGGTCCGGCACCAGCGTGCCCTCGCCGTCCTGCACCGCCGGCACCAGTGAGCCCCGGTCGTCGACGACGAAGGTGCGCGCGAACGCGCCGTAGCGGACGTAGAGCGGACCCTCGTGCCAGCGCAGGTCGGTGAGGATGTACGGCCCCTCGAAGCCCTCCAGGAGCTTGCCCAGCTCACGGAGCACGTCGTGCAGCTGCTCCTCGTCGGCCGGGTAGATCGTGACGAACTTGCCGCTGGTGTCGCGGGCCGCGTACTTGGTGTTGCGCAGGTGCAGCAGATGCGGGCCCGGCACGAACTTGAACGCGATGCGCCGGGGCACGCAGTAGTCCCACACGATCGCCGCGATCCGCTCGGCGTTCGCCCGGGTGGCCGAGGCGTGGATCTTCCAGCCCTGCGACGGGCCCGGCGCCGGCTTCCCGTCCGGGCCGAGCGGCGTGAGCGTCAGCCAGTCGCCGATGCGTGCCGCGTCCCAGCCGTCCGGCACCTCGCGGCGCGCCGTCTCGTAGACGGGCGCCTCGCCGGCCGAGATCCGGTCGGGCGTCTCGTAGAAGTGTCTGTCGGCGAGCGCGTACACCTCGTAGCGCTTGTCCATGCGTCCCCCTCCTTGGCCCACCACAGAGCCTTCCAGCGGGGCGGTGGCCACGGACAGTCACGGCTGTCACGAGACCACCGTGCGAAACGCATGCGTCAAGAAGTGTTCGAAGGGTTTCGAGCACAGCCGCCGCGGTCGCTCCACCGAACGCCCACAGGGGCTGCGCAGGTGCCGTATTAGCGCTGTAATGGCGAAGTGGTGAGTGAGGGCGCTGCGGGCCGCAGAACGAGAGCGTTGCGTGCCGAAAATGCCCTGACGTCGATCACGGACGGTCCCGAATCCCCGGAAAGGCTGCGCCGCGTCCTCGAACAGGCGCTCGTCTTCGCCGGGGCGACGCTCGCCGCCGTGTACACGCCCGGTGCGGACGGGGACGTGCTGTACCTCGTCGAGTCGGCCGGTGTCCCCCGGACGGTCTACGGGCTGCGCGACAGCTATCCCGGCTCCGGCGGCTCCCCACCCGCCGACGCGCACCGCTCGGGCCGGCCCCTCTTCCTCGGCCCGGAGGAGCTCGCCGCCTGCGCGGAGTCCCGCAGGGTGGCCCGGCGCGACTTCCACCTGGCCGTGCTGCCCGCACACGGCGACGACGGAAAGGCCTGTCTCGTCGCCGTCGGCGAGGACCCGCACGGTTTCGACGACGAGGACCGCAAGTGCCTCGAACTGATCGCCGACGCGATCGTCTGCCCCCTGCCCGTGGCCGCCCCGGAGGGCGCGGAACTGGGCTCCCACGCGTTCAGCCTCGACATGGACACCGGCCGGGTCGAGGTCGGCGACGGGCTCCTGGAGCTGTTCGGCATGAGCCGGGCCGCCTTCGACGGCAAGATCGAGACCCTGCTCGGCATGACCGTCCCGGAGGACCTGCCCTCGCTGATGTCCCTGTTCGAGGCCGGTCACATGTCCATCGGCGACCGCGAACTGGAGTTCCGCATCCTCCAGCCCACCGGGCCGCCCAAGTGGCTCAGGCTGCGCGGCCGCATGCTGGCCGGCGGCGAGGGCCGTCCCGCCCGGCTCGTGGGCACCGTCGCCGACGCCTCCACCCTGCGCTCCGACGTCACCGACGTGGCCCGCGTCCAGCGCCTGGCCGCCGCCCTCTCCATGGCCGGCACCGTCCGCGACGTCAGCCAGGCCGTCGTCTCCGCCCTCCGCGCCCCGCTCAGGGCCGACCGCATCGCCCTCGCCGAGCTGGAGAACGACCGGCTCGTCGTCACCGTCCTCGACCCGCCCGAACCGGAGTCCTGGCCCGAGCTGTGGCGCCTGGAGTGGCGCAGCGAGTGGCCCGAGGCACCCGTACGGGCCATGCCCACCCTGGCCACCGCCCTGCGCGAGGGCCGCGCCCAGATCTGGCCCGCCGGGACCGTCCTCGAACCCGCCCTCGCCGACGTCGGCCCCGGCGGCCTCGCCGTCCTGCCGCTGCCCGCCGCGGGCCGCATGGCCGGCGCCTGCCTCATCGGCTGGGACACCCCGCACCACTTCGACCCCGACGAACGCGCCCTGCTCACCGCCTCCGCCGGCCTCGCGGGACAGGCCCTGATGCGCGCCCACGCCCTCGACGCCGAGCACGAACTCGTCGGCATGCTGCAGCGCCAGCTGCTGCCCCGCCGACTGCCCAAACTGCCCGGCGCGGTCGCCGTCGCCCGCTATCTGCCCAGCACCGCGGGCCTGGAGCTCGGCGGCGACTGGTACGACGTGATCCCGCTGCCCGACCACCGGGTCGGCCTGGTCATCGGCGACGTCCAGGGACACAGCGCCGCCGCCGCGACCCTCATGGGCCAGATGCGCACCGCGCTGCGCGCCTACGCCGTCGAGGGCCACCCCCCTGACGTCGTCGTCGCCCACGCCAACCGGCTCCTCATGGACCTGGAGACCGACCTCTTCGTCACCTGCACCTATGTGGACATCGACATGGAGGAGGGCACCGCCTGGTGCGTACGTGCCGGCCACCTGCCGCCGGTGCTGCGCCACCCGGACGGCACCACGGAGATCGTCGAGTCCGACGGCGGCCCCCCGCTCGGCGTGGTGGCCCAGGCCGACTTCCCGATGAGCCCGCTGCGGCTGCGGCCCGGCACCCTGATCGCCCTGACCACCGACGGACTCGTGGAGTCCACCGAGGCCGACATCGACGAGGGCATGGCCCACTTCGCCCACGGGCTGGCCGTCTCCGACCCGGCCCACCTCGGCCTCGTCGCCGACGCCCTGCTCGGCGGCGCCCGCCGCAGCGACGACGTCGCCCTGCTCCTGCTGCGCTACGACGGCATGGCCACCCGCCCGCTCCGGGAGGGCTGGACCGTCTGGCGGGTCCCCGAGGCCGCCCGGCACGCCCGCCGCTTCACCCGGCGCACCCTGCGCGTGTGGGGCGTCTCCGAGGATGCCATGGACACCGCCCTGCTGGTCGTCTCCGAGCTCGTCACCAACGCCCTCGTGCACACCGGCGGCCAGGTCCGCCTCGACCTCACCCTCGTCGGCAGACGGCTGCGCGTCTCCGTCTCCGACACCTCGCCCCGGACCCCCGCCAAACCCACCAACATCGGCTGGGAGGCCACCGGAGGACGCGGCATCCTCCTCGTCGAGGCGGTGTCGGCGGCCTGGGGCAGCGTCCCCGTCAGCGGCGGCAAACAGGTGTGGAGCGAAATCGCACTGGACGCCTGAGGAGGGGTACCCGGGGCGGACCATCCCCGCAGCAGAGAGGTACGTCATGACTCAGCACGTCAGCGACATCATGACCAGCGCCCCGGTCACCGTGGAACCGCAGACCTCCGTGACGGCCGTCGCCAGGATCATGCGCGACCAGGACCTCGGCGCCGTCCTGGTCACCGACGGCGACGAACTGCGCGGTCTGGTGACCGACCGCGACCTCGTCGTGCGCTCCCTCGCCGAGGGCGGCGACCCGGAACAGGCCACCGTGGCCGACGCGTGCAGCGACGACCTGGTGACCGTCACGCCCGAGGACGACCTGGACCACGCGATCGAGCTCATGCGTGAGCACGCCGTGCGCCGGATCCCGGTCGTCGACCACGGCCACGCCGTCGGCATCGTCTCCCTCGGCGACACGGCCATGGAACGCGATCCCGGATCGGCCCTCGGCGACATCAGCGTGGCACGGCCCAACACCTGAGCCCAGCGGGCTGGTTGGGCCTGCCGTCAAGTGCGCTCGTCTCGGATCCTCGGCGAAAGTGTGTGCGGGGCGAGGGGCTGACGGGCCTCCCGGTCCGTTTGTCCCGCGCCCCCCGGGGGACCCGGAGAGCACCATGGAAGGACGGTGAACCGCCGTGACCCCGCAGACCGTTGAGAAATCCGTCGCACGCCGGCCCGAGACGGGCTGGTCAAGGGCCCGCCGCCTGCAGAGCAAGGGAGAGCTCCGGACCTGCCTGCCCGCGGTCGAGGACCGGGTCGGACCCACCACGGCGCACACGGGAGAGGGCAACATCTTCCGCGGCGAGGACTGAGCGTCCGCTCCGAGCCCTCGCAAGACCCCCCTGCCATGACCGGTCCCTCCGGATCCGGGCTAGGGTGACGCAGATGAAGGCTCTCGTGCTGTCCGGCGGGGCCGGTCCCCGGTCGCGGCCGATCACACACACGCCGCCCGAACAACCGGTGCCCGTCGCCCACCGAGCCGTCCTGCCCGACGGCCCGCAATCCATCGCCGCCTCGGAGACCCACCGGGTCCGAGCGATCGTCGGCGAGGATTTGTTCACGCCGGTCGTCCATGGCGCCGTACGGGCCGTCGAGCCGTCCGGGCGGGGCGAGTTGGAGAATTTCCCGGCGGAGGAGAGCATTCCCGCGGAGATCATCACCGCCCTCCACGCCCTGCGGCACGGCAAGGCGCAGACCTTTTCATGAGCCTCCTCGCCGCCGACCGCCGCTGCGCCGACGGGCCCGGTACCGCCGTCCTCACCCGGAGTGCCACCCTCCGTCTTTCCGTACTTTGCACGCCTTTTCCCTCAGGATCATGCTCCTCGGCGCGAAGTCCTGTCATGGGGAGCTCACAGCAGGTATGTTCCACGGAACCGGTTGAATGTTCCGGCACCTCGGCCGACCCGGACCGGGACGGCCCCACCAGCAGCGGGGCCTGCAACGGGCCCGCACCACGCCCCGCCCACAGCGCCCCAGGGCGCGACCGGTGGACGCAGGTCGCGCCGGCCTCGCACCGGGACCGGCGGTCCGCCCTGCACGAAGCACTGTCACACATCCGCAAGGAGATTTCCCAGTGAAACGTCACGAGTTCCTGCGGGGGCTCCACCAAGCCAGCGCGAACCGCAACTACCTGGAGATCGGCGTCAATGACGGCCGCAGCCTGACGTTCTCCCGGGTACCGAGCATCGCGATCGACCCGGCGTTCAAGGTGGTCTCGGAGATCCGCTGCGACGTCCATCTGGCGAAGGCCACCAGCGACGACTTCTTCGCGCGGGAGAACCCGCTGCAGCACCTCAAGGGCGGCCGCCACCCGCTGCGCAACATCATCCGCAACCGCAGCCCGTTCGGCTACTGGAAGGACGTCACGCTCGACCTGGCGTTCATCGACGGCATGCACCTGTTCGAGTACGCGCTGCGCGACTTCATCAACGTCGAGAAGTACTCGGACTGGGCCAGCGTGATCGTCTTCGACGACATGCTGCCGCGCAACGTGGACGAGGCGGCCCGCGACCGGCACACCAACGCCTGGACCGGTGACGTCTACAAGGTCATCGAGGTCCTGAACCGCTACCGGCCCGACCTGGTGACGGTCCTGGTCGACACCGAGCCCACCGGGCAGCTCGTGGTCTTCGGCGCGGACCCGACCAGCACGGTGCTGAAGGACAAGTACGACGAGATCATCGCGGAGTTCGTGGTTCCCGACCCGCAGAAGGTGCCCGAGACGGTCCTGGAGCGGACCGTGGCGATCAAGCCGGAGACGCTGATCGAGGCGCCCTTCTGGAAGGCGCTGGTGAACGCCCGCAACCGCGGCAGCAAGCGGGACCGCAGCTGGGAGCACCTGCGCACCAGCCTGAAGCAGCTCAGCGACGCCGGCTGAGCGACGTGCGGTGAGCCGGGGGGGGCGCGGGGCCGGGCGACCCCGCGCGGGGGCGACCCACCCCCTGGCCCCCGCCGGGCGGGGCGCGGGCCCGCCCCCCGGCTCCCCCCCCCCCCCCCCCCCGGGCCCCGCGGGCGGGC
>NZ_JBHVYZ010000001.1:143294-236785 GCF_042880295.1 Streptomyces sp. NPDC058307
GCGCGCCTCCACGCGGTCCCGGCGGGGGCCGCCCCGCCCCCCCCGCCAGCCCCACCCCTCCGCGGCGGCCCGCGCGCCGGGGGGGCGGCGGGGCCCCCCGGCCCCCCCCCCCCCCCGGCTCTGTTCCTACCTGCCGCGTGCCCTGAGCCGGGCGGCCAGCTTCCCGGCCAGCCGTCTCGCCCTGCGGACCAGCGGCTTCCCGACGGCGGGCCGGGGCGGGCGCACGGCCACGACCTGGACCCCGCCCCCCTGCACCCGCAGCTCGAACGGCAGCGGATGGAAGCGGGGCTCCTCGGCGTCGGGCGCCGGGCTCAGGGCGACCCGCCAGGCCCCGCCGGTCAGGTCGCCGACCGGCAGCACCGCCTCCAACAGGGCCGCGGAGCCCTGGGGACGCAGCATGCCGGGCACCTTCGCGGGCGCGGCGCCGGAACCACGCGTGAGCTCCAGCAGCACCGGCGTGTCACCGGGCACATGGAACGGCACCGGCACCTCGACGCGGTCACCGGTGATCGTGACCTCCCCGGACGTGATCCGCCCGAGGTCCAGACGCTTGCTCGCGGTGTCCACGTCCAGGGCGAGCGTGCCCTGCTTCGCGGTCCAGTACGGCAGCACGACCCGGCCGCCCGCCACACCGGCGTCCGCGGCCGTACTCCCTCGGAGGGAGACCGGGCCCAGCCGGGACTGCTTGGTCCAGCCGCCGAGCTTGACGCGGACGAACACGTCCCACAGCCCGGCGTCGAGGGGGCCGCCGTCGGCCGCGGTGGCCGGGTCCAGGGCCGCCGTGCCCCGCAGCACCAGCCGCACCCGGCCGTCCTCGCCCGGGACGGTGTCCCGGGTGAACTCCACCGGCTGGAAGTACTGGGCGGAGCTGGCGCGCTCCTGCAGCAGCACTTCGACCGTGGCGCGCTTGAAGCCGGCCACACTGTGGGCGCCGACCCAGTCCACGGCCTGCGCGACGGTGGCCGGCGGCTCGGTGAGCGGAGCGGTGCTGCCCTCGGCGGGGAAGGTCATCGGCGTACCGCGGGAGGCGAGCTCGGCGGACAGGCCGACCCGCAGCACACCGCCGTCCCACTCGACGCCGTCCGGTTCGATGAGGGAAGCGACGGAGGCCTCCCACTCGGCGAACGCGACCAGGTTGTCGAGCCGGCCGTCGGCGATCAGCGCGGCGACGACCTGCTGGGTGGGCTGGAGGCCGGCCGCGACACCGGGCCCGAAGCGCTCGACGACGACCGCGCGGATCTGGGTGAAGAGCTCCTGGCGGTAGTCCTCGGGCGCGGCGAGCAGCCGCCTGCCGCGCATCCGCTCGACCATCTCGTTGCGCAGCCAGCGACGGAACAGCCGGTCGCGGGTGGGGCCCGGCTCGGTGTACTTCTCCACGACGTCGAGCGCCTCGCGCAGGTTCGCGTAGTAGCCCACCGGGTCGAAGCGCTGGAAGCCCGCGTTGGAGGCGTCGTCGCGCTTGAGGTGGTAGTAGCAGACGTAGTCGGAGAGCACGGAGACGTTGTCCGCGCGCAGATACGCCTCCGTGACGAAGACGTGGTCCTCCAGCCGGCGCCTGCCCTCGGGGAAGCGCAGGCCGATCCGGTCGAGGAAGGCCCGCCGGAACATCTTGTGCGGGGTCAGGCTGTCGATCAGCGGGGCGTTGTCGACGGTGGCGTGCGGATGGTTGCGGCGGAACAGCTCCACCGGGACGCCCCGTCCCTTGCCGGCCATCTTGCCGACGACCACGTCGGCGCCGTTGGCGACCGCGTAGTCGTACATCCGCTCCAGGGCCTCGTCGCCGAGGTAGTCGTCGTTGTCGACGAACATGACGAACTCGCCCTGGGAGGCGGCGATCCCGACGTTGCGGGGCTTGCCGGACCAGCCCGAGGCCTCCTGGTGGATGACCGTCATGTTCGCGACCTCGGCGGCCAGCGCGTCGAGCCGGGCCGGCGTGTCGTCGGTCGAACCGTCGTCGACGAAGATCGCCTCGAACTCGTCCGGGGGCAGGGACTGCCTGCGCAGCGAGGCGATGCAGTCCTCGATGTAGTTCCCCGGGTTGTAGACGGGGATGACGACGCTGACCTTGACCGGCATCGGTGTCCGGACTCCTTGGGTGGCTTGTGGCTTGCGTCACGGATCGACGCTTTGTGCGCCGATGTTATCGGCGACGGATAAGTGCCGTGTCAGCAGGCCGTCTTGGCAACGCTCGCCGGGAGGGTCCGGGTGACCGCCGGACGAGTCTTCCATGTGCGGCCCGGGAGCGCCCGCCTCTGCGGCCCGTTCACGCACGGCCCGCCCGCCCCAGGGAGGTCCGGTCGGTCCGGACGGCGGGGGCGATGCCCGGGTTGGCGGCGGCCTGGTTGCCACGGCCGCCCGGCCAGGCGTCGCGGACACGCGCGGGGGTGGGCCACCGAGGAGCTGACCGCCGGCATTGCACCCGTCGAGTGCTTCCGCACTGGGCACTGATGCCCTCGCCACCGCCCCCGCTATGCCCCGGCGCGTCATTCCCCCGTCGGCCACACCCACAGGGTCACTCAGCGTGTCGACCCTGGCGCCCGGGGTGTCCACGTTGACGAGGACGCCGCAACCGGAGTCGTCCAGCTGACCGAGTGGCGCGCCGCCCATGTGGTGCGGGGTCGGCCGCAAGCCCCTCTAGGGTGGTCCTGTGCGCCTGCTGCTGATGTCCGACACCCACCTCCCCAAGCGCGCCAAGCAGCTCCCGGCCCCGCTGCTCGCCGAACTCCCGCACGCCGACGTCGTGGTCCACGCCGGCGACTGGGTCGACACCGCCACCCTCGACCTGCTGGAGAGCCGCAGCGCACGGCTTGTCGCGGTCCACGGCAACAACGACGGACCCGAGCTGCGCGCCAGGCTGCCCGAGGTGGCGTACGCCGAACTGGGCGGCCTGCGCTTCGCCGTCGTACACGAGACCGGCGCCGCCCAGGGGCGCGAGGCCCGCTGCGCCGCCCGCTACCCCGACACCGACGTCCTGGTCTTCGGCCACAGCCACATCCCTTGGGACACCACCGCCCCCGGCGGACTGCGGCTGCTCAACCCCGGCTCGCCGACCGATCGCCGCCGCCAGCCCCACTGCACCTACATGACGGCCACGGTGGCCGACGGGCGCCTCCAGAACGTGGAACTGCACCGGCTGCCCCCGCGCTGACGGCCGTTTCGGCTCGCGCTCCTGGCCCGCGCCGGGACCCATCAGGGTTCGCCGATCTGCTGCCGGCCTTCCTCTGTTGCCGGGCGCGCTCACACCGGCCCACCGGCACTCATGGATCCGGGCCGCTCCGCACAGCGGAAAGCGGCCCGGACGCTGCGAGTGTGCGCTTTCACGGACCTCCTTCCCGATCGGAGGCGGGGTGAGGGTTCGGAAACCCTCTCCGGTTGCTCGCCGCGTACCCGTACGAGCGCGGCTCACACGTGGCGATTCCGCCTTCTTCGTACAGCGACCTTCACCGAGCCGGCACTCCCGCCAGGCGGGCTTCACGAAGGCGGATGGATCGCCCCCGCCGTCGCCGTCAGCGGGGCACCGCTGCCGCCCCAGCGCAGCGCGACGATCTCGGCGGCCACGGACACGGCGACCTCCTCCGGCGTACGGGCCCCGAGGTCGAGGCCGACCGGCGAGCGCAGCCGGGACACCTCGTCCTCGGTCAGCCCCGATTCGGTCAGCCGCTTCATCCGGTCGTCGTGGGTACGGCGGCTGCCCATCGCCCCGATGTACGCGGCGGGCCGGCGCAGCGCCACCTCCAGCAGGGGCACGTCGAACTTCGGGTCGTGGGTCAGGACGCAGATCACGGTGCGTTCGTCGGTGGCGGTGCCGTCGAGGTAGCGGTGCGGCCAGTCCACGACGACCTCGACGCCCTGCGGGAAGCGCTTCGGCGTGGCGAAGACCGGGCGGGCGTCGCAGACGGTGACCCGGTAGCCGAGGAAGGCGCCGATCCGGGCGACCGCGGCCGCGTAGTCGATCGCGCCGAAGACCAGCATGCGGGGCGGCGGGGCGAAGGAGTGCAGAAAGACGGTGACCGCGTCCTCGCGGCGCTCGCCGTGCGGACCGTAGTGCCTCAGCCCCGTCGCTCCCAGGGCGAGTTCGCCGCGCGCGTCGGCGGTGACCGCCACGTCCAGGCCGGTGCTGCCGAGGGTGCCCGCGACGCGGTCCGGCCACACGGCGAGCGTGGCACCGCGGGGTGCGGGGCCGTCGGTCACCGTCGCCACGGTCACCGGGCGGCCCGCGGCGACCGACTCCGCGATCTCGCCGAACGCGGGATCGAGGGCGGCCGTCACGGGCCGTACCAGAAGGGTGATCTCCCCGCCGCAGGTCAGCCCCACCGCGAACGCGTCCTCGTCGCTGTACCCGAAGGTCTCCAGACGGGCCTCGCCGCTCGCCACGACCTCCTGCGCCAGTTCGAAGACGGCCCCCTCGACACAGCCGCCGGACACACTGCCGACGACCTCGTCGTCCGGGCCTACGGCCATGGCGGCGCCGGGGTCGCGCGGCGCGCTGCGGCTCGTCGAGACGACCGTGGCCAGGCCGAACGGTGTCCCCGCCGTGTACCAGCCGTTCAGCACCGGGAGGATGTCACGCATCGTCGGCTCCTCTCACGACCGCCCGCCCCGGTCCCTTATCGGACGACCCCTACCCGAAAAAGCTGAAACTTACTCATCAGTCATAAGTGTTGACGGTGTGCCGGATGAGTCGGACTGTTATGGACATGCCGAATATGCGTGCGCGTCTGCTCGTTGTTCTGGTTGTCCTCTGTGGATTCCTGACGGTCGCGGGTACCCCGTCCGCGTCCGCCGCCACCATCGCCGACTCCCTCTCCTTCGACGACACCCCCCTCACCGTCCAGAACGGACGGTTCGTCGACGGCAACGGCCGCGAGGTCGTGCTGCGCGGCTACAACGTCTCCGGCGAGACCAAGCTCGCCGAGAACAAGGGCCTGCCCTTCGCCTCGGTCGCCGACGCCAGGAAGTCGGCCACCGCGCTGAGAGCCCTCGGCGGCGGCAACTCCGTGCGTTTCCTGCTCTCCTGGGCCTACGCGGAACCGGTGAAGGGCCAGGTCGACACCGCGTACCTGGCGAACGCCACCGCGCAGCTGCGGGCCTTCCTCGACGCGGGCATCCGGGTCTACCCCGACTTCCACCAGGACCTGTACTCCCGCTGGCTGTTCAACTCGGGCAGCTGGTACACCGGCGACGGCGCCCCCGCGTGGGCCGTGGCGCTCGGCAACTACCCCGCCGAGTCCTGCGGGATCTGCTTCACATGGGGCCAGAACATCACGCAGAACGGCGCGGTGAAGGCCGGCCAGTACGACTTCTGGCACAACAACTACGGCATCCAGGACGCCTTCCTGGCCACCACCCAGAAGACCATGGCGTACCTCAAGGCGAACCTCACCTCCGACGAGTTCGCCGGCGTGGTCGGCTTCGACCCCTACAACGAGCCCTACGCCGGCAGCTACGACTCCGGGCAGAACAGCCGCACCTGGGAACGCGACCTGCTGTGGCCCTTCTACGTGAAGTTCCGGGCCCGGATGGACGCGGCGGGCTGGACGGACAAGCCCGCCATGGTCGAACCGAACCTCTTCTGGAACGGCAACGTCAGCAAGGAGGAGGGCGGCCTCCTCGACGTAGGCACGCTCGGTTCCCGGTACGTCTTCAACACCCACTTCTACGACCAGAAGGCCATCTCCGGCATCCTGATGTGGGGCAACGCCTCCGACGGCCAGTACGTCGGCGACTTCGGCACCATCCGCGACCGCGCGGCGGCCACCGGGACGGCGGCCGTGGTCAGCGAGTTCGGGCACCCGCTGAACGGCTCGACGGCCGGCAAGGCGCCGACCGTCCTCAAGGCCATGTACCAGGCCCTCGACTCCCGGGTGAAGGGCGCCAACTGGTGGTCCGCGCCCGCCGGTTCGGGACCGGTGCTCTCCGGCACGCAGTGGCAGTGGGACATCTACAACGGCCGCCACCACGAGCTGATGAACGACAACCCCGACAAGGTCATGACCTCGGGCGACGGCTGGAACGACGAGGACCTCTCGGCCGTGCGGCTCGACGACTCGGGCGCCGCGGTGCTGCGCCAGGACGCCAGGCTCCTCGACCGGATCTACCCGAGCGCCGCCTCGGGTACGACCCTCGCCTTCACCTACGAGGACCGCTCGCGCGACGGTTCCACGACCCTGACCTGGAACCCGGTGCCGAGCAGCCTGCCCAACGTGTCGTCGCTGGTCGGGTCCGGCCAGTACGCGGTGCTGGTGTGGCGCTCGGGAAGCGGCTCGGCGCCCACCGAACTCCACCTGCCCGGCTCTTTCCCGACCGCGACGACCAGGGTGGTCTCCGACCTGGGCACGCTCTACGGCCCGCCGGCGTACACCTCGTCCACACCGGTCGGGACGGCCCTCGAACCGGGCGGTACGGGCAGTCGGCGGCTGCTCCTGACCGACTCGGACTCCGGCGTCCTGCACTACGCGCTGGTGACCAACGGGGCGAGCTCACCCTCGGCGTCCGTGCTGAGCGCGGCCCTGTCCGAGCTGGCCAACTGGGTGAGCCAGAAGATCGGTTGACCGTCCCGGGCGTCGGGGCCGAAGCGGGCCCCGACGCCCGGGCAGGTGCGTGGGCCCCTACGACGAGGGACTCGTCCAGTCGGCGGCCACGTGCCCGAGGCGTACCCGCTGCGGATGGTCGCCCACCGGCACGGACACCGTCTTCTGCCCGGTCGCGAAGTCGATCGCGGTGATCTGGTCGGCACCGCTCTCCGAGATGACACAGCTCTTGCCGTCGCCGCTGACGGTGGCCCAGTAGGGCTTCGAGGCGGGGACGAGCGGGCCCTCCTGCAGGGTGGTGCGGTTCACGACGGTCGCGTAGTCGTCCATCGTGCCCGCGACGCACAGCTTGCTGCCGTCCGGGCTCATCGAGATGCCGTGGTGGCGCGAGTCGTTGACCATGGTGGTGCGGTCGTCGCTGGTCGCCGGGTTCTTCGGCAGGGTCTTCGTGCGGGTGATCTTGTCGGTGGCGACGTCGTACTCGAAGAAGCCGTTGAAGAACGACACCTGGAAGTACAGCTTGGACTGGTCCGGGGAGAACACGGCGGGGCGGACGGCGTCGGAGTAGTCCGTGAGACCGATCGCGTCCAGCTTGTCCCGCATGTCGATGGTCTTGACCTGCTTGTAGGTGGTCGCGTCCACCACCGTGATGTGCCGGTCGCCCTTCGTCCAGTCCAGCCAGGGCGCGTCCGAGTCGGTGTTCACGTCACCGATCGCCATGTTCCAGATGTACTTGCCGTCCTTGGTGAAGATGTTCTCGTGCGGCTTGTCGCCGGTGGCGAACGAGCCGAGCTGCTGCCCCGTGTTGATGTTCAGCACGTGCACGGTGTTCGCGGTCGAGGCCGACACCGCGACCCGGGTGCCGTCGGGGGAGACCGCCATGTGGTCCGCGCGGTAACCCGCGACCGGGAAGCGCCAGTTGACCTTCCC
The DNA here is from genome assembly GCF_042880295.1 of Streptomyces sp. NPDC058307. NCBI lineage: Bacteria > Bacillati > Actinomycetota > Actinomycetes > Kitasatosporales > Streptomycetaceae > Streptomyces > Streptomyces sp. NPDC058307. The sequence goes on from NZ_JBHVYZ010000001.1 coordinate 150,755, forward strand.
GGTGGCCAGGTCGATCGACACCACGTCCGCGAAGCTCGGCCGTGAGACGACCACCGACTTTCCGTCCGGCGTGGAGTACATGTCGTCGGCGAACTGGTCGTGGCCCTCGCCGACGCTGTTGCGGATCGCCATGAAGTAGATCCACTTGATCGGGTTCGCGTTGATCTCCGCCATCCGCGCGTCCTTGTCGGGGATGACGTTGATCCGGCCGATCTTCGCCAGGTCGCCGGAGGACTTGAGGACGTCGGCGGTGCCGTCCCAGTTGTTGCCCACGAACAGCACCTCGCGCAGCGCGGCGGAGTCCGCGGCGGAGGCGGTGGTCGCGGAGGCGGTGAAGGTCAGGACGACGGCGGCGGCCATGGCACACAGGTGTCTGGGCTTGAGAACAGGCATGACGGATCTCCCTCTGGGCGGCTCATGACGGGGGCATGCCAAGACAAGGCAAAACTGAAGACGCGTACTTTCAGATTGAACTTACTGCAAAGTAAGGAAGGGGGGCCCTTCTCCACAAGACTCCGTACACGACAAAATTGCGCTCATACGGGAGGCCGGACACTCCGGCCCGGGTGGGAGGTGCGGTGACGGGCAGGCTCAAGGCCCCGACCGGTCGCTACGGCGGCAAGACGGCCGCCGAGCGGCAGGCCGAACGACGACGCCGTTTCCTGGACGCGGCACTCCAGCTCTTCGGGGACGCTCCCGGCTACCGCGCCACGACCGTCGCGGCCCTCAGCGAGGCCGCGGGCCTGTCCACCCGCCAGTTCTACGAGGAGTTCCGCACCCTCGAGGACGTCCTGGCCGAGCTTCACCTGGAGGTCAATGACTGGGCGACGGCGGCCGTGGTGGCCGCGGTGGCCGACGCGGACCACCTGCCGCTCGCCGAGCGTGCGGCCGCGATCTTCCGCGCGTACGCGGCGAACGTCACCTCCGACTCCCGCCGGGTGCGGATCACGTTCGTGGAGATCATCGGCGTCAGCGCACGGCTGGAGGAGCAGCGGCTGGCCCGTCGGGCGCACTGGGTCGACCTGGTGTGCGCCGAGGCGAACCGGGCCGTCGCGCGGGGGGAGGCGGCCCCGCGCGACTACCGTCTCGCGGCGACCGGGTTCATCGGCAGTGTGAACGGGCTGCTGCACGACTGGAACGCCGGGTGGGTGGCCGCGACCTTGGACGAGGTGGTGGAGGAGTTGGTACGGCAGTTGCTGGGAATCCTGCGGCCACCCGGGTGGGAGCCGGTTCGCGCGTGAGCGGGGCGATCGAGGGGGCCGGGCGCGGGTTCAGAGCCTGTCCACCGCCTCCAGCACCGGCGTCACGCCGTCCTCCCCGCGGAGGTGCACCCCGAGTGCCCGCGCCCGCTCCCGGTACCCGGCGTCCCGCGTGACCCGGACCAGGGCCGCCTCCAGCGAGTCGGCGGTCAGGTATCTCAGCGGTACGGCACGCGGCGCCACGCCCAGCGCGACCAGCCTCGCCGCCCAGAAGCTCTCGTCGAACTGGATCGGCACCGGGACCGCCGGAACCCCGGCGCGCAGGCCGGCCGCCGTGGTGCCCGCACCGGCGTGGTGGACCACCGCCGCCATCCGCGGGAAGAGCACGGAGTGCGGCACCTCGTCGATGGTCAGCATGTCGTCGCCGGTCGCCGCCAGGCCCGCCCAGCCGCGCTGGATCACACCCCGCAGACCGGCCCGGCGCAGGGCGCCCACGACCTCGGCGCTGACCCGGGCGGGGTCGGGCACGGTCGCGCTGCCCAGGCCCACGAAGACCGGGGGAGGGCCGGCCTCGAGGAAGTCCCGTAGATCGTCGGGGAGCGGCGCGTCCCCGTCGTACGGCCACCAGTAGCCCGCCACGTCGAGTCCGGGCCGCCAGTCGCGGGGCCGGGCGACCACCCGTGGGCTGAAGCCGTGCAGGACCGGCCAGGCCTGCCGTTCGCGGGTGCGCAGTGCCGCGACCGGACCCGTCGGGGGCAGGCCCAGCCGGGCCCGGACCGGTGGGAGAGCCGCGGCGAAGACCTGTTCCACCGCGAGGTTCAGGGCCAGCCCGGCGAGCCGGTTGCCCAGACGGCCCCAGGAGCCCGTGCCCAGCATCGGCGGTGCGAACTCCCGGGTGGCCGCGAGGGGTTGGAGGTTGAGGCCCAGGCTGGGCAGTCTCAGGCCCTCGGCCACGGCATGGCCCAGCGGGGCCACCGATCCGGACAGGAGCAGCGCGTCGCTCGCCCGGGCGGCGGCCACCAGGTCGTCGGCCATCTCCACGGCCAGCGCCCGCGCCATTGTGACCACCCGCGCCAGCTTGCCCACGCCGGTCCTGCTGCGGTGCAGGGCCCGACCGCGCGAGGACTCCAGCTCGGTACGGGGATCCACCGGCAGGGCGTGGAAGCCGATGCCGGCCCGCGCCGCGAGCGGTCCGAAGCGGCCGTGGGTGACCAGGGTGACCTCGTGCCCGGCCTGCGCCAGTCGGTGCCCCAGCCCGGTGAACGGGGCCACATCGCCCCGGGAACCCGCTGTCATGATCGCTACCCGCACGACCCACAGTATGGCGCCGGGTCCTGCCTTCCCGCACGAACGACCCGCTCACACCGGCCGGTTCACGCCTGCCGACGCTGAGCCGGCCCACCCCTGCCGTGCGGCCGCCTCCGCCGCCCGCACGGTCTGTTCCAGCAGCGTGGCGATGGTCATCGGACCGACCCCGCCCGGCACCGGCGTGATCAGCGAGGCCCGCTCCACCGCGGAGTCGAAGTCGACGTCACCGACGTTCCCCGCGTTGTAGCCGGCGTCGACGACGACCGCGCCGGGCTTGATGTCCTGGCCCTTGATCAGCCGGGGCCGGCCCACCGCGGCGACCACGATGTCCGCCTCCCGTACGGCCGCCGACAGGTCCGTCGTCCGGGAGTGGCAGTAGGTCACCGTGGCATCCCGGGCGAGCAGCAGCATGCCGGCCGGCTTGCCGAGGATCGCGCTGCGGCCCACGACCACGGCCCGCTTCCCGGCCGGGTCGACGCCGTACTCGTCGAGCAGCCGCATGATCCCGCCAGGAGTGCACGAGACGAAGCCCGGCAGCCCGAAGCTCATCGTCGCGAAGGAGGCGAAGGTGACCCCGTCGACGTCCTTCTCCGGGGCGATTGCCTCGAACGCGGCCCGCTCGTCGATGTGCGTCCCCATCGGGTGCTGGAGCAGGATGCCGTGCACGGTGGGGTCGTCCGACAGGGCGCGCAGCGCGGCGACCAGTTCCTCGGTGGTGGTGGCCGCGGGCAGCTCCACGTGCCGCGACTCGATGCCTGCCGTGCGGCAGCGGTTGCGCTTCATCCGGACGTAGGTGACGGAGGCGGGGTCCTCGCCGACCAGCACCGTCGCGAGACAGGGCGCCTGTCCGGTGCGCCCGGTGAGGTCGGCCGCCCGCTCGGCGGTGTCCTCGACGATGCGCCGGGCGAGCGCGGTGCCCCCCATGAGCCGTGCCTGAGACATGATCCACTCCTGAGCCGATCGAAGGAATCGCCCAGGCGCACGGCATCGGGTGTGCGGACCGCTCCCCGGTGGTACTCCACCTCAGCGCCAGTCACGGCCCGGACATCACACTAACCGACGTGCCACGTCCCGGTCGGTGCCGGGGAGGTCCAGGTCAGGCAGGGCCAGTCGGGCAGGGCGTGATCTGGACCCTCGGCACCTTTCTCGCTACTCGTCCCAGGCCTGGATCAGGGTCTGTTCGACGATCTTGCCGTCCCGGAGCGTCAGCATGGACTCGGAGAGGACGCGCATCCCGTCGGAGTAACGACAGGACTCGCTGAAGGCGACGTGGTCGCCGTCCATGACGCACTGTTCCAGCTTGTGTGTCATGTCGCGGCTGTAGACGTCGTCCAGCATCGCGCTGATCTCGTCCCTGCCGTGCAGCACGGTGGGGTGGCTGGGCTGGCTGTTGCGGTCCACGACGCGTATCTCGGCGTCGTCCGCGTAGAGCGACAGAACATTCGCCGCAGAGTTTCCTTCGATGCTGTTGCGCAGGGTTTCGGTGGTGAAGCCGGAGCTTGCCGCGGTGCCCATGAAGACCTCCTTCGAAGGCCGCGGCCCGACGAGGAGCGGACCGCGTAGGGCCTGTTTCTTCGAGACTCCTCCGCTCCGGCGGCCGCGGCAAGCGCAGACCGGGCGCTCCGCCTGACGGGTGAGGGGCGTCGGCCGGCCGTGTCCGTGAGGGACCGCCCCGCGTTGCTGAAAACATGATCTCAACTCGACGTATCGTTGCCGCCGTCGGTCTCGCCGTCGGCGTCACCGGCCTCACCGCCCCCCTCGCGAACGCGGCCGACGCGGCCGCCCCGGCCGGCGGGCTCAACCCGGTCACCGTGATCGACTCGCTCGCGGCGAGCAGCATCCCCGCGGAGCACCAGGGCGAGATCCCGTCGGTCTCCCGACAGCTGGCGGGCCTCAACCAGCTCAACGACCTGAACCAGCTGGGCCAGCTCACCGGTCTCGTCGCCCCCGTCACCGGACTGGTGCCGGCCGTCCACTGACCCTCCCGCACAAGAACGAGGGCCGCCCGGATCACCGCGCGGCCCTCGACGCATGTCCGCTCACCCCGCCGTGGAAAGGAACTGTGTCGCCGCGAGTTCGCCGTACAAGGGGTCCCCGGCGACCAGTTCCCGATGGGTCCCCACCGCGCGGACCCGCCCCGCGTCCATGACCACGATCCGGTCGGCCATCGTCACCGTGGACAACCGGTGCGCGACGACCAGCACCGTCGTCGTACGCGCCACATCCGCCACCGTGTCCCGCAGGGCCGCCTCGTTCACCGCGTCCAGCTGGGACGTGGCCTCGTCCAACAGCAGCAGCCGGGGCCGCCGCAGCAACGCACGGGCGATGGCGACCCGTTGCCGCTCCCCACCCGACAGCTTGGTCCCCCGATGTCCGACCAGCGTCTCCAGCCCGCTGGGCAGCTTGGCCACCAGACCGTCGAGCCGGGTCGTCTTCAGCACGCGCGCCACCGCGTCCTCGTCCGCGTCCGGGTTCCCGAGCAGCAGGTTCTCCCGCAGCGACCCGGAAAGGACGGGTGCGTCCTGCTCGACATACCCGATCGCGGAGCGGAGTTGAGGCAGGTCCCACTCCGCCAGGTCGCGCCCGTCCAGGGTCACGACCCCGGCCTCGGGGTCGTAGAACCGCTCGATCAACGAGAACACCGTCGTCTTCCCCGCGCCCGACGGCCCGACGAACGCCGTCATGCCCCGTGCGGGCACGTCGAACGTCACCCCGTGATGGACGTACGGCAGATCGTCGGCATACCGGAACCGAACGTCGGTGAAGGCGACGGAAGCCGGCGCGGCCCCGTCGGCGGGCAACGGCGCGGGCGGCGCGGCCGGTTCGGCGGGCAGCCGCAGCGCCTCCTGGATCCGGGCGAGCGCCGCGGCCCCGGTCTGGTACTGCGTGATCGCCCCGACGACCTGCTGGATCGGCGACATCAGATAGAACACGTACAGCAGGAACGCGACCAGCGTGCCGACCTCGATGGCACCGGTCGCGACCCGCGCGCCGCCCACCGCGAGCACCGTGATGAACGCGATCTGCATCGCCAGTCCCGCCGTATTTCCCGCGGCCGCAGACCACTTGGCGGCCCGTACGCTCTGCCGCCACGACTCCTCGGCCGCCGCGTGCAGCGTCCGCTCCTCCCGGTGCTCGGCGCCGGACGCCTTGACCGTGCGCAGCGCGCCGAGGATGCGTTCCAGTGCGGCGCCCATCACGCCGACCGCGTCCTGGGCCTGCCGGCTCGCCCGGTTGATGCGCGGCACGATCACACCGAGGACGGTTCCCGCGACCAGGATGACCGCCAGCGTGACGCCCAGCAGCACCGGATCGACGAAGCCCATCATCACCACGGTCGCCACCAGCGTGAGGCCGCCGGTCCCGAGGCCCACGAGCGAGTCGGTGGTGACCTCGCGCAGCAGGGTGGTGTCCGAGGTGATGCGGGCCATCAGGTCGCCGGGTTCGGTGCGGTCCACGGCCGTGATGCGCAGGCGCAGCAGATACGACGACAGCGCCCGCCGCGCACCGAGCACCACCGACTCCGCGGTGCGCCGCAGCACATACGAACCCAGCGCGCCCACCGCCGAGTTGCCGACCACGAGCGCCGACATGACGAGCAACGCCCCGGTGATCGTGCGGTCGTGGGACAGGTCGTCGATCAACTCCCGTGCCACCAGCGGGAGCAGCAGACCGGTGGCCCCCGTCAGGAGCGAGAGCAGGGCACCCGCGAGCAGTGTCCACCGGTGCGGCCGTACGTATCCGAGGAGCAGCCGCCAGGTCGGAAGGCCGGTCTCCGTCTCGGTGCTGCTCACGGTGCTCCTTCGGGCCCGACGGCGTGCGGAGCCTTCAGGCTACGTCGGTGTTCTCGCGCGGCGCGGACCGGGGAGCCGGTGCGACGGTGAGGCAGACGGGCTGTCGTTTCCCGGTCTGCGGTGCCGTTACTGATCAGTCGCGCGTAGGGTCGGAAGGAAGTGCACCGGGCGAAAGAAGGGGTCAGGACCATGGCGCAGGAGGTACGCGGAGTGATCGCACCGGGCAAGGACGAGCCGGTGCGGGTGGAGACGATCGTGGTGCCCGATCCGGGGCCGGGGGAGGCCGTCGTCCAGGTGCAGGCCTGCGGGGTGTGTCACACCGACCTGCACTACAAGCAGGGCGGGATCAACGACGACTTCCCGTTTCTGCTCGGCCACGAGGCCGCCGGCGTGGTGGAGTCGGTCGGCGAGGGGGTGACCGATGTCGCGCCCGGCGACTTCGTGATCCTCAACTGGCGTGCCGTGTGCGGGAACTGCCGCGCCTGCCTGCGCGGGCGGCCCTGGTACTGCTTCAACACCCACAACGCGAAGCAGCGGATGACCCTCACCGACGGCACCGAGCTCTCGCCCGCCCTGGGCATCGGCGCCTTCGCCGAGAAGACGCTGGTCGCCGCCGGACAGTGCACCAAGGTCGACCCCTCGGTCTCGGCCGCGGTCGCGGGGCTTCTGGGCTGTGGCGTGATGGCCGGTATCGGCGCCGCGATCAACACGGGGCAGGTCGGCCGGGGCGACACCGTCGCCGTCATCGGCTGCGGCGGCGTCGGGGACGCGGCGATCGCCGGCTCGAACCTCGCGGGCGCGGCGAAGATCATCGCCGTGGACATCGACGACCGGAAGCTGGAGAAGGCCCGCACGATGGGCGCGACCCACACCGTGAACTCCAAGGACACGGACCCGGTCGAGGCGATCCGCGAGCTGACCGGCGGCTTCGGCGCCGACGTCGTCATCGAGGCGGTCGGCCGGCCCGAGACGTACCAGCAGGCCTTCTACGCCCGCGACCTGGCCGGCACGGTCGTGCTCGTCGGCGTGCCCACCCCCGAGATGAAGCTGGAGCTGCCGCTCCTGGACGTCTTCGGGCGCGGCGGGTCGCTCAAGTCGTCCTGGTACGGCGACTGTCTGCCCTCCCGCGACTTCCCCATGCTGATCGACCTGCATCTGCAGGGCCGCCTGGACCTGGAGGCGTTCGTGACCGAGACCATCCAGCTCGACGAGGTGGAGAAGGCGTTCGAGCGCATGCACCACGGTGACGTCCTGCGCTCGGTGGTGGTGCTCTGATGTCCGTCCGTATCGAACGCCTCGTCACCTCCGGGCAGTTCAGCCTCGACGGGGGCACCTGGGACGTCGACAACAACGTCTGGATCGTCGGCGACGACCACGAGGCGATCGTCATCGACGCCGCCCATGACGCCGACGCCATCGTCGAGGCGGTGGGGGATCGCAGGCTGACCGCGATCGTCTGCACCCACGCCCACAACGACCACATCGACGCCGCGCCCGCCCTCGCCGACCGCACCGGCGCCACGATCTGGCTGCACCCCGACGACCTGCCGCTGTGGAAGCAGACCCACCCCGACCGCGATCCCGACGCCCATCTGCGCGACGGCCAGGTCATTGAGGCCGCGGGCGCCGACCTCAGGGTGCTGCACACCCCCGGCCACGCGCCGGGCGCCGTGTGCCTCTACGACCCGGGCCTCGGCACCGTCTTCACCGGCGACACCCTCTTCCAGGGCGGACCCGGCGCCACCGGCCGCTCCTGGTCCCACTTCCCGACGATCATCGACTCGATCCGCGACCGCCTGCTGGCCCTGCCGCCCGAGACGAAGGTCCTCACCGGTCACGGCGACCCGACGACGATCGGCGCCGAGGCCCCGCACCTCCAGGAGTGGATCGACCGCGGCCACTGACGCCGGCCGGGCGACCCGCCCGTAAATCACGACAGAGGTTGTCCGGCTTCCCGGTCATGCTCGAAGCACCATCGGGCACAACGGGAGGTCGGACATGTCACAGCCGCTGCAGGGCAAGGTCGCGCTGGTCGCCGGAGCGACCCGGGGAGCCGGGCGGGGGATCGCCGTGGAGCTCGGGGCGGCGGGCGCCACCGTCTACGTCACCGGACGCAGCACCCGCACCAGCCGCTCCGAGTACGACCGCCCCGAGACCGTCGAGGACACCGCCGACCTCGTCACCGCGGCAGGGGGCCAGGGCATCGCCGTACCCACCGACCACCTGGACCCCGCGCAGGTCCGCTCGCTCGTCGACCGGATCGCCGACGAGCAGGGCCGTCTCGACGTTCTCGTCAACGACATCTGGGGCGGTGAACACCTCTTCGCGTGGGACAGCCCGGTGTGGGAGCACGACCTCGACAACGGTCTGCGGCTGCTCAGGCTCGCGATCGACACCCACGCGATCACCAGCCACCACGCCCTGCCCCTGCTGCTGCGCCGGCCAGGCGGCCTGGTCGTCGAGATGACCGACGGAACCGACGCCTACAACCGCGAGAACTACCGCGTCTCCTTCTTCTACGACCTCGCCAAGACGTCCGTCCTGCGCATGGCGTTCTCCCTCGGCTACGAACTCGGCCCGCGCGGCGCCACCGCCGTCGCCCTGACCCCGGGCTGGCTGCGCTCGGAGATGATGCTCGACCACTTCGGGGTGCGGGAGGACAACTGGCGCGACGCCCTCGACCGTGTCCCCCACTTCGCCGTCTCGGAGACCCCGCGCTATGTCGGCCGCGCCGTGACCGCGCTCGCCGCCGACCCCGACGTGGCCCGCTTCAACGGCGCGTCCCTCGACAGCGGCTCGCTCGCCCGGACCTACGGCTTCACGGACCTCGACGGCAGCCGCCCCGACGCCTGGCGCTACCTGGTCGAGGTCCAGGACGCGGGCAAACCCGCGGACGTGACCGGTTACCGCTGATCCGGGACGACCTGGAGCGTCGGCGACAGGGGCCGGCACGCGGAGTGCCCGGGAGGCAGCGCGAGATCATCCCGCACGGCCAGGTGGTACGGCCAGCAGCTGCAGGGGCCCCGAACCATGAGCTAATTCGACCTCCAGCGCACTTACCTGGGAACAGCTGCCGGTCGTTGCCGTAATGGGCGGCGGCCCGGTGGGCGAGGGTGACGGACTTCTTCAACGTCCTCGCGTAGTCGCCGTAGACGGCGAGCTTGCGCTCCTCCCAGCGGGCCACCCGCTCCCGCTGGAACCGCACCCGCTCTCCCCTCACGACCGCCGCATACGAACCGAGTGCGCCGATGACGACACCGATGAGCGCGGGGAGTTGCTGTATGAACGCGGTTATGGACGCACGGTATCTGCCCCGTTGATCACCCACGGGCTATCTTCGGCCCATGACCCACACCAAGCGCTTCGAGGGACACGTGGCTCTGGTCACGGGCGCAGCCCGCGGGATCGGCGCTGCGGCGGCCCGCCGGCTCGCCGAGGAGGGGGCAGGGGTCGTGCTGGCCGACCGCGACGGGCCGGTGGTCGAGAACACCGCCGCGCGCCTGTGTGCCCAGGTCTCACCGTCCGGGCGGTGGAGTGCGACGTGGCGGACCGTACGGCCGCGGAGGCAGCGGTCGCCCACGCCGTGACGGCGTTCGGATCGCTCGACGTCCTGGTCAACTGCGCCGCCCGGTGCACCCCGGAGACCCCGCTCTTCGAGGACGAATCGGACGACGAGTGGGCGCGGGACCTGGACATCACCCTCGGCGGGCCGTACCGCTGCTCGCGGGCCGCGCTCCCGCACCTGGTCGCCTCAGGGCGCGGTGCGATCGTCAACATCGGCTCCGTCAACGGCCTCCAGGACTTCGGCAACCACGCCTACAGCGCCGCCAAGGCGGGCCTCGGCTCCCTGACCCGTACCCTCGCCGGGCACGCGGCCGCCCGTGGGGTGCGCGTCAACCTGGTCGTCCCGGGCACGGTCCGCACCTCCGCCTGGGAAGGGCGGGAGGGCGAGCTCGCCGAGATGCGGCGGCTGTACCCTCTCGGGAGGGTCGGCGAACCCGAGGACGTCGCCGCCGCGGTCGCCTTCCTCGCCTCCTCGGACGCGGCGTGGATCACCGGCACGACACTGGTCGTCGACGGCGGTCTCACGGCGGTCAACACCGGCTTCCACGCGGCGGTCCATCCGGGCCGGGGGTCTTCGTCATGAGATTTGTCACCGTTCCGTCCCAGCACGCCCCGGGGTACAACGAAGTGGCTCGAAGACCTGTCTAGAGGTAAGAGATCGCAGGACCTATGAAGGGGACAGGGCCATGGGGGACATACGCAGACGGGGTGCCGTCGCACTCGGGATCACCGGACTCGTCGCACCGCTGACCATCGCGCTGGGCGCCGTGCCCGCGCAGGCGGCCAGCTGCACCACGCAGGCGGGGCCGTACCAGAAGCAGGTCGAGAAGTTCCTCGGCCGACCGGTCGACGGCACGCAGTCCGCCGCCGACTGCAAGGCGATCAGGGCCTTCCAGACCAAGCACGGCATCACGCCGAACATCGGCTACGCCGGGTCCGTCACCTGGGGCGTGATGGACCTGATGAACAAGCAGAAGGCCGTCGGCACCAACCCCAACCGGGACGGCAAGTGCCCGGTGAACAAGGGCCGCATCGCCTGCGTGAACCTCACCCTCCAGCTGAGCTGGATCCAGGACGGCGACCGGCTGGTCTACGGCCCCGTCCCGGTCCGCACCGGCCGCGACGGCTACGAGACCCGCACCGGCCTGAAGAAGATCTACTGGCGTGACATCGACCACGTGTCGAACATCTACAACGTGCCGATGCCCTACAGCCAGTTCTTCGACGGCGGCCAGGCCTTCCACTCGGTGAACCTCAGCATGTGGAACCCGCCGGGCTCGCACGGCTGCACCAACATGACCCCCAAGGACGCCAAGAAGTACTGGTCGCTCCTGAAGAAGGGCGACGACGTCTTCGTGTACGGCCGCAAGCCGGGCACCTGAGACACCAGGCGCCCGGCGCGACGCCGCGGTCACGCGTCCGGCGCGTCCCCGAAGTCCGGGATCTCCAGCCTCGCCCCGCCCTGCCGCGCGGAGTCGTGCGCGATGACCCCCGGCAGGGTGTAGCGGGCCGCCACCCAGGCGTTCACCGACGGCAGGGTACGGGTGTTGACCGCGGTCACGAAGTCGTCCACCAGGAAGTGGTGGCTGCCCTCGTGGCCGTTGTGCAGGTTGTCGAACTCCCGAGGCAGCCGCGCCCGGTCGTGCACCGGCGCCGACCCGGACGTGAACGCGGCCCGCAGGTCCGGCGCGATGTGCTGGAGTGACGGGTCGTCAGGAGCCATGGTGGGCTTGGGCTCCAGGAGTTCACTGATGTCCTTGACGCCCTTCTTGTCCTGCCAGAGGGCGACCGTCGCGAGCTGCTCCATGCTCGCCTCGGTCCCGAAGAACCGGAAACGCGACTCCCGGATGTGGGAGGGGTAGCCCACCCGCCGGAACTCGTTCGTACGGAACGACCCGCCGCCCGCCACCTCGAACAGCGCGGTCGCGTTGGAGAAGTCGTTGCCGAACTGGCTGACGTCCTTGTCGAACACGCCGTCCCCGCGGTCGTCGACCACACCGATCGCCGACACGCTCACCGCGTGCGTCTGCCAGGCGCCCAGCACCCCGCCCACCGAGTGCGTGGGGTAGAGCAGCGGGGGATAGCTGGCGGTCTCCTTCCACGTCTCGCCGCCGCTGTACTGGTACGCCTCGTAGAACCCGAGGTCCATGTCGTGGACGTAGTCGCCCTCGGCGTAGAAGAGCCGCCCGAAGGCGCCCTCGGCGATCTGGTTGCGGGCGTGCACGGTCGCCGGGTTGTACTGGCTCGTCTCGCCCATCATGTACGTCAGCCCGGTCGCCCGGACCGCGTCGATGATCGCCGCTATCTCGTCGGTGGTGATGGCCATGGGCACCGCGGAGTACACGTGCTTGCCGGCGTTCAGGCCCTGGAGCACCAGGGGGCCGTGCGTCCAGCGCTGGGTGAAGATCGCGACCGCGTCGACCTCCTTCGACTCCAGCATGGCCTCGTACGTGGGGAAGGTGCCGGCCAGGCCCTGCGCCGAGGCGAGCTGCTCGGCCCGTTCGGGCAGCAGATCGGTGACGTAGACGTCGCCGACACCGGGGTGGGCCTGGAACAGCGTGGCGAACTGGCCGGAGAACTGGCCGGCGCCGACGATGCCGAGGGAGAACGTCATGCGGGGTGTGTCCTTCACTGGTCGCGGGATCACTGCGAGAGGATCAGGTTGATCTGGTCGTTGGTCTGGTCGAGGCCGGCCACGGACCTGCCGTTGCCGAAGATGTCCTGCATGGCGGGATGCATCAACGCGTAGACGTCCGCGGCGTAGTTGGTGATGGGGTAGGAGAAGGTCGTGAAGTCCTTCTTGTCGGCGACCGGCTTGGTGAAGGCCGTGACGTCGATTCCCTTCTTCTTGTAGGCGGCCACGGCGGCCGCGGTGCCGTCAGGGGTGGCGGGGAAGACAATGCCGTAACCGCCCACCGTCTTCTGGCACTCGTCCGAGGAGAGGTACTTCACCCACTTGCGGGCGCCTTCCTTGTTGCGGGCGTTCTTGGTGATGGAGTCGGCGAGGCCGTTCATCATGGTGGCGCGCTTGCCGGTGGGGCCTTCGGGGGTGACGGCGGTGCGCATGTCGAGGCCCTTGAAGCCGGCGTACGTCGAGATCATCCAGGCCCCGTCGAAGGCGGTCGCCGCCTTTCCCGCCGCTACCTGGGTGTTGGCCTGGTTGGACTGGGAGTTGTAGTCGGTGAAGGGTGCCATGTAGCCCTTCTTCGCCAGTCCGAAGTACCACTTGACGGCCGACTGGAAGGCCGGGCTGTCGTACCGGTACTTCGTGCCCCACCGCTTCTTGTCGGTGTAGCTCCAGCCGGCGGAGGCGGTGAAGGTGCTCCACTGGGTCTGGCCGTCGCCGTCCCCGCCGCCGTTGGTGGCGAGGCCGTACACCTTGACGTTGTTCTTGTCGAAGCCCGGCTCGTCGCCCCGCTTGCCGTTCCTGTCGACGGTGAGGTGGGCGATGGCCTTCTCGAAGGTGCCGCCGTCCTCGGGGTTCCAGGCGAGGTCGTTCAGCTGGGCCGCCGTGAGCCCGGCCGCGTCGGTCAGCTTCTTGTTGTAGAAGAGGGCGACGGTGTCCCAGTCCTTGGGGGCACCGTAGCGGTGGCCGTCCTGGCCCATCCAGTTGGCCGCGAGACCGGGCTGGTAGGCGGACTCGTCGATGCCCAGGTCGTCGAGGGGTTCGAGGACCTTGAGGTCGGCGAACTGGCCGAACTTCTGGATGTGGTCGGTGAACACGTCCGGCTCGGTGCCCGCGATGAAGCTCGCGGTGAGCTTGGTCCAGTAGTCGTCCCAGCCCAACTGGGTGATCTTCACGTGCAGTCCGGGGTTCTGCTTCTCGAAGTCCTTGGCGCAGGCCTGGTAGGCGGGCTGCTGGTTGGCGTCCCACAGCCAGTACGTCACCGTGTTCGAGGAGGACCCGGCGGAGCCGCTCCGCGCACACCCCGTCAGACAGAGGGCCAGTGCGCCGGCCAGTGCGGTCAGCGTACGAAGTCGCATCACAAGTCCCTCACTTGATCCCGGTGAAGCTGATGGTGGACACGATGCGGCGCGCGAAGAACCCGAACAGCGCCAGCATCGGCAGCGCGGCGATGAGCGTCGCCGCCATGAGGCCCGACCAGTCGACACCCGACTGCGGGGTCTGGGCCCGGAAGATGGCCAGCGCGACGGTCAGCACGCGTGAGCTGTCGCTGTAGGACACCATCAGCGGCCAGAAGTAGTCGTTCCAGGACGTGATGTACGTCAGCACGGCCAGAGTCAGGACCGGAGCTGACGCCATCGGCAGCAGCACCCGGAAGAAGATCCGCACCTTCCCGGCGCCGTCCAGCAGGGCCGCCTCCTCGACCTCGCGGGGCACGTTCATGAAGAACTGCCGCAGGAAGAACACCGCGAACGGCGTCATGAACATCGTCGGCAGCGCGATGCCCAACAGGTTGTCGATCAGGCCGAGTTCCTTGATGAGCACGAAGTTCGGCAGCAGGGTGAAGATGGTCGGCACCATCAGCCCGCCCAGGAACAGCGCGAACACCTTGTCGCGGCCCCGCCAGCGCAGCCGGGCGAAGGCGTACGCGGCCATCGCGGAGAAGAAGATCTGGCAGACCGTCACCAGGGTGGAGACGATCACCGAGTTGAGCAGATAGCGCCAGAACTTCAGTCCGCCGCCCGCGCCGCCCTGCGCGATCGCGTCCTTCGTGGACTCCAGTCCCAGGGCGCGGGCGAATCCGGTGCCGGTCGGGTCCACCGGCAGCGGGTCGGAGGCGTGAGCGGCCAGTCCCGAGTTGGTGGACAGGGCGGTGCGCAGGATCCAGTAGAAGGGCAGCAGGGTCACGAGCACGATCGCGCCCATCGCCGTCCAGGCCAGGACCCGGCCGGGGGAGAGGGGACGGCGTCCGGTGGGCCGTATCCGTGTCGTGGTCGCGGTGGTGGTCACGGCGGTCATGTCGACTCCTTCCGGTTCAGCCGAGATCGGTCTGGCCGGCCCGGGTGAGCCGGTACTGCAGGACGGTGATCGCGCTCATCACGACCAGGAGGGCCACCGACATCGCGGACGCGTAGCCGAACTGGAAGCGGCCGAAGGCCGATTGGTAGATGTAGAACTGGAGGACGTTGGTGGCGTTCGCCGGGCCGCCCGCGGTGGTCACGGCGACCGTGTCGAACACCTGGAACGAACCGATCACCGTCATGATCAGCACGACCGCCAGGACGGGTCTGAGCAGCGGCATGGTGATCCGCCAGAACATCCGCCACTCGCTCGCGCCGTCCACCTTCGCCGCCTCGTACATGTCGTTCGGGATGGCCATGAGCCCCGCGAACAGCAGCAGCGCGGTGTAGCCGACGTGCCGCCACACGTTGATCAGGGCGATCGTCGGGATCGCCCAGGTCTCGTCAGCCAGGAAGGGGATCCGGTCGAAGCCGAGCCCGGCGATGATCTCGTTGCCGATGCCGAGCTGGTTGTCGAGGATCCACAGCCACACCAGACCCGCGACGACGTTCGACATCAGATACGGCGTGAGCACGATCCCGCGCAGCAGCGGCGACTGCGTCAGGCGCTGCAGGAGCACGGCGATGGCGAGGGCGGACACCGTCTGGACACCGATGTTGATGACCACGTACTCGACGGTGACCTTCAGCGACTCCCAGAAGATGGGATCGTGGATCATCCGGTTGTAGTTGGCGAGGCCCACCCACTCCGCCGGGGTCAGCAGGTTGAAGCGGGTGAAGCTCAGATAGATGCCCCGCAGCGTCGGCCAGAGCAGGAAGACCACGAAGCCCACCAGGGCCGGGGCGATGAACACCGCGGCCAGGCGTCCGTCGCCCCCCTTCGACCCGCCTGAGCTCCGGTCCGTGCCCGGTTCGGTCCGTGGCCCCTCGGCGCCGCCGAGCGGCAGTCGCGACGGAGGGCTGCTGGAGGCGATGGTCATCGGGAGACTCCCTCGTCTTCGGTGGCTCGTCCTCGGCCACTTACTTTTGTCGCGAAAGAATCCATGCGTCAAGAGCCCTGCCAACATCTTTTCAGGCCGCCCGAGGCGCCATAGTCTGACCGTGTTGCTTTTACGGCGAAAGAAATTATGTGGGAGTCTGAGCTTCATGACCGCAGTTGCCGCCAGCTGGCTACCCCTGAGCACCGGTGAGCGCTCGGTGGCGATCGAGGTGCTCGTCCACGGCCCGCTGTCGCGCACCGAAATCGCCCGCCGCCTCGACCTCTCCGCGGGCAGCCTCACCCGCCTGACCAAACCGCTCATCGAGTCGGGCCTGCTGATCGAGGTCCCCGAGGCGGGCACCCCGGCCGAGGTGCGCCAGGGCCGCCCCTCGCAGCCCCTCGACGTGGTCGCCGAGTCCCGCTCCTTCATCGGCTTCAAGATCACCGAGGACATGGTCTACGGCGTCGTCACCACCCTCAGGAGCGAGATCGTCGCCCGCCACGACCGCCCCCTCGCCAGCCATGACCCCGCCGAAGTCGCCGACCTGCTCGCGGAGATGACGAGCGAACTGGCCCGCGCCTACCCACGGCTGGCCGGCATCGGCATCGGCGTCGGCGGCTTCGTCCAGGAGCGTGCCGTGGTCGGTGAGTCCCCCTTCCTGCACTGGCGGGACGTCCCCCTCGGTGAACTCGTCGAGGAACGCACGGGGTTGCCGGTGGTCGTCGAGAACGACGTCTCCGCCCTCGTCGAGGCCGAGACCTGGTTCGGGGCGGGACGCGGCCTCGACCGCTTCGTCGTCCTCACCATCGGCGCCGGCATCGGCTACGGCCTGGTCCTCGGTGGCCGACGCGTCCCCTACGCCGAGGAGGACCGGGGCTTCGGACGGCACTGGATCATCGACCCCAACGGGCCGTTGACGCCCGACGGCAACCGCGGCAGCGCCGTCTCCCTGCTCACCATCCCCAACATCCGCTACCAGGTGCAGGCCGCCACGGGCCGCGACCACACCTACGAGGAGATCCTCGCCCTCGCCGCTGCGGGCGACCCCATGCCCGCCCGCGTGATCGACGAGGCCGGGCGTGCCCTCGGTGTCCTGGTCGCCCAGATCGCCAACTTCGCCATGCCGCAGAAGATCATGCTCGCGGGAGAGGGGGTCGGGCTGATGGACGTGGCGGCCAAGACCGTCGAGGACACCATTCGTTCCCATCGCCATCCCCTGGCCGCCCCGATCGACCTGGAGACCAGGGTGTCCGACTTCCACGACTGGGCCCGCGGAGCCGCCGTACTGGCGATCCAGGTCCTCGTCCTGGGTGTGGCCGAAGTGTGAACCTGATCACCAAGTATGAATCTGGTCCGTTCCCTTGACAGCAGGCGCCTTGACAGGGGGACGTGATCAGTAACACGGTCCCGGTATGTCCGTCTCTGATGTGATTACTCACGTCGCCTTCACTTTGGGGGCCGTATGCTTCACACCATGTCCACCACTGTTGAACCCGTGACCGATCGATCGGCCGACGAGGTCAACGAGGAGATCCGGGCCCTGTGGCGCCGGGCGGGCGGGACACTGAGCGGCGAGCAGCGTGAGGAATACCAGCGCCTCGTCCTGGAGTGGGCCGCCGCCGCTCCGCAGCCGGTCCGGGCGGCCTGACCCCGCGCACCGCGCGGGGCACCACCGCCCCGTCCCTGGGCACCCCTGACGGGACGGGCCCTCTCCTCGCACTGGCCTCAGCGGTCTGCTACGGCATCGTCGTCCCCCAACTCTCGACTGCGCTCGAGCCGGGAGGTGCCCCCGCCCCCGGCGGTCTGCTGTCGCGCCGCGTCCGCTCCGCCGCCGTCACCTTCCTCGGACAGGTCGGCGGCCTGATCTTGGCTACCTGCGCCGCGCTCTTCCTCCCCGCCGACGCCGTGCGCCCCGCCGACCTCCTGTGGGGCGTGCTCTCCGGTGTCGGAAGCGGCGCCGCCATGCAGGTCCTCGACCGGGGCCTCAGCCACGGCGCGATGAGCGTGGTCGTACCCGTCAGCGCCGTCTCCGGGGCCGGCCGATCCGTGGTGTGCGGGGTGGCGCTCGGCGACCGGCCGAGCCCCGTGGCCTGGCTGGGTATCGCCCTCTCGGCGCCCACGCTCCGGATGGTCTGCGGCGGCGGCACCGACGAGGGCGGAGGAGTCCCCGACGGGCTGCTGGCCAGTCCCGGTGTCGCGCTCCAGTACATCGCCCTGGCGCGGGCCGCTGCCTCCAGCGGGGCTGTGGCCGGTGGCCGCGGGGCGGGCGGCCGCCGTGCTCGTACTGCTGCCCGCGGCGGTCCGGCACCCCCGGCGTCTGCGCCTGCCGCCGGTACGAGCGGTTCAGGCGCTGCTCG
This sequence comes from Streptomyces sp. NPDC058307, assembly GCF_042880295.1. Lineage (NCBI taxonomy): Bacteria > Bacillati > Actinomycetota > Actinomycetes > Kitasatosporales > Streptomycetaceae > Streptomyces > Streptomyces sp. NPDC058307. The sequence goes on from NZ_JBHVYZ010000001.1 coordinate 168,883, forward strand.
TCGGAGCGGGCGCAGCCCTCGGGCTCATCCTGCGGCTGGGCCGCAGGCAAGTGGTGGGCCTGGTGGGCGCGGGAGGCGCGACGGTCCTGCTCAGCCTGGGATGAGAAGACCGGTCTCAGCCCCAAGTCGCCGAGTAGTACCGCTGGTACGCCTTGCGGTCCTGCTCCGAGCGGATGTACCGCGTCGCCACCAGCGCGATCAGACTGCCCCCGACGACCAGCAGACCGGGCCCGACGTTCCGGGTGTCCGTGATCCGGCTCAGCAGAGGCGTGCCCGGGGTCCCCTGCACCGCCGCCGAGGAACCGGGAGAGGCGGCGCCGGGAGCGATCGAGCCCTGCGCGGAGGTGGCGGACGGCGCGGGAGAGGACCCGCCCGCGGTGGCGGCCGGGTTCGACACGATCAACTGCATGCCGAGCGCCGTGAGCGCCTTCGTCACCGGCTGGAAGAAGGTCGTACCGCCCTGGGTGCAGTCACCGCTGCCGCCCGAGGTGATGCCGAGCGCGATCCCCTCGGAGAACATCGGGCCGCCGCTGTCCCCGGGCTCGGCGCACACGTTCGTCTCGATCAGCCCGGTGACCGTGCCCTCCGGGTAGTTCACCGTCGAGTTGACCCCCGTCACCTGACCGTCGCGCAGGCCGCTCGTGCTGCCGCTGCGGAACACCCGCTGCCCGATGGACGGATCGCCCGCGCCGGTGATCTGCACGCCCTTGCCGTTGCCGATGAACACGACCCCGGCGCCGTCGCCCGCCTTCCCGTTGGCGTACTGCACCAGCGAGAAGTCGTTGCCGGGGAAGCTCTGGGTGACCGTCCTGCCGAGCTGGTTGGTGCCCCCGGTGTCCGCGAACCAGACCGATCCGGTGGGGCCGCAGTGCCCGGCCGTGAGGATGAAGTCGCTCTGGCCGTTGGTCACGTTGAAGCCGGCCGAACAGCGGCCGCCGGTCGACAGGATCGGCTGCGCGCCGTTCAGGCGGGGAGTGAAGGTGCCCTCGGTGCGCTCCATGCGGACGAAGCCGCCGATACCGTCCGCGACCTGTGTCATCGCGGCCCAGTCGGACGCCGAGACCGTGCTGTCGCCCTGCACCACCACCTCGTTGGTCCGGTAGTCCATGGACCAGGCGGTCCCGGCGACCCGGGGCGCCGAACGCAGCGTCTTCGCCGCCGACTTGAGCTCGTCCATGCTGTGCCCGACCATCTTCGCCCTGGCACCCGCCGCGCGTACCTCGGCCGCCGCCTGCTCGTCGGTGACCGCGACGACGGCCTTGCCGTCGGCGCCGATCCAGGTGCCGGCGGTACGGGAGCTGCCGAGCCGCGACACGAGAGCCGCGCCCGTCTGCCCTGCCTTCATGGCGTAGGTGTGCGGCACGGCGGCGGTCGCGGGAGGCTCGCTCGCGACGGCTCGCGTGACCATCACACCTCCCAGGAGGAGTCCGCCGACTGCCGCCAGCCGTGTCACTCGCCGGACGGCCCGTCGTCGTGCGTGCCTCATGCATGGCTCCCGAACCCGAACAAGCGATGCCTGGCACCGCAGGGCCCTCCGGTCGTTGAGTGCCCTCCTTCCATACGCGCCCCGGCCCGGGCGCGTTCACGACAGCGGGTGATCCTGTCCGACGGAATCGTCCCGAGGCACGTCAACCGGCCACGCGCGGGCCGGTGTTGGCGGGTTCCATGCGCCTCCGGGCTCCGGATTCCGGAGAGTACGGCGGCCACCCGCACCCGGGCGGCGCGCAGGCCTGACGGCCTCCGCGAACCGCACTCCACCACCAGGAAACCGCACCGCACCTTCGCGCGGGGATCGAACTTCCATTCCCTAGACTTCCGTCATGGATGACACGCAGCTGGAGCGGCTCGGTGCGGGCAAGTACCTGCTGCTCACCAGCTTTCGCAAGAACGGCACCCCGGTCGCCACTCCCGTGTGGGTGGTCCGCGACGGGGACGCACTCGGCGTGTGGTCGGCCGCCGACGCCTGGAAGGTGAAGCGGATCCGGGCGCGCCAGGACGTTCTCGTCGGCCCCTGCGACGTGCGCGGCAACCCGACCGGCGACCAGATCCCGGCCACGGCGGAGATCTGCGACGCGGCGACCACCGCCCGCTACCGGCAGCTCCTGGCCCGCAAGTACGGCATCGTGGGGCGGCTCACGCTCTTCGGCAGCAGGCTGCGCCGCGGAGCGGACGGGACGGTCGGGATCCGCGTGACCCTGTGACGAACGGGGCCCGGTCGGTCCGGGCCCCGCGCATCACAAGGTCAACCATGCGAGAACGGACTCACGGCCGGTCGAGCACCGTTCCGGTCAGCGCCGGCCTGTCGGGCAGCGGATCGGCGTTGCGGTCGGTCAGCGCGACGCGTACCGACTCGGTCGGCTCGGCCAGCTGGTCCCGCAGGGTCGGCACGATGAAGTCCACGCTGGTGCTGCCGGGAGGGATGTTCAGCCACACCCACAGGTTCGCGTCGGACAGCGGCCGCTCCGGGTCGGGCACGTCACCGGACCAGTCCTGGAGCCACTGCGGGTCCACGTCCTTGGTGGACAGCTCGGTGCCCTCGGTGACCGGAATGACCCGCACCGGCTGCCAGACGTCCACGGCCACGGGCGCGTCCACGGACATCCGCCAGGTCAGCGTCTCTCCCTCGGTCACCCGGTCCGCGACCGGCGTCAGGGTGATCACCGGCTCGGGGTCGTCGTTCTCGGCGGTGACCCCGCCCCGGTGCTTGCCGACGACGGCGCCCCGGACGGCCTTGACGGCGATGTCGTGCTGCACGTCGTAGCCGTACTGCGTGTCGCCCTTCACCTTGACCGGGACGTCGATCGCGTGGCTGCCGGGCCGTACCGTCACGAGCCTGTTCTCGGCCCGGCCGCTGTCCGGCTCGAGGACGTACACGCGGACCTGACCGCTGCCGTGCCCGGAGATCTTGACCGGGACGCGGTAGGTGCGGGTGCCCGAGTCGCCCTCCTTGACGATCGTGCGGCCCACGTCGACGCGCGGCAGTGCGGCCGCCTTGACCGCGGGCGTACCGGGCGCCCAGCCCCACGCGTCCATCAGCCAGGCCCGCCCGGAGTGCGAACGGGGTGTCAGCTCAAGGGACTTGATGTGCCGCAGATCGAGCCCGGCGCGGGTCGCCGCGGTCAGCGGGACACGCAGCTCCTGCGCCCAGTAGGACGCGGTGCTCGCTGAGCCCGGCAGGCCCGCCACCTGGACGCGGCCCAGCGTCACCCGCCGGTTCGCGGAGTCGGTGACGGACACGTCGAACTTCGTGCCGGTCGTGTTCGGCGGGACGAAGACCCGCAGCGCGAGCTTCTGGGAGCCCCGCAGGGAGAGCGGCTTGGCCGGGGTGACGCGCGCGGCGCTGCCCGGCGCGGACCACTTCAGGGCCACCGCGCTGCGGCCGGCCTCCTTCTCCGTCTCCCAGGACGCGAAGTGCGGGGACGAGCCTGGGGTCTCCGGGTCCAGACAGGCCACGGCCGGGTTCGGGTCGATCGCGGAACACACCCGGGCACCGGTCACCCTGGCCCCGGCGTCCGGCAGGAAGCCACCGCTGCGGCGACCGCCGACCGCGTGGGTCAGCACCCGCGCCGGATCGGCGGACGGGGCCCGCCTGCCGGACCCGTCGAGCAGTGGACGCACCCGGTCGTCACCGGCGAGGAAGAGCCGGGCCGCCGCGGCGATGTAGGTGGAGCCCGCCTTGTGCTGCTGGGCGGCGGTCAGCCGGGTCGCGGCGCCCGGAGAGCACACCGGGTCCGGCTGCTCGGGGTCGGACGAGAAGTCGTCCGAGGCCGGTGCCTCGGCCACGCCCGGGGTCCACTCGCTGTTGAAGTAGTTGTGGTTGGCGCCGACGATGTAGACCGCGCTGTGCAGCGCGGTGCCCCGGCTGATCCCGCGGGTCCCGTCGACGAAGTCCTCGCCCTGGAGGTCCGACACATCGCCGTCGCAGCCCGGCAGGAGCGTCACGTTCGGCACGTCGGCGACCGGATTCTGGCCGAAGATCGTCGGTCCGACGAGCACGGTCCCGCGCACCTTCCAGCGCACCGGCCCCCGGTAACCGTCCTCCGCGGCGGGCGGCGGGTAGAGGCTGTCCATGGCGGCCCGGTTGACGCCCTCGCCGCCCCGCGAGTGGCCGACGAGCAGGACCCGGGAGAGGTCGGCCTTCGGGGCTTCGCGTACGACGGCGGGGGCGGTGGAGCGGTGGGCGGCCCAGTCGGCCCAGCGGGCGAGGTGCTGCCGTACCAGCGAGGAGCGCGCCTGGGCGCCGGCGTCCTCGGCCTGCCAGTCCTGGGCGTTGATGCCGTTCGCCGAGATCGACACCGTCACATAGCCCTGGGAGGCCAGCAGCCGCTGGTCGGCCAGGTAGCCCTTGTCGCTGGGGATCGGCTTGTAGCCGTCCGCGCAGGGCCAGTCGATGCTCACGTCGTCCTCGCTGCCCGGCTTGTAGCAGGTCGCGTGACGGCCGTGCAGGAACAGCGCGAGCGGCCGGCTGCCGGTGGCACCCTTCGGCGCCACCACCTGGGCACGCATCTCGACCGGGGTGGCGAACCCCGGCAGACGCACGGGGGCGAGGTCGTACTCGCCGGAGGTCGTGCGGTACGAGCCGGGCTTCCCGGGATCGACACTGTTCGCCGGTGCCTGCGCGGGCAGTCGCGCCCCTCGCGCGTCGGGGGTGCGCGGCTCATCGGCCGCCGCGTCCAGGCGGCGTCCGGCGGCGGTGACGTGAAGGTCCGTCAGCCCGGTGGTCCCGGCCCTGTCGAGGGCGAGCCGGAAGGTCCGTCCGTCCTTCGCCGGCTTCGGCACCCCGAGCAGCCGGTCCCCGGTACGGAACTCGACACGCGCGTTCCCCATGGGCACGGTCTTCGGCGCGTGCCAGACCAGCTCCCGCGCCCCGCTCCTGCCGTCGATCCGCCACCCCGGCGGCAGTCCGCTGTCGTCCGCCGCTCCCAACATCCTCGGATGGGGCGGCTGTTGGGCTTGTGCCAGTCCGGGCGAGGCCGCAAGGGCCGCCAGTACCGCCACGGCGGTCACACATATTCGCCGGGCACGGATCAATGGTTCTCTCCTCAACACCCCGTACGCAGGCGTCCCGTCGGTCCCAGGCGCCTCTCGCGTCACGTAGGACGTGACACGGGCGTCTGTGGGTTGTCTGTGCGCGGCCGTGGATCGAGAGAGCCGACGGGAACCAGCCAGGGATGTCACGGGGACTAGCGGATCACAGGATGGGGGAAGCGCTTTCCATGAGCCGAACTTCCCACCTCCGCGCAGCAGTCGTCGGCACCGGTCACCGCGCCCAGCTGTTCACCCGCGCCCTGGCCGCACGCCCCGGTCACCGGGTCGCCGCCCTGTGTGATCCCAGCCCCACCCGCATGGCCTTCCACAACCGCCTGCTCGCCGAGGCCGGCGAACCCGCCGCCGCCCAGTGGGAGCCCGAGCGCTTCGCCGGGCTGCTCGCCAAGGAGGACATCGACGAGGTCGTCGTCACCACCGTCGACGCCGCACACGACCGCTACATCGTCCCCGCGCTCCAGGCCGGTTGCAGGGTCGTCACCGAGAAGCCGATGACGGTGGACGCCGACCGCTGCGCCCGCATCCTGGACACGGTCAGGGCCACCGGCAACTCCCTCACCGTCGCCTTCAACTACCGCTTCAACCCCGTCCACGCGAAGGTCCGCGCCCTGCTCGCCGACGGCGCGATCGGCGAGATCCTCTCCGTGCACTTCGAATGGCTCCTCGACACCCGGCACGGAGCGGACTACTTCCGCCGCTGGCACCGCGAGAAGCGGCACAGCGGCGGCCTGATGGTCCACAAGGCGAGCCACCACTTCGACCTGGTCAACTGGTGGCTCGCCGACGAGCCGCAGGAGGTCTTCGGCTACGGACGGCTCGGCTTCTACGGCCGTGCGGCCGGCGAACGCCATAACCTGCGCCGCGAATACACCCGGGCCCACGGGGCGGACCCGGCCGCCGACGACCCCTTCGCCCTCGACCTCGCGGCCGACGACACCCTGCGCGCCCTGTACCTCGACGCGGAGCAGGACGACGGCTACCTCCGCGACCGCAACGTCTTCGACGGGCCCGTCACCATCGAGGACGACATGGCGCTCCTGGTCCGGCACGCCCGGGGCGCGACGATGACGTACCACCTCACCGCCTACTCTCCGTGGGAGGGCTACCGGGTCATGTTCAACGGCAGCGCGGGCCGGCTGGAACTGGAGGTCGAGGAGAGCCGCTGGCAGGCATCCCGCACCAGGATCAGCTCGGCGAGCGGCGCGCTGCACGGGGACACCGCGGCCGACCACGCGGGCGGCGCGCGTCTGACCCTGAGGCCGCTGTGGCAGCCCCCGGTCGACGTGCCGCTCGTCACCGCCCACGAGGCGCACGGCGGGGGAGACCCGCGCATGCTCGACGCGCTCTTCGGACCCGTGGACCCCGGTGCGGGACCCGTGCGCGAGGACGCCGGTGCCGCGGGGCACCCGACGGCCACCGAACGGGACGGAGCCCTGGCGCTGGGCGTGGGTATCGCCGCCAACCGGTGCTTCGAGACGGGACAGCCGGTGCGGGTGCGGGATCTGATCCCCGGGGCCTGGTGAGAGCCCGTGCGGTCACCAGAAGTTGATGGCGCGTCAGCTCCAGGCCGCGCGTCAGCTCCAGGCGCGGTACGGCTCGTCGAGCAGCTGGAAGACGGGCTCGCCGCGGACCGGGTCCTTGGCCGTCGACATCCGCACCCGGTCTCCGCTGTGGATCGCGGCGGGCGGCCCCATGACCCGGCCCCGGACGACGAATCCCTCGGCCAGCTCGATCAGCGACACATTGCGGGCGGCGGGGGTGTTGCGGTGGACCACCGTGGAGTGGCGGACCGTGCCCACGCCCTCGCTGCGCTCCGTGCGCAGGTCGCCGCCCTGACAGACCGGGCACAACAGCCGGTGGTACATCGCCGTACCGCACCAGGTGCAGCGCTGGAAGAGGATCGCGTCCGTGGCCGGGGCGGCGGGTTCGAGCAGGCCCGTCCCGGAGCCGGCTGCCTGACGAGCCATGTTTCCTGAGTGGTGGTACACGCTGGTCAACTCCCTGCGCTCGGCCGGAATCCCACGTGCTCGGGTAACCGTGCACGGACGTGCGCGGCTCCCTGTGCCGCCGTGCACGCCGTCAGCGTATGGCACTCAGTGTCGCCCGTAAAGGTACTGCGTACCCTCTTTTTGAACGGGCGGTAGGCGGGCGGTACGGCTCAGTCCCGGTCGAGCGTGGACTCGATCTCCTGGACCACCCGCCACAGCGGGGCACCGCGACGGGAGACGATCACCACCACGTCCTCGGCCGGCTCGTCGGCGGACGGCGAGCCGGGCTCCCCGAAGGCGGCCTGCACGTAGCCGAGCGCGTGCTCAACGGCCTGCTCGGCGTCGCCGTGCCCGTCCGAGCGCAGCCAGGAGCGCAGGGCGTTGTTGTGCGCCGCGGCCACGGCGGCGGCGATCACGTCGGCCCGGAGCGTGCCGTCGTGCAGCCCCTTCAGGCGCCCGCGCAGGTACTCGGCGAAGGCGCGCTCGTAGCGCCACACCACGGACAGCTCGTAGGCGCGCAGGCCGGGCACCTGCTTGGTGAGGCGGTAGCGCTGCACGGAGAACGTCGGGTTCTCGGTGTACATGCGCAGCACGAGGCGCACCGCCTCGCAGACCCGTTCCAGCGGGTCGCACCCGGGGTCGCTCGCGGCCAGGAAGGCCGTCATGTCGGTCAGACACCGCTCGTGGTCGGGGAAGACCACGTCCTCCTTGGACGGGAAGTACCGGAAGAACGAGCGGCGTCCGACTCCGGCGAGCGCGACGATGTCGTCGACGGTGGTCTGCTCGTAACCCCGTTCCAGGAACAGCTGGAAGGCGGCCGCGACCAGCGCGTCCCGCATGGCGGGCTTGGTGGAGCTCATGGTCGCGAACGTAGCACCTGAACCGCCGCTGTGGCACTGGGTGCAAGCCCAGGAGGGAACTGAGTGCCCTTTGCGTTGCCCGGTGGGGTCGCGCCGCATACGATCGGTGCCCGCCCGCCGAGGAGCCCCGCATGTCCCGCCGCCCCACCCTCCTGTACGTCACCGACCTGGCCTACCAGGCCCGGGGGCGCCGCTACTGCGACGAGGACATCTTCCTCACCTCGCACCTCAGGGAGGACTTCGACCTCGCCCTGTGCCACCCCCTGGACGCCGCCGCGCTGGCGGACGGCTTCGAGGCCGTCGTCGTCCGCAACAGCGGCCCCGTCCTGGCGTACCAGGAGGCGTACGACGCCTTCCGCGAGCAGGCGCTGCGACACCGCACTCGCGTGTACAACCCGCTGACCGGCAAGGCCGACATGGCCGGCAAGCAGTACCTGCTCGACCTCACGGCCGCGGGACACCCCGTCATCCCGACCGTCGACCGCGCCGAGGACCTGCACCGGCTGCCCGCGACGGACCGGTACGTCGTCAAGCCCAGGCTCGGCGCCGACTCCATCGGCCTGCGCATCGTGTCCGCCGGCGAGGTGCGCGACCACATCGACGGGCAGGTCCTCGTCCAGCCGTGCGTCGACTTCGCCTACGAGGTGTCCTTCTACTTCGTCGACCACGACTTCCAGTACGCCCTGTACGCCCCGCACGCCGACCGGCGCTGGGACCTTCAGCCGTACCGGCCCACCCCGGACGACCTGGAGTTCGCCCGGCGCTTCATCGACTGGAACGGCCTCGGTCACGGCATCCAGCGCGTGGACGCCTGCCGGGCCCCGGGCGGCGGACTCCTGCTGGTCGAGCTGGAGGACCTCAACCCCTATCTCTCCCTGGACGCCCTGGACGATTCGGGCAGGGACGCCTTCGTCGCGGCCATGAAGACGTCCCTGCACGGGTTTCTCGCCCTGGGTACGGAGCGCGAGCGCTGAACTCCCGGGCCCGCGCCGCCGTATCACTCGCTGGGGGACGGCCCAGACCCGTGAGCGCGGGACGGAAGGAGACCAGGATGCCGACACCGTCCGACCGAGGGGCGCCGCCGGACCGCACGCCCCTCGAACCCATCCGGGTGCTGCGTCCGCGCCGTACCGACGCGCTCGCGGAACTGATGAAGGACCTGCCGCCCCGAGCGCCCGTCCGATACGAGTCCTTCGCGCTGCCCGGCCGGCCGTCGGGAACCGAGGACGCGACCGAGGAACTGCCGCCCGTCAGGGACGACCGCGACCGCGCCCGGAGCTCCCGTGACGTCCCCCGCGGACGGGTCCCCGGACTGCGCCGCACGGCGATCGCGGCGGCCGTCACCGCCGCCGCGGTGATCGGCTTCGGCGGTGCCCTCCTGCTCGCCGGCCGCGCGGAGAACACAGCGGCGGCGGCCCCGCAGCCGACCTCGACCACCGCCGCGACGCCCACGCCCACCCCGACGGCCTCCGGCGCCGCCGACCCCGACGGCCCCGGCACCCTCCGTCAGGGGGACAGCGGCCCCGAGGTCACGGACCTGCAGGAACGCCTGCGACACATCCCGAACGTCTACGACAACGGCTCCACCGACGGTACCTATGACACGACCCTGACCGCCGCAGTCGCCCGCTTCCAGCTCTGGTACGGCATCCGCGGCGACGAGGACGGTGTGTACGGCGACGACACACGACGGGACCTGGAGTCCCGCACGGGCGGCGGCTGATCGACGAGGATGGCGGGCATGGACGCGTTCATCGACCGGCTCGACCCCGACATGTGCGTCGTGACCGCCGCCGCGGACGGCGACCGCGCGGGCTGTCTCGTCGGATTCGCCTCACAGTGCTCGATCGAGCCCGTGCGGTATGTGGTGTGGCTGTCGAAGGCCAACCGCACCTACCGGGTGGCCCGCACCGCGAACCGCCTTGCGGTCCATCTGCTCACCCGCGAACAACGCGGCCTCGCCGAGCTGTTCGGCGGGGAGACGGGGGACCGGACCGACAAGTTCGCCCAGGTCCCTTGGCGGAAGGAGGCCGGCGGGGCCGTCGTACTGGAGGAGGCTGCGGCGTGGTTCGTCGGCAGGGTCGTGCAGCGCGTCGAGGGGGGTGACCATGTCGGGTTCGTCCTGGAACCGGAGGCGTGGGGCGAGCGCGAGGACACCGGGGGCGCGAAGCTTCTGCGGCTGTCCGACGCGGTCTCCATCTCGCCCGGCCACCCGGCGGACTGAGCCCGGCCGGTCGCCTCGCGCGGGTCCCGGCAGCTCACTCCCGCCCGGACGGCACCCGGATGTCCACGACACAGACGTCGTCGCGCCGCTCGCCCTCCAGCACGGAGGCCAGCAGCGGGGCCAGGGAACCGGACTCGTCCGCGGGATGGGCCGCGGCGGCCGCGGCGAGCCGGTCCAGGCCGTGGTCGATGCCCTCCGCGGGCCTCTCGACCAGGCCGTCGGTGTAGAGCAGGACGCGGTCACCCGGCTCCAGGACGCAGCGCGCCTCCTGGAAGTCCGGATCGGAACTCGCCCCCAGCAGCATCCCGAACGGCCGGTCCAGATAGCGCGCTTGTCCGCCGCGCACCAGCAGCGGTGGCGGATGGCCGGCCTGGGCCCACATCAGGCAGTGCTCGTCGGGGTCGTAGCGGGCCAGGACCATGGTCGCGGTGCCGTGGGAGTCGCGCGAGTGCAGCAGCAGGGTGTTGAGCCGGGCGAGCGCACCGGTCAGCGACGAGCCCGTGATGACCATGCCCTTGGCGGTGAAGCGCAGTTGGGCCATCGTGGCCACGGCGTCGATGCCGTGCCCTGCGACGTCACCGACCACGAACAGGGCGTTCCCGTCGGGCAGTTCGATGGCGCTGAACCAGTCGCCGCCGACGTGGATCCCCGACTGGGCGGGCAGATAGGCCACTTCGACCCGCAGTCCGGCGAGGCGGACCGGCCGGGTGGGCAGAGGCAGCAGCGCGTGCTGGAGGCGGGCGGCCATGGCCCGCTCGGCGTGCAGTACCCCGTCCTGTGTCACGATCGCCTGCTCGCTCTCGACGAGGGCCAGTTCGGCGCTGCGCTGCGCGGTGAGGTCCTGGACGAAGCCGTGCACCTCGACGGGCTCGTTCCCGGTGTCCGTCACGACCTCGGCGACCATCCGCAGATGGCGGACCTGGTTCCCGGCCCGGATCCGGAACGGGACGTCGAACTGAAGGCCGGAGCGCACGAGTTCCCGCACGGCGTGGGCCAGTACCGGCCCGTCCTCGGGCAGCGCGAGCCGCGGAAGGTCGGCCAGCCGGACCGGTCCGAGCGCGGGGTCCCGGTTCATGACGAGGAAGGTCTGGGAGGACCAGCTGCCCTCGCCGGTGACCAGGTTCCAGTTCGCCCAGCCCAGGTTCCCCAGCCGCTGCACGTCCGCCAGGCGCTGTTCCTGCCGGTCGGAGGAGCCGTGGCGGACCCAGGTGACGACCAGGGCACCGCCGAGACGGGCCGCGCGCAGCGCGTACGTGGACAGTTCGGCGGCGCCGTCCACGACCTCCTGGTAGGCGAACGGCTCGCCCTCGAACGGCTCTCCGGTGGTCAGCGTGCGCAGCAGGCCGTGCCACACCGCCTCCTCCGCCATGCTCGGGAAGCACTCCAGGATCCGCAGGCCGAGCAGCTGCCCGCCGGTGCGGCCCGCGCCCTCGGCCGCCTCCTTGGTGGCGGCGTCGATACGGTAGTCCGCGACCTCTCCGGAGGGGCCGCGCAGCGGCGTGAGCAGCATCGCCGAGCCCGGCAGCGAGTCGAGCACGGGCTGGACGGCCGCGACCGCGGCGGCGGCACCGGGCTCCGGCCGGGCGCCGAAGGACCGCAGCCAGCCTGCACACAGCCGCACGACGGCCCGCAGGAGCTGCCGGTCCTGCGAGGAGAACGGCCCGCTGCGCGCGCGAAGTACTCCGACGCAGACCTCGGCCTCCTCGCCGGTCGGCACCGGCAGCCAGGCGCGGGACAGCCAGCGCTCGGGCGGATCCCCTATGAGCAGGTGCCGTGTCCGGTCCGTCGCGAAGTCCTCCAGCCAGCGGGGCTCCCGGGCCCGGAGCGCTTCGAGCGCGACGATGCCGCTCAGCGGGGGAACCCGCGCCCACTGGCCGGCCAGGGCGGCGTCGACACCGGCGTGGCCGATCAGTTCGAGCCCTCCGGCCGGCAGCGACCGGAAGAGCAGGACCGCGTCGGCGTCGACGTCCGCCCTGAGCTCCTCCAGGAGACAGTCGGCCAGGTCCTGCGGTGTGGCCACGTGGACGAGGGCCTTGCCGAGGCGGCCGAGCGCGGTGAAGCCGTCGTCCAGGTCGCTGGTGTCCCGACCGGCGGGGACGGCGGTGCCTGGCAGAACGGACGGCAGAACGGACGGCGGACCGGACGGCAGAAGGGACGGCGGACCGGACGGCAGAACGGACGGCGGACCGGACGGCCCGGGCACAGCGGGCAAGGGCGCGCCGGGCATGTCGTCGCCGACGCGGGGCTGTGTGGCGGCGCCGAGCGGGGGCAGGGAGCCGAGGGTGATCCAGCACTCCTCCAGCAGCGTGCGGTTGCCGGCCTTGGCGCGCTGGAGCAGGTCCTCGCCGGCCGCGTCCGGGGTGCACCCGGTCAGCGCCATGATCACGCCCTTGGCCCGCTCCAGCACCGCCGACGTGGCGATCTGGTCCCGCAACCGGTCCATCTCGGCACGTTGTCTGGCCACGACCCTGGCCAGCGCCGCCATGTCGGGCGCGGTACCGGTGTGCGTAGGGCCGGTTGACTCGCTCGTCACGGGTTGAGCATCGCACATGCGCCTCGGGGTGTTCACACTCTCGTGAACACGCATCCCACACACCGGTGACACCGCCGGTTGACGAAACCGGCCGGGCTCCCGGTCCGTCGTGGGGTCAGTGGTCGGGCGGCGGGTAGAGCCACCGCCGCAGCAGCCGGCTCAGCAGTGGCATGACCAGATACGTGAGCAGGGGCAGCAGGACCACCGGGAACACCGCGGACCGCAGCGGCAGGGGCCAGGCGGCGGTGCGGGGCGTGACCAGCCACTGGATCACCAGGGTGCACGGGAAGGCGCCGAGGAACGTGGTCAGCACCATCTTCCAGCGGACCGGGGGCCGCACGGTGGTGCCGGGCAGACTGAACCAGGTCTCAAGGCCGGTCGTCGACTGCCGTTCGCTGCCCAGTTCCGTGGCGATGTCGTCGATCCGCGTGTGCCAGGCCGCTCGCTCGTCCGACTCCAGCCAGGCGGTGAGCCGGTGCGCGTCGGACCAGCGCAGCACCGCGTGGAAGCGGTGACCGTCCTCGGGCCGCAGCCAGGAGACGCCCTCGTTGCCGGGGAAGCGTCGGGCGCAGCGGGTGATCCCCCGCGTCCAGCGCTCGAACTCCCGCTCCCGGCCGGGTCGCACCTCCCAGGTGAGGACGGTGGTGACCGGATCGCCGTGCCGTACGTCGGTGGTGCTCATGCTCATCACGGGTGCCACGTACGGCGCGGGTCATGCCCTGCGGGACGGGTCAGCGCCCGTGGTGGTGGTCGACCAGGGCCTGGGTGACCGCGCGGATGCTGCGGGCGATGTGCTGGAGCTGGAGCACCTCGGCCGCGTACAGCTTGATGGTGTGTTCGATGACCGACTCCGGCAGCCCGAGCGCCGGCAGGTCGGCCCGGGCGGTCTGCAGCGCGGTGCGGGCGACCCTGATCTCGTGCTGGACCTGGATCTGCGCGTGCCGGGCGAGGAGCACGGTGTGCCGGATCAGGGCCGGATAGCTCGCGTACCGCGTCGGTACCAGCTCGCGCAGCCACTTGGCAGCGGAGCGCTCCCAGTCGTAGCTGCCGGGCGTCTTGACCTGGCAGGGCCAGTCAGGGCCGGGACGGGTGGTGGTCCGCGTGGTCGTCAGGGGCATGGTGATCGCTTCCGGGTGTGCGGCGTCGTGTGGGTGTTCCGACGGATTGGGCGGCCCCGGCCTAGGGGATGACCGGGGCCGCCATGGGCTCGCGTGCAGGCGAGGCCCTACCGAACATCCCGGGCGCCGACGCGGGTAGGTGACGACGGCTCGGGATGTCCGCGAAGGAGCCCTTTCGGGCAGCGTGGGGTGAGGACGGGGACAGGGGTGCGGACGGTCCGGGAGTGATCCCGGGGTGATCCGTGAGCAGTATTTATATATGCCGTCCGCTTGGCAAGGCGTATGAAAACATTCATGCTCGACTTATTGCGGATGGTCCCGGTGTGAAGGCGTATGACCGGGGGTGGGCGGGGTCAGTCCCTGAGGAAGAACTGGTGCTGGTCGGAGATCTGCTCGTACTCCTCCAGCCGGGCCTGGGTGCGCTCGGGGTCGGCGTCGGTCATGGCCTGGAGCAGGGCGGCGGCGATCACACCGGGCGCGGCGTAGGAGTCGAAGACCAGCCGGGAGCCGGTGCCGGTGGAGAAGAGGACGTCCGCCTCGTCGGCCACGTGTCCGAGCGCCAGGTCCGTGACGAGGGCGACCTTCAGGCCGGCGCTGCGGGCGACCCGCAGGGCGGTGAGGGTCTCCTGGGCGTGGCGCGGCATCGAGAACGCGAGGACCCAGGTGCCGCCCGCCTCACGGGACTGCAGGAGAGCGTCGTAGGCGACGCTGCCACCGCGCGTGACCGGCCGTACGTCGGGATGGACACGGCGGGCCGCGTAGGTGAAGTACTCGGCCAGGGACGCCGAGATACGCAGGCCCAGGACGGTCAGCGGGGTCGACTCCGACAGCTTGCGGCCGAGTTCGATCACCTGGTCGGGGTCGGCGAAGTCGCGGCGCAGGTTCTCGAGGTTCTCGATCTCCGCGTCGACCGCTGCCTGGAGTTCGTTGCCGCGTGACTCGTCGTCGGCGACCGGTCCGCCGGCGAGCGTGCCGAGCGCGATGGACTGGAGCTTCTCCCGCAGGGCGGGGTAGCCGCTGAAGCCCACGGCCGCGGCGAACCGCGTCACCGAGGGCTGGCTCACGCCCACCCGCTCCGCCAGATCGGTGATGGAGAGGAACGCCGCCTCGGTGATGTGCTCGATCAGGTACTGCGCGATGCGTCGCTGCCCGGGGGAGAGCCGGGGCCTGTCGAAGAGCGTCCTGAGCTGGGAGGCCGGGGCCGCCTCCGTCTCCGGCGTGGTCTTGCCCGAGGTGATCGCGGATGCCTGAGCGCGTGCCTGCTGCGGCGATGACACCGAGGCGCCTCCTTTGTCTGCCACGGGGAGTCAACATAGCCCACACCCCCTGGTGACCAGCGCTTGTGCGAAAGCATCCGGCAACCGCCGATCGGGATGGGTACGCCGGGCCCGAGCGGGAACCCGCCGCTGGGCAAGACGTTCGACGACACCTGAGGAGCAGCCCGTATGACGGTCCCCGAGGAGAACCGGCCCAAGACCGACACCACCGACGAGCTGCTGCGGCACCGGCACGAGGAGGGCGAGACCCCCGACCCCGGCGGCAGCGGGCGCACCCTGCGCGAGGCGTTCGAGGAGGCGCAGGTGAAGCCTGACGACTTCGCCAAGGAATGACACCGCACACGAAACCAGAGGGTCGGCAGGTGAAGAGGGCATGGGTGCGCTGAGCGCGCTGGAACGGGCAATGGAGCACGGGTGGGAGTCGCTGTGGGCGCGGGTCGTCGACAGGGAACCCGTCGAACTCCTCGACGCGCTGCGGCGTGAGTGCGACAGCAAAGTGGTCGTGTGCAGTGAGAACAGGGTGGTGGTCCCGAACGCGTACGACGTCGAGCTCGCGGACTTCGCCTACGACGAACTGGTGCGCCGGGGCAGCGATGTGGGCCAGGACCTCACGGACAGCCTGGCCCTGCACGGCGAGCGGCAGGGCTACGAATGGGCGGGCCCGCTCACCGTGCACATCTCCAGGTCCGACCAGGTGCCCAACGGCCGTTACCGCGTGACGAGCGGGGCGATGCCGCACGTGAGCGCCGAGGCGTTCCAGAACGCGGTCCGCTGAGCGGACGCGGGGCACGCTCGCCGCGGTGGTCATCGGCGATAGATCGTGATGGAGTGACCGACCTCGTCGACCGGACGGCTGCTGTCGATCAACTCGGCCAGCCGGCCCTTCGCCTTGGCGACCGAGGAGTCCGACACCACCAGCAGCCCGCGCACGTCGTCCACCGGCACCTCGCGCGGATCGGCCGCCTCGATGCCGTACGCGGACGGCACCCCGCTGCCCTTGTAGACGAGCCAGATCCGCTCGTCCGGGTAGCGCTCGCGCAGCCGGTCGGCGAGCCGGCCCAGGTCCTGGCCCCAGTCGACGTTGGAGTCGTGCAGCCGCAGATGGGTCCGGGCCGGTCCGCCGAACGCCTCGTTGGAGTACGGAAGATAGTAGGGAAAGGTCAGCACGGAGCTGACCGCGACGAACAGCACCAGCGCCCCGGTCGCGATCGTCGCCCGGCGTCGGCGGACCGCCAGGACGCATCCGGCGGCCACCGTCAGGAACATGGGCAGGAAGAGGGCGTACCGGGTGCCGAAGTCGCGTGACCCCGTCATGGCCGAGGCCAGCAGCACCCCGGCGGGCACGAGCAGATACGGCGCCGCGGGCCGCAGCCGCCGTACCGCCACCAGCACCACCGCACCGGCGGCCCACAGCGCGAGCAGGCCCAGCGGGGTCTTCACCAGGAGCGCCGCCGGCAGGTAGTACCAGAGGTGCCCGGTGTACAGCCGCCCGAACAGGAAGCCCTCCCACGGGTGGTTCTCGAAGCGGAACTGCAGACGCATCCCGTCCGCGTAGGCCTGCGGGAACGGCAGCAGATCGGCGAGGGTCCCCCGCAGTCCGCGCACCACCGGCACCGGGTCCTGGGACGTCCACCGCAGCTGCGGATCGACCACGAGGTAGGACGCCCATACGACGGCGACCGCGGCCAGCGTCAGGACCGCGGCCCAGGCGAGCACGCGCAGCAGCCGTCGGCGCGTCCCGTCGTCGCGAGACGCGGTCCACACCGACAAGGCGGCCAGTCCCAGCAGGACCGGCACGGCAGGCAGCGCGCTCATCTTCGTCGCCAGCGCCGCCCCGAGCGCCAGACCGGCGAGCGGCACGTACACCCGTGGCCGTGCGCGGGCCCGCCACAGCAGCCACACCGAGGTGAGCAGGAACCCGGCCATGGGCACGTCGAGCGTGGCCAGCGAACCGTGCGCGACGACGTCGGGGGAGAAGGAGTACAGGGCGAGCGCCGCAAGGCCCGCCGCCGGTCCGGCGAGTTCCCGGGCGAAGGCGAACACGACCAGCCCGAACAGCAGCGTCAGCACGATCACCGGGAGCCGGGCCCAGAACATCAGCTGCCAGGGGTCGTTGCCCGACTCGTACAGCAGATGGGGGCCCAGACCGATCTGGGGCCCGTGGAACGCCGTGTCCACGTGCGGGTCGGCGATCGCCACCCCGGCGGCGATGACCAGTTTGCCGAGCGGCGGGTGCTCGGGGTTGTAGCGGATGCCCTGACCGTGCAGGTACTCGGCGGCCGTGGCCACGTAGACCGGTTCGTCGATCGTGGGGGTCTGCTGCACGGCGGTCGTGACCATGACGGCCGCCATCTGGGCGAGCAGCACGACGACGAGGAGCGGCACCAGCCACCGTCGGACCGGTCGCGGCTGCCGTACCTCGTCGTCGCGGGACCCGGACCCGGGGACCGGGTCAAGCACCGTCTGCTGCTCGCTCGCCATCATCCGCCCCGCGGTGGGACCGGCCGGGCGGTGGCGGGAGCGATCCGCGGGCACCTCATGAGGGCCACTCTCGCATCAGCTCCCGCCCCGCGGGCCTCACCGCTTCAGAAGTCGTACCGACAGACCTTCCGTCGTGTAGACGGGTACGGCCCGCAGGGTGTCGGAGTTCAGTTCGACGCGGTCGAACTGGCCGCGCAGTCCGTGGGAGCCGAGGACGCGGACCGTGTGCCCGGCCGTCGGAGGCTTGTCCGCGTCCAGCTTCAGCGAGAGCACGCTGCCCGTGCCGAGCACCGCGCGCCGCGTCACCTCCAGGACCGGTTCCTGGCCCGAGCGCAGGGTCAGCTCCAGCGCGCCGCCCTCCTGGCTGTACGTGCCGTGCACCTGAAGCGACTTGCCGCCCAGCGCCAGCGTCCCGCCCTGCACCCGTACGTCGCCGTGGCCGAGGGCGTGGGCCGAACCGGCGACCAGCGCGCCCTCCTTCAGGACGGTTCCGCCGGTGTACCGGTTGTGGCCTGTCAGGGTGAGCGTGCCGCTGCCCCGCTTGGTCAGAGAGCCACAGCCGTCGATGTCGTTGCGCCAGGCGTCGGCCGCGTGGAAACCGCCCGAGGCGGCGTCCAGGGTGACGGAGACGTCGGAGTCGAAGGAGCCGTAACCGTCCGCCGCGGCGAACAGGTTGAGCCGGCCCCACTGCTCGAAGCCGTCCAGCAGGACATAGCCCGAGGGCAGCCCCGTGGTCCGCAGCACCTCACGGCGCTGGGCCGCGTCCAGGTACGGCAGCCGCGTCTCCAGCAGCACCTCCGCGCCCTTGGGCACGGTGAACGGCTCGTTGCCGCCGTCCCGGTGCAGCACATAGGTCAACCGGGGCCCTACCGAACGGGCGTTGGTGTCCCGGTCCGCGTACGCGTCGGCGGCGTCCGAGTGCGCGTAGGCGAAGAGCGTGTCGGCCGTGGTGCCGGTCTGCTCCGTGAAGTACTTCAGCGCCTGGGCCCGTGCCGCGGCCTTGAGGTCGGCGTTCGCGGAGTCGGCCAGCGTGGCGGCGGCCAGCGCGGTGGCCATGATGCGGCCGCCCATGACGTCGACCGTCGAGTGCATACCGGACATGATCCGGGTGTGGCTCAGCTCGAAGGCACGCGTCACGAGCTCCTGGAAGCGCTCGGGTACGGCGTACGCGTATGCCAGGCCCGCCAGGTGGAAGGCGTTGGTGTGACCGCTGGGGAAGCCGCCGTCGTCGACCGGGGAGGTGCTGCGCTGGCGCAGCAGCTGGGGGGCGACGACCACCTCGGAGTCGTAGACCGGGTAGCCGAGCGCGTCCTTGGCGCCGGTGTCGACGACCTCGCTGTCCTCGTTCATGCGCCACGGGCGGGGGTACTGGAAGGCGTACTTGCCGGGGTTGCCGGAGGCGTACGGGCCGCGCACGGCGTCGACCAGCTTGGCCACCAGGCCGAGCGAGGAGTCGTAGGAGCCCGCGCCCAGCGCCGAGCCCGCCGGGGCGTCGGCCGGGACGGCGTCGCTGATCGTGGTCGCCGGGGTGGTGTCGGGCGCGCTGGTGATCGAGGTGACCGCCTTGGCGCCGGACCGGTAGAGGCCGGCGAGCGGGCCGAGGCCGCCGATCATGGCGTAGCTCTGGTGCTGGCGGTCGTAGAGGAAGGCCTCCTTGGCCTGTGCCTCGGTGCGCGCCTGGGTGAGGCGCGCGCAGTAGCGCATGTTGGCGCGCAGGATCTCGGGCCTGAGCGGTGTGCCGGTGTTCCAGGCGGCGCCGGTCTTCCACACCTGGGAGAAGCCGCCGAGTATCCGCACCACCGCGTTGGTCTCGGGCGTCAGGTTCGCCATGACGTTGGACTTGTAGTCGTCCGCGAACGCGAGCGCGGCGGTGGCGGCCTTGGCGTCCGCGGCACTCAGCCAGGAGGCGAAGGTGGGCGCGGCCAGGACACCGGCCGAGGCGCCCAGGGAGGTCTTGAGGAACCCCCTTCGCTTCATGGCTCGTTGGGTGAGCGGCGCGGGGGAGTGCTGCCCGGCGGATGACGGCATGGGTCTGCCTCTCTTTGAAGTTCTGCGGCCGTGCGGCCGGGGGAGGAGGTGGTGCGGATGCGACTCATGATGCGGCAGTCGACAGGTGCGACGAATGCGCTTTCTGAATCGCACGAGCTTCGTACGAGCCTCGTACGAGCGAAGATCTACGGGCGAGTCATGTCGGACCGGAGGAGACCCGGCGTCCGGCGGATGTCACAGAAGTGAACGGGCCATCGCCACGGCGCCGTCCACCGGGGGCGCGCGCAGGGGACGCGGCCGTGCCGACGGCACCGCGTCGGCCAGCGCCGACACGAACGCGTCGTACAGCGACGGCTGGGCGAGGACGGTACTGCCTGCGACCACGACGTCGTCGACCACCACCCCGCGGGCGGCGAGCCGCTCCACGAGCGCGGCCAGGGCGCGGCCCGCCTCGGCGATCACGGTGCGGGCGAGCGCGGATCCGGCCTCGGCGGCGGCGAAGACGGCCGGGGCGTGCCGGCCCCAGTCGGCGGAGGCGGCCGTGGCGTGCTCCAGCGCGGCGCCCAGCGCGGGCACTTCGGGAACGTCGAACCCGGAGAGCAGACCGTCCGCCAGCGCGTCGGGCTCCTCGCCGCGATCGTGAGCCGCCCATACGGCGCGTACGGCCTCGCGGACCAGTCCGGCGGCGCCGCCCTCGTCACCGAGGAGCGCGCCCCAGCCGCCGACCTGGACCGGTGTGCCGTCGGCGAACCGGCCCACGGCGACCGAACCGGTGCCGGCGACCAGGCCGACCCCCTTGTCCAGCCCCGCCGCGGGAACGAGCAGTTCGGCATCGCCCACGACCAGCGCGGGCACGTCGAAGTGCAGTTGGAGAGCGGTGCGGATCTGTGCGCACTGGCGCGGGGTCTCGCAGGCGTGCCCGCCGACGGCGAGCGCGGACGGGCGGGCGCCCGCGGGAAGCGCGTCGGCGGCCAGTGCGGCCAGCCATCCGGCGGCGGCCACCGGGTCGTGGGGCCGCCAGCCGCTGCTGGACCGGATGTGATCGGCGACGGGAGCGTCGCCCGCGAACGCGCGGAAGTGTGTCTTGGTGCCGCCCACGTCGATGCCGACAACCAGGGGTGCGGTGTCCTGCACGGAACCTCTTTCGTCGTTGCGCTGTGTGCTGCGACGGTGGGCGAACCGTGCCTGGGGGCAAGGCAGTTGGAGAGCTTTGAAGATCTGGCGAAGCCCCGGGACGGGCCTCTGGCGGACCACGGCAGGCGAGTACCGTGACGTTCGTTAGGAAGTTAACTAACGAAGTACAGTGCGTGTCAATAGGCGTCACGCACTCGACTTCCCGGGCCCCCCGACCCGGACGGGTACGCAAGACGCCGGAGCAACCCATCGCCGCCTCACGCCGAGCCGCTCGGCCCGGGAGAGCGGCCTGTGACCTGGGGGAAGAGTGGAACACGACGTGGCTGGAGCCCCCCGTCTGACCGAAAGCGCCGGCGCTGTATTCGCCGTGCTCGCACAAGCCGGTACGGCGACGCGGCCGCAGTTGGCGAGCCTGGCGCGGCTGTCCAAGCCGACGGTCTCCTCCGCCGTGGCCGAACTGGAGGGCGTCCAACTCGCGGCCCACTCCGGCACCTCCTCCGGCACCACGGGCCGCAGCGCCGCCGTGTACCGGCTCGGCCCCGCCGCCGGCGCCGTGCTCGCCGTCGACCTCGGCCCCGCCCTCACCCGGGTCCGCGGCTGCGCCCTGGACGGCACCCTGCTCGCCGAGGCCACCGGACCCCGCGAGGAGGCCGTCGACGTGGTCCGCGACGCCCTGTCCGCGCTGCCCCCCGACGCCCCGCTGCGCACCATCGTCGTGGCCGTCGGTGACGTCACCGCCCCGCAGAGGATGCGCCCCGCCACGGCCAAGGCCGGCCCCCTCTTCGACGCCGTGACTGTCGCACTGCCGCCCGGAGTCCCCGTCCACCTGGAGAACAACGTCAACTGCGCCGCCCTCGCCGAACTCCACGAGGGCGCGGCCCGCGGCCGTCACACCTTCGGCTACCTGCGGATCGGCGTCGGCATCGGTCTCGGCATCGTCGTCGGGGGGCACGTGCTGGCCGGGGCCAACGGCGCCGCCGGAGAGCTCGCCCGGCTGCCCTACCCCTGGGACGACGACCAGGAGCCCCGCCACGAGGCCCTGGAGGAGTACATCGGTTCCCGCTCCCTGCTGCGCCGGGCCGCCGAGGACTGGCCCGCGTCCGACGGCGTCTGCCCCCGCACGGCCGAGCGGCTCTTCGCCCTGGCCGCACAGGGCAGCGCCACGGCCCGCACGGTCGTCGCCAGGCATGCCGTCGACGTGGGCCGGCTGGCCGCCGCCGTGACCGCCGTACTCGACCCCGGGCTGCTCGTGCTCGGCGGCAGCACCGGCGCGTATCCGCAGCTCCTGCCCGGTGTGCGGGCCGAGCTGGAGCGGCTCAGCTGGCCCACCGAGGTGGTCAGCAGCCAGGTCGGTGATCTCGGCACCGTCGTGGGCGCCGCACGGCTCGCGGTTGCCCGAGGAGTCCAAACCGTGACCCAGGCCGCGCGGACGAAGGATTGACGGGTTCGGACTCGGTCTGCCAATGTCCGGACAAGCGCTTTCTAAGTCGGCCGGGACGCCGGCTTGGGCGAGCGTCCCGCCCGTACTCGACGTACGGCAACCGCACGAGGGCGTGCCCGTGCGGTGACGGCCACAGCGGCCGGGGACCCTCGCCCGTCAGGATGACGCGGCCGGGCGAGGCCGCGCCCTCGGAAAGCAGACCTCTCCTGCACAATGCACCCGTGCCGCCTCGGTCGGCGCCGTGCTCCGTCCCCTACGACGAAAAAAAGGGATCGAAGATGACCACTGTGGGTGTGCGGCACTCTCGCCGTCTCGGCCGCGGCGGCACGCGCCGCCTGGTTTCCCTCGCTGCCGCCGCCTCGGCGGGTGCCCTGCTGCTCACCGCCTGCGGATCGGGGGGCGACTCGGGCGGGACCTCCAAGTCCCTGACGTTCTGGATCTCCACGGTTCCGGGGCAGGACGCGGGCTGGAAGAAGATGGTGGCGCAGTACAAGAAGGAAACCGGCGTCAACGTCAAGCTCGTCAACATCCCTTACGACGGCTACACGACGAAGCTGCACAACGCCGCGCAGGCGAACTCCCTGCCGGACGTTGCGACCGTGCCGGCGCTGGACCCGATCTGGTCGAGCAAGCTGATCGACCTCAAGTCCATCGCCGACAACAAGACCAACAAGATCAACGCCAACTTCGTCGCCAAGGACTCGTCGGGGAAGGTGCTGGCCATCCCCTCGGACGTCACCGCGTCCGGCCTGTACATCAACAAGTCGCTGTTCGAGAAGGCCGGCGTCTCCTTCCCGGCCTCGCCGTCGAAGACCTGGACCTGGACCGACTTCATCGCGGCGGCGAACAAGGTCCGCGAGAAGACCGGCGCCAAGTACTCCCTGACCTTCGACCAGTCGCCGTCCCGGCTGCGCGCCATGGTGTACGAGATGGGCGGCAAGTACGTCCACGCGGACTCCTCCGGCAAGTTCTCGGCGGACGCGGCGACCAAGAAGGCCGTGAACACCTTCGTCGGATGGAACGACGACAAGACCATGCCGAAGTCGGTGTGGACGAGCGGCGCCGACCCGTCGGCCATGTTCCAGAGCGGTGACGTCGTCGCCTACTGGTCCGGCGTGTGGCAGGTGCCCGCCTTCGCGGACAGCATCAAGAAGTTCGAGTGGGCGAGCGTCCCGACCCCCGCGCAGCCGGTGCAGGCCAGCGACGTCAACAGCGGCGGCCTGACGGTGGGCTTCAACAACAACGGCGACGCGTCCAAGGCCGCGACGAAGTTCCTGTCCTGGCTGTACGAGCCGGCCCACTACCAGGCGCTGTGCGAGGCGTCCGGTTTCCTGCCGGTCGAGAGCGGTCTGAGCCCGAAGTACCCCTTCAAGTCGGAGGCGGCGCAGGCGGCGTTCAAGCTCTACAACGAGTCGATCCCGCTCTACGCCCCGATCTCCGGCTACTTCAACACCGCGCAGACGAACTGGGTGCTGAAGGGCAAGAGCCTCACCGAGGACCCGACCAAGACGGAGCTCGGCAAGGCGATCAACGGTCAGCAGACCGCAGACAAGGCCCTGCAGAACATCGTGGACGGCTACAACCAGCAGGTCGGCGGCTGAGCGTAGACCGGCAGGCCCGGGCGGTGGCGTCTCGACCCCGCCGCCCGGCCCCGGGCCCCCAGTGGTGCCGGGCTCAGGGCCTCTCGTGGCGTGAGCCCCTCGCAATCCATTTCACCAGCACGGAGTCAGGAAGATGACAAAACGCGCCTCGGACGTGTCCGCCGTGTCCGCGAGCCCGCCCAGGAGACGCAGTAAGTACACCCTTGCGCCGCTCGTCCTCATCGCGGCCAACGTCGTGCTCTTCGCGCTGTTCTTCGTCTGGCCGGCGGTGATCGGGCTCGTCTACTCCTTCACGAACTACACGGGGGTGGGGGTCTTCCAGTGGGTCGGGCTGGACAACTACCACAACCTGTTCGGGGACTCCACGTTCTACGACGCGCTGAGCCGGACCCTGCTGTACGCCGTTCTCTTCGTCCCGCTGAACTTCGTGGTCTCGCTGCTCGCCGCCAACCTGGTGGTGAGCAAGCACGCCAAGGGCGGGTCGGTCGCCCGTGTCCTCTTCTTCATCCCGTGGCTCCTGTCGCCCATCGTCGTGGGTGTCCTGTGGCGGTGGATGTTCGGCGAGAACTTCGGACTGGTCAACTACGTCATCGAGAAGTTCGGCGGAGACGCCGTTCCGTGGCAGTCGAACGCGGACCTCTCGTTGCTCGTCGTGGTGATGGCGGCGGCCTGGGCCTGGACGGGTTTCACGATGCTGCTGTTCATCGCGGCGATCAAGAACGTACCGGTGTCGTACTACGAGGCCGCCTCGCTCGACGGCGCCGGCCCCTGGCGCCAGTTCTTCAGCATCACCCTGCCGAGCATCGCGCCCACCTCGTTCATCGTCATCCTGCTCAACACGATCAACGCGATGAAGGAGTACCCGGTGTTCGTCGCCCTCAACAACGGCGGACCCGGCACGTCGAACAACCTGATGGTCCAGTACATCTACGAGACCGGCTTCAAACGGGGCCAGATCGGCTACGCGAGCGCCGCGTCATTCGTGCTCATGCTCATCCTGATGGCCGTCGCGGTCGTCCAGCTGATGGTCAACCGGCGGGTGGAGAACCGATGACAACCACAGACATCCCGCGCCCGGCCGACGTCGACTCCGGACGGCGAATCTCCAAGAAGCGGCCCCGCAAGACGGCCACCGGTGGGCTCCGGCAGGCGGTGTCCGCGACGACACTGCTGTGGATCATGGCGTGCCTGTACGGGTTTCCGGTGCTGTGGTTCGTCCTCAGCTCCCTCAAGCCGGCCAGCGACCTGTTCTCCTATCCGCTGACGCTGGTCCCGCACAACCCCACTCTGTCGGGATTCAAGGCAGCGTGGGACAGCGCCAACTTCTCCCAGTACTTCGTCAACACGGCCATCGTGTGCGTGATCACAACGATCCTCACGGTGGGTGTCAGCTGCTGCACGGGGTACGCGCTGGCCAAGTACGACAACAGATGGCTCAAGGCGTTCTTCCTCTGCATCCTGGCCACCACGATGCTGCCGTCCGAGGTCATGCTCGCCCCTGAGTTCCTGGTGGTCCGCAACCTCGGCCTCTACAACTCGTTCGCCGGCATCATCCTCCCGGCCGTGCTCACCGCGACCGGATGCTTCATGTTCCGTCAGTTCTTCCTGACGGTTCCCGACGAACTCGTGGAAGCCGCCCGCATCGACGGCGCCCGCGAACTGTCGATCTTCCTGCGGATCATGGTGCCGCTCTCCCGGCCCATCATGCTGACCCTCGCCATCCTGTCCTTCCAGTGGCGGTGGAACGACTACATCTGGCCGCTTCTGATGCTGAACGATCCCAACAAGTTCACCGTGCAGATCGGCATCCAGAGCATTGTCGGCGCCCAGAACATCAACTGGTCGGTACTGCTCGGCGCATCGGTCATTTCCATGATCCCGCTGATCGCCATCTTCCTGGTCTTCCAGCGCTACGTCATGAGCGCCGACATCAACGCCGGACTGAAGGACTGACCGTGTCCAGCCCGCTCGACGACGAGTTCGTCCGCGCGGCGGCCCGCGCCGCCGACCGGCAGGCCGTTCCGCTGGTGGCCGGCCCGGACCAGGACCTTGCCGGTGTGCCGCATCGCGATCTGGCCCGCCGGGTGAAGACTCTGGTCGCGGCATACCGTTCCCCGCACTCGGCCCTGCACGGCAGCGGGCAGGCCGTCGCCGCCGCGACGACCCACCTCCGCGCCCTGCGGACCGTGCAGACGCCCTCCGGTCTCTTCGCGGGCGGCGACAACGTCCAGTCACCGCCCGACTCCGCGTTCACCGTCAACGACGTGTGCGACGCGTACGTCCTCGCCGCCGACGCGGGACCGGAACTGGGCGACGTGACGGCCGCGCTCGCCGAGATCGCCGGCGCCGCCACGGGCGCTCTCCTGACCGGCGGGGTGCACACCCCCAACCACCGCTGGGAGCTGAGCGCAGCGCTCGCCCGGCTGCACCGGTCGTTCCCCGACGACCGGCTGCTCGCTCGCGTCGAGGAGTGGCTGGCCGAGGGCGTCGACATCGACGCGGAGGGTCTGTACTCGGAGCGCAGCGCCGTCTACGCGGCCCTCGTGACCAACCCGTCGCTGCTGTTGCTGGCCGAGGTGCTCGGGCGTACCGAGCTGCTGGACACCGTCGAACGCAACCTCGCCACGACCCTGGACCTGATCCGGCCGGACGGCACGGTGGAGACCGTCCACTCGCGCCGCCAGGACCAGAAGCTCTCGTTCCCGCTGTGGCCGTACCTGCCGCACTACCGGCTGCTGGCGATCCGCAGCGGCCGGGGCGACTTCGCCCGCGCGGCCCGCCTGGCGGCCGTCGACGGCATCGACGACTCCGACCTCCTCGCCCAGACCTTCCTCACCCCGGATCTGTGCCGCGCCCTGCCGGCCCCGGACGCGGAGAAGCTCCCGCGCGAGCGGTACCTGACCACCGCACGCCTCGCCGCACACGCCTCGGCCACCGCGCACACCGTGGTGTACGGCGGCTCCGACGTGCCCGAGCACCGGCGCATCCGCTCGGGCCTCGCCTGCAACCCCACCTTCCTGCGCATGTTCGCCGGCGCCGCCGTCCTCGACGCGGTCCGCCTCTCGCGGGCGTTCTTCGACCTGGGCCCGTTCCGTGCCGCCGACATGGAACAGCTCGCCGAGAACCGGTACCGGCTCACCCAGACCCTCACCACCGCCTACTACCAGCCGCTCCCGAAGGACCGCAGGCGAGACGACGGCGCCTACCGCCTGGTGGACGAGGGCCGCTTCTCCGCGGCGATGGCCTTCCCCGACCGCCCTCAGGACGAGGTCTCCCACACGACCCGGGTCGAGGTCGACCTGCGGGAGGACGGGGCCGACCTGCGGATCGACATCAGCGGCCCATCGGTGCCCTGGGCCCTCGAACTGACCTTCCGGCCGGGCGGCGAGCCACAGGGTGCCGTACCGCTCGGCGACGGAAGCTGGTGCCTGACGAGCGGGCCGATGTCCTACCGCGTCGGCGACGACGAGATCCGGGTCGAGGCCGCCGTCGAGACGGGCGGACCGCTCGCCGGACCGGACCGCAGCGACGTACTGCGCTACGACCCCGGGCAGGACTACACCGTGGCCGGCGGCACCGACGCGACGACCGGAAACCGCGTCTACCTCGGTGGGCACGGACCGCAGACACTGACCCTCACACTGCGCGCCACCGCTCAGGCATGAAGGACTGATCCCCGTGCACCTCACGCACCAGCGCGGCCCGCTGCACGACCTCCCGGACACCCCGGAGGCGTACGACGCCGTCCTCGCCGACGTCGTCGAGCAGGCCCTCGCCCGGCTGACGCCCGAGGGCAACCTCGAACACCCCGACTGCGTGGACGACATCGGCGACACCTCGCTCGGCATCACCTCGCTGCTGGCGTTCGCCTGGCAGCGGAGCAAGGACCCGAGGCTGCCGGAGGCGGTCGGCCGCAGTCTCGCCTTCCATCTGCGCGAGCGGGTGTACACCGAGGACAACCCGGGCTACCCGAACCTGAGGGTACGCAACTCCGGTCTGCCGTACGCCCGTTACACCCTGGCAGCGGGTGCGCACCCCATCGGTGACTGGCCGAGCACGGTGTGGGCGCTGCTCCAGGCGGTCAACGTGCTGGACGCGGCCGAGGGACTCGTCGACGACGGCCGTCGCGCCGAACTCCTCGACGTGGCCCGCGGATACTGGCGCCGGCTGACCGAGGCGACCTTCTTCAACCCGCAGGAAGCCGGCAACCAGGCGATCGGCTGTGTGGTCGGCGGCCTGATGCTGGCGGCCCATCTGCCGGGTCCGGAGGCAAAGTCGGTCCGTGCGCGGGCACTTGGGCTGTACCGGGACGAGATCCGCGCGCACCGGGTCGAGGACCGTGGCGCGGCCCTGCCCCCCGAGCACGGCGGTGCCTACGACAACAACTACGGCCCGATCTCGCTGTCCTTCCTCGCCCAGGCCCACCGGATCAGCGGCGAGGGGATCTTCGCCGAGGACGGCGACACCCTGGCCCGCTACATCGACGCCCGGCTGACGGGCGGCGGTTACGACAACGGCGGCCCGCGCTACAGCGAGCAGCACTCGGCGTTCGAGTCGGTCCTCGGCCTGCGCTACTTCGGTGCCCGCATCGGCGCCGACCTCGGCCGCTACCGGGGCGACGCCCGCTGGGCCCGGCACGCGGTCAAGGCGGACGGGGGAGTGGACGGTCACTTCGCCTGGATGCTGGTCTGGCAGATCCAGGACACCACCCGCTGGCACCGGGAGCCGTCCACGGCGACCGCCCGCCACCAACTGCGGGCCGGCGGCGTCTCGGTGGCCTTCGACTCCCGGATGACACCGGCGGTCGTGGAGGCGGCGGGGACCTACTACCTGCCCGCGGCCGTCAACCGCCAACACGGCTTCGGTCCGGTCGTCGACGGCTTCCTGCTCTGCCGTCCGATGGGCGAGGTGCGGGTGCGCGACGTGCGCACCGACGGCCTCACGGCCAAGCTCGTCACCAAGCCGGTCGTCGGCCGCGACCACGTCCTGCGCCACCTCCAGTCCCTGTACGTCACCGACGGCACGAGTCTGTGGACCACGGTCACCGTGGAACGCCTCCCCGGCACGCCCTACCTCCTGGCGGGGCTGCCGTACGCCGAGGACGACGGCGACAGGGTGCGCCGGACGGCCGAGGGCGAGGTGAGCGCCGTGGGCGCCCTGCGGCTGACGCACCCCGAGGCCGAGGGCATCGACCATTTCGACGCCCGTTCGGAGACGACCCAGGAGCAGGCGGCCTTCGCCCTGGCCGCAGACCCGCGCGGCTACGGCAACCCCGACGAGGGCTGGAGCCACCTGGTCAGCTCCACGGCCCTGGAAGCGGACCCCGTCCCGGACGCACCGGAGGACCTGCACGCCTTCGCCGTGCGCTACGGCCCCGGGACCGCCCCTCTCACGGCGGCTTTCGCACGTGACGGCGCCGGGCTGACGGTACGCACCGAGGCGTTCACGGCGAGGATCGGCGACCCGGCGGGCGACGCCCACGGCGAGCCGGAACTGACGCTGTCGGCCTGTTGAGGGATGAGGGGAGAGGCCGTAGCCCCTCCCCTCACATCCCCACGTCCAGGCACGGCACCACCAGGTCGGCCCGCTCCCGGGTGCCCGCCACCAGCTCCGCGTTGCGCTGGTCCGAGCGCTCCACCCAGGCCACCGCGTCCTCGTGGCTCTTGCCGAACTCCTCGTGCCGGGCGACCAGCCGGCGCACCCGCTCGTCCTCGTCGAGTGCGCAGAACCACACCTCGTCCAGGGCGGGCCGGACCCGCGCCCACGCCCCGGTGCCGAGCAGCAGGTAGTTCCCCTCGGTCACCACCAGCCGGGCCGTCGGCGGCACCGGGATCGCCCCGGCGATCGGCTGCTCCAGCACCCGCTCGAAGCCCGGCGCGTACACGACGTCCCCGTCCGGCTCCTCGCGCAGCCGCCGCAACAGCGCCGCGTACCCGGCGGCGTCGAAGGTCTCGGGCGCACCCTTGCGGTCGCGCAGGCCGAGCCGGTCCAGCTCCACGTCGGCGAGGTGGAAGCCGTCCATGGGGACGTGCGCCACCCAGGGCTCCCCGGAGCCGTTGAGCGCCCGGACCAGATGCTCGGCGAGGGTCGTCTTGCCCGCCCCGGGGGAGCCGGAGATGCCGAGGACGGCCCGTCCCCCGTGCTCGGCGAGGGAGCGGGCGCGGGTCACGAGGTCGTCGAAGGTCAGCGGCACACGACGAGTCTGCCATTCGGCGAAGCCGGACCGGCCAGGCACCCTGGATGCGGAAGGGGGAGAAAGGAGGTCAGCCCGTGCCCCAGGACTCCGACGACGAGGCGCAGATCCGCGCCCTCATCACCGGGTGGGCCGCGGCCGTCCACCGCGGGGACCTCGCGGGGGTGATCGCCGGCCACGCCCAGGACCTCGTGATGTTCAACGTGCCCGCGCCCCACCACGGCATCCGGGGCCTCGCCGCCTACCGTGCGGCCTGGCCGCCGTTCTTCGCGTGGCAGGCCCAGGGCGCCTGCTTCGACATCGAGTCCCTGCACGTCACCGCGGGCACGGACGTCGCCTACGCGCACGCCCTGGTGCGCTGCGCCACCCCGGAGGAACTCGCCGCCCACCCCGGCTTCCGGCTCCGGCTCACCTTCGGTCTGCGCAAGGAGCACGGCCGCTGGCTGGTGGCCCACGAGCACCACTCCTTCCCGCACGACTGAATCCACCTGTTGGCCGAGCGCCTGGCAGGGAACGGGTTCTGTATGAAGGAGCTCGGTCTGCCAGAAGAGATCAAGGCCTGCCTGTTCGACCTCGACGGGGTCGTCACCAGGACCGCCGTCGTGCACGCGGCCGCATGGAAGGAGATGTTCGACGCGTTCCTGCGTGAACGCGAGGGCGAGCATTTCCGGCCGTTCGACGACCACGACTACGACAAGTACGTCGACGGTCTGCCGCGGGCCGAAGGGGTGCGCACCTTCCTGGCCTCCCGCGACATCGAACTGCCGGACGGCGCTCCGGACGATCCACCGGGCGCGGAGACGGTCCACGGCCTCGGCAACCGCAAGAACGCCCTCGTCCTGGAGAAGATCCGCACGGACGGCGTCGAGGCCTACGACGACACGCTGACCTACATCCGGGCCGCCCGCGCCCAGGGCCTGCGCACCGCGATCGTCTCCTCCAGCGCGAACTGCCGTGACGTGCTGCACGCGATCGACGCCGAGGACCTCTTCGACGTACGCATCGACGGCGTGGTCGCGGCCGAGCGGCACCTGCCGGGCAAGCCCCACCCCGACACCTTCCTCGCCGCCGCCGAGGACCTGGGCCTGGACGCCCCCCGCTCCGCCGTCTTCGAGGACGCCCTCGCCGGCATGGACGCGGGCCGCGCCGGAGGCTTCGGATACGTCGTCGGCCTCGACCGCGTCGGACAGGCCGACGCCCTCTACGAGCACGGCGCTGACATCGTCGTGAAGGGCCTCGCCGAGCTGGGAGGACACGCGTGATCACCCAGCGCTCCTACACCGTCGAGCCCTGGGCCGTCCGCGAGACCGACCTGAACCTCGACGTCCTGGCCCAGAGCGAGTCCGTGTTCGCCCTGTCCAACGGCCACGTCGGCTGGCGCGGCAACCTCGACGAGGGCGAACCGCACGGCCTGCCCGGCTCCTACCTCAACGGCGTCCACGAACTGCACCCGCTGCCGTACGCCGAGGCCGGATACGGCTACCCGGAGTCCGGCCAGAGCGTCATCGACGTCACCAACGGCAAGATCCTGCGGCTCCTCGTCGACGACGAGCCCTTCGACCTGCGCTACGGCCGTCTGGTGGCCCACGAACGCACCCTCGACCTGCGCCGGGGCGTCCTCGAGCGGTCCTGCGAGTGGATCTCGCCGGCCGGATCGCGGATCCGGGTGCGCTCGACCCGGCTCGTCTCGCTCACCCAGCGGGCGGTAGCCGCCGTGTCCTACGAGGTGGAGCCCGTCGACAGCCGCACCCGTGTGGTGATCCAGTCCGAGCTGGTCACCAACGAGAGCCTGCCCGGGCCCAACGGGGACCCGCGCGCCTCCAAGGCCCTGAAGTCGCCGCTGGAGCACGAGGAGGGCTACGCCGAGGGCACCCGGCTGCGGCTGGTGCACCGCACCCGGCACAGCAAACTGAGGGTCGCCGTGGCCGCCGACCACGTGATCGAAGGACCCGAGCGCACCACCACGAGCAGCGAGGAGACGGTCGACCTGGCGCGGCTCACCGTCACCTCCGTCCTGGAGCCCGGACAGCGGCTGCGGGTGCGGAAGATGGTCGCCCACGGCTGGTCCGGGGTCCGCTCCCGGCCGGCTATGAGCGACCAGGTCGACGCGGCGCTCGCGGCCGCGGCGCACAGCGGCTGGGACGGACTCCTGGACGAGCAGCGGTCCTTCCTCGACGACTTCTGGGCCCGCGCCGACGTCGAGGTCGGCGGCGACGAGGAGATCCAGCAGGCGGTCCGCTTCGCCCTCTTCCATGTGCTCCAGGCAGGCGCCCGCTCGGAGGAACGGGCCATTCCCGCCAAGGGACTGACCGGCTCCGGCTACGACGGACACGCCTTCTGGGACACCGAGACCTTCGTCCTGCCCCTGCTCACCTACACCGAGCCCCGGGCCGTGTCCGAGGCCCTGCGCTGGCGGCAGAAGACACTGCCCGCAGCCCGCGAGCGCGCCGCACAGCTCGGCCTGAACGGCGCCGCCTTCCCGTGGCGGACCATCGACGGCTCGGAAGGATCGGCCTACTGGCCCGCGGGCACCGCCGCCTTCCACATCAACGCCGCCGTCGCGGACGCCGTCGTGCGCTACACCGAGGCCACCGGGGACACCGACTTCGAGCGCGACACCGGCCTCGAACTCCTCGTGGAGACGGCCCGTCTGTGGCGCTCGCTGGGCCACCACGACCACCACGGCGTGTTCCACATCGACGGCGTCACCGGGCCCGACGAGTACAGTGCCGTCGTCGACGACAACACCTACACCAACCTCATGGCCCGCGCGAACCTCCTCGCGGCAGCCGAGGTCTGCGGCCGGTATCCGGAGCGGGCCGCCGAGCTCGGCGTCGACGAGGAGGAGAGCGCCGCCTGGCGGGACGCCGCCGAGACCGTCCACATCCCCTACAACCACGAGCTCGGGGTGCACGAACAGGACGCGGGCTTCACCCGCCACCAGCGCTGGGACTTCGGCGGCACCCGCGCCGACCAGTACCCGCTGATGCTGCACTTCCCCTACTTCGACATCTACCGCAAACAGGTCGTCAAGCAGGCGGACCTGGTGCTGGCGATGTACGTGTGCAGCGGCTGGTTCGAGGAGTTCCACGACGAGGAGCAGATCGCCCGCAACTTCGCCTACTACGAACCCCTGACCGTCCGGGACTCCTCCCTGTCGGCCTGCGTCCAGGCGGTCGTCGCCGCCCGTGCCGGACACCTGGCCCTCGCCTACGCCTACACGGGCGAGGCGGCGCTGATGGACCTCGCCGACCTGGAGAACAACACCCGCGACGGACTCCACATCGCCTCCCTCGCCGGCACCTGGACGGCCCTGGTCGCGGGGTTCGGCGGGCTGCGGCGCGACGGCGCTTCCCTCCGCTTCGCGCCCCGGCTGCCGGAGCGGCTCAGCCGTCTCGCCTTCAACCTCCAGCTTCTCGGCCGCTGTCTGCGGGTGGAGATCGGCCCGGACAAGGCGACGTACACCCTGATGTCGGGAGCTCCCCTGACGATCCGTCACCACGGCGCCCAGCTCACCGTGGACGGCGACGGTCCGGTCGTCCGTCCCATTCCGGCGCCGCGGGACCGACCGGCCCCGGGCCAGCCCCCGCACCGCGCTCCGCACGCCCGCTGACCCGGCCGGGCGACCCGGCGGGGCACCGCTTGGCCGAACCCGGCCCTGCACCCCTGCGTACCGCGGGTTACGTTGTCCCTGCCCATGTGGATTGGACCAAGTCCCCGCGGCGTACGGGGTGAGGGGTGGACGAGGACGATGGCCCACGGCGACAGCGCCCTGATGGTCGGAGGCAACCGGGGCACACGGCCGGTTGCCTCCGAGGTGTCCCTGGGGGCGCGGGGCAACCGGCTGATCGCGGCGGTGGCCGCCGCCTTCACCCTGGCCCAACTGGTCCTGGTCCGGCCCGGCATGGGCCTCGGCTGGGACGAGACCGTGTACGTCAGCCAGGTCGGTGCCCAGGCCCCGGCCGCGTTCTTCAGCGCCCCGCGCGCCCGCGGCGTCTCGCTTCTGGTGGCGCCGATCGCGAGCTGGTCGACCTCGACGGAACTCCTGCGCGTCTATCTCGCCGTACTGTCCGGCCTCGGCCTGTACCTGGCCCTGCGCGCCTGGCGCGGCCTCTTCCCGGCCCGCGTCCTCGCGGTCGGCGGCGCCCTGTTCGCCTCCCTGTGGATCACCCTGTTCTACGGCCCCCAGGCCATGCCCAACTACTGGGTCGCCGTCGGCGGCCTGGGCGCGGTCGGCTGCTTCCTGCGAGCCCGTGAGCATCCGAGGGCCCTGTGGGGAGTCGCGGCGGGCGCCTGCCTCATGGCGTGGATGCGGCCCACCGACGCGGTGTGGGTCACCCTCCCGCTGCTCGTCACCGCCGCCGTCGGCCGCCGTCCGCGGGCCGCCCTCGCCCTCGTGGCCGGACTGGTGGCGGGCGGTGCGCAGTGGGTGATCGAGGCGTACGTCAGCTACGGCGGCCTGGCCGAGCGCCTGCACGAGGGTTCCCGGATCCAGGGCGGACTCGGCCCGCAGTTCGCCGTCGACGACCAACTGCGCAGCCTGGGCGGCCGGGCTCTGTGCCGCCCCTGCACCGGGCCGCTGCCCGACCCCGCCGTCATGGCCTGGTGGGTCGTCCTCCCGCTGCTGGCCGCCGTGGGACTGGTGGTCGCGGTCCGGGCCCGGCGCACGCGCGTCACCCTCGTCACGCTGGCCTGCGCCACGACGGCCGCCGTGCCCTACCTCTTCCTGATCGGGTACGCGGCCCCGCGCTTCCTGCTGCCCGCCTACGCCCTGGTGGCGATCCCGGTCGCCGACGCGCTGTTCCACCTCGCGACCACTCCGGCCGGCCGGTGGCGTCCGGTCGCGGCGGTGCTGCTCGCGATCGGTCTCGCGGGCCACCTCGCGGTGCAGTACGCCGTGCTGGAGCGCACGGTGGACCGCACCACGGGCCACCACCGCGACTGGGCCGACACCGCGGCCGAGCTGAACCGCCTCGGGGTGCGCCCGCCCTGTCTGCTCACCGGCCACCTGTCGGTCCCGGTCGCGTTCTACGCCGGGTGCACCTCGGCGGCGGCGCTCGGCCCCAACACCAACACCACCGAGTCCAGGATCGTCGCGGCGTCCCGCCGTATGCCCGTCGCCGTCCTCACCCGGCACGGTGGCGCGCCGCCCGCCTACGCCCGCGACTGGCGCACCCTGCCCGCCGCCGGGATGGACATCCACGTCGCGCCGAACGTGAGCGAACACGGACCGGCCTGACACCCGGGCAGGTCACCGTCGCGGCGCCTGCTGCCCGCAGGGCTGTCAGCGTTTCCGTTCCCCGTGCGTCTGGTAGGACTTCGGATGTCGGACGAAGGCAAGGGGGAGTGCCATGACGTGGAACGAGAACGGTGGACGGTTGGGGGAGGAGTTCTTCACCCCGGGGTCCTCGTCCTTCACCGAGTTCCTGGCGGCCCACCGTCCCGAACTGCTCAGCACCCGGCGCGTCCTGCCCGACGGCTTACGCGCCGCACCCGGTCAAGTGCCGCACGGCACGACGGTGTTGGCCCTCGCCTACCGCGACGGCGTGCTCCTCGCGGGAGACCGACGGGCCACCATGGGCAACCTCATCGCCCAGCGCGACCTGGAGAAGGTCCACCCCGCCGACGACTACACGGCGGTGGCCTTCGCCGGCACCGTCGGACTCTCTACGAGAAGACCGACTTCCACGCCGAGGGCTCCGGATCGCCGTACGCCAGAGGCGCGTTGAAGAAGCTGATCCGCAAGGGGCTCGACCGTCGCGAGGCCGCCCTCGCCGCGCTCCAGGCGCTCTACGACGCGGCCGACGACGACTCCGCGACCGGCGGCCCCGACATCAGCCGCCGGATCTACCCCATCGTCTCCGTCATCACCGAGGACGGCTTCGAGCGGCTGCCCGAACCGGAGACCGAGGAGCTCAGCCGCGAGATGGTCGAGCAGCGCGGCAACCGGCCGGACGGGCCGGGCGCCACGCCCTGACCGGGGACTTTCCCCAGCCGTGGAAGAGACCTGTCACGGGCTTTACTGCAGGTGGCTTGCAGGTGAGGGACGGATGGCACAAGGCTGCTGAGTGCGGCCGTACCCGCTGAAAAGGATCCTCCGCCCGATGGCGGCCGCCCCTGACCCCGCTCCGCCTCTCCTCCCCGCCACCGTCCCCGCGAGGGCTCGGCACGGCACCGCGTCCGTGGCTCCTGACGCGGCAGGAGTGGGTCAGGGCGGGCGGCACGCCCGGTTCAGGCGCGCACCTTGAACTCCTTGCGCCACTTGGTGAACTGCTGCTCCGGATCGCCGGTGTACGACCACGGGGCGCGGGTGCCCCGGCGGTCAAGCAGGCGCAGGAGCGGGGCGGCGACCTCCGGGAGGCCCGCGTGGCAGGCCGCGTGGGCCAGGTAGTTGAAATCGCGCAGCTCTCCCGGCGCCACCGTGTGCTCGGCGCGGCCCGCGATCCAGCGCTGCCAGGTGCGCCGTACGTCACTGATGGCCCCGTCGTTCTTCCAGTGCTGCCCCAGGCCGACGGAGGTCCGCCTGTCCTCGGCGGCGTCCTTGGCGGTCCGGTACTCCTCGACCCGCGCGTACTGCACCAGCACCGGCAGCGCGGAACCCGGCGGCGCCACCCCGGCCGCGTCGCGGGCGAAGTCGTACATCAGACCGTTCGACCCGTGCCAGCGGGCCGAGTAGTAGTGCAGCACCTGGAGGTGGCCCTCGACGCTGTACGGGTCGCGGCTGTGCAACTCGTCCCACCAGCGGCCCAGTTCCTGGCGCCGCACCCCGGCCGGGTACAGCCTGGCCACCGAGATCAGGGAGATCCACGGCGTCGGGTCGTCCACGAACGCCTCGGCCGCGTGGAGACAGGCCATCACCGCGGCGTCGACGCGCCGGTGGTCGATCGGCACACCCCGGCCCGCGGCGATGGCCAGGTTGAACGCCCTGGCCGTCTCGGTGGCCGCCCGCAGCACCAGTGCGTCCCCGTTGTGCGGCTCGGCCGCGAGCCACGACTCCACCGTCGAACTGCCCGCGCAGGCCTGGGCGAGCATCCGCACCCGGTGGCCCCGCGAGAGCCAGTCCGGCCCGGTGGCGCGCAGCAGTTCACGCAGGCCCTGCCAGCGGCCGATGACGATGTCCTGGCGGGCGCTGGTGAGGGGGAAGTCCCCGCAGTCGGGATCGAATTCGGGGGCGAAACGGTCTCTCGCCATCGCGCAGCCCCTCAGAAGTCGGTGGGGAGACCGTCGTGGACGAGTGAAGGCCCGGATGCCCCGCTGTCGGGAACGTAGTCCGCCTCGACAGTACGGCTCGCGTCAAGCCGCGCGGGCCGGTAGTAGTCGCTGCCCCGCCTCCAGTACCAGAGCATCGGGACCAGCCCCACGGCCAGCCCGCCGACGCCGATCGAGATCGCGGCGGTGCTCAGCTCGCTCAGCGACTCGACGAAGATCCAGAACATGAACAGGGCGCCCAGCAGCGGCCACAGCCCGCCGAGCAGGAAGTCTGTCGCGGACTTCAGCAGCATCTTGCGGTACGCGACGACGACCGCGAGGCCGCTGAGGCCGTAGTAGACGGCGATCTGCAGGCCGATGGCCGAGATGGCGTCGGAGAGGATGTCGCCCACCGAGCCCAGGGCGTTGGAGGCGATGAACATCAGCAGCGCCACGCCGCCGACCACCACGATCGCCACCCACGGGGTGTTCCAGCGGCGGTGCACCCTGCCCAGCGCGGACGGCATCGTACGGTCCCGGCCCATCGCGAACAGCGAGCGCGTGACCTGGATCAGCGTGGTCTCCAGGGTGGCGATGGTCGACAGCATCACCGCGACGATCAGCAGCTTGCCGCCCCAGCCCGGCCAGATCTCCTCACCGAGCACGGCAAGGACGTTGGCGTCGTTCTCATCGATCTGCTTGGAGGTGAGGATGACGTTGACCGCGATGGTGAACACCTCGAACAGCAGGAACACGATGCCGACGCCGATGAGCCCCGCGAGCCCCGTCGTACGGCGGCTGTTGCGGGTCTCCTCGCTCAGGTTGCTGGTGACGTCCCAGCCCCAGTAGTAGAACGCGGCGATCAGCGCTCCCGACGCGAAGCCGGCCATGCCGTCGAAATGGCCGAAGCCCAGCCAGGACCACTCGAAGGCGCGCGCGTTGCCCGTGTGGAAGAGGGCGAGCACCGCGAACAGGGCCAGTATCGCGAGCTCGACACCGGACATGACGAGCTGGGCGCGCACGGTCAGCCGGGCACCGCCGAGCACCACGAGCAGCATCAGCACGAACCAGGCCGCGCCCACGACGGTCGACAGCGCGGTGTTGTCCGCGAGGTCCTGGTCGAAGAGGGCCAGCGTCATCGAACCGGCGGGCAGCGAACCGGCCACCATGAAGATGGTCGCCGAGATCACCAGCGCCCAGCCGGAGACGAACCCCAGAAAGGGATGGAGCGTACGGCCCACCCAGGAGTAACTGGCCCCCGCGTTCACGTCGATCCGGCTGAGATAGCTGAACGCGAGCGCGATGCCCAGCATCGGAATCGCGCAGTACAGCAGAGCCGCCGGACTGGCCAGGCCCACCGAGCCGACCAGCACCGCGGTGGTCGCGGCGATCGAGTACGCCGGCGCGCTGCCCGCGACGGCCATCACCACGGTGTCGAAGGTACCGAGGGCATTGGCCTGCAGCCCTCTGCCCCTGCTGATGCTCATGGTTGCGCTGCTTTCCGTAGGGCACGACGCACGGGGGAGGGGACCGCACGGCGCAAAGGGGGTGGGGGGTGGCTCCGCCCCGGACCGCGAGAGGGATGGCCTCGGGCAGGGGTCGGTGAAGAGAGGTACCAAGGGGGTGTGGTGCGGGGGACCGTACGGTCGCTGCGTCGACGACCGGTCACTCCGTGTATGCGAGTGATGATAGCTCTATTCCTTGACCCTTCAAGATTAACTGGGGGGTAACCTTCCGGCTGTGGAATGCCTTACTCCGGCGATCTTTTGAGGTTGGGGAGCGCATACGGGGAAACGCGGATCAGGACACGCACCGAACCGCACGCGACGCGCGAGGGAGGCAGCCCATGGGCACCGAACCGACATCTGCCGAGCCGATGGCCGACGACGCCTACCAGCCCACCGGAACCAACGAGGAGCAGGAGGACGCGTCCCCGCTCGACCTCCAGGACGCCGTCGACGAACGGACCTACGACGACATCCTCGACGAGGGCTACTCGCCGCCGGAGAAGCCCCTGGGCGTCACCCGGCACGGCACCACCGCGGCCGAACAGCACGACGGGGAGACCCTCGACGAACGCCTCGCCCAGGAGATCCCCGAGGCGACCGCGCCTCTCGGCGACGAGATCGGCGACCTGCCCGGCGGGGAGGGTGAACCGGTGGACCCCGAGGCCGGTGCCGACCGCGCCGGACGCCTCGTCGCCCCCGACGAGGGCGCCCACACCACGACCACGAAGGACGAGGTCGCCACCGACGTGGGCATCGACGCGGGCGCGGCCGGCGCGGAGGAGGCCGCCGTGCACGTGATCGAGGACCCCGACGAACTCTGACGAGAGTCAGTCCCCGATCCGGTCGATCTGACGGAGCTTGTTCGTGGCGTCCAGGGCCGCGACCTTGTAGGACTCGGCGAGCGTCGGGTAGTTGAACACCGCGTCGACCAGATAGTCGACCGTGCCGCCGCAGCCCATCACGGTCTGCCCGATGTGGATCAGTTCGGTGGCCCCGGTGCCGAAGCAGTGCACGCCCAGCAGGGTGCGGTCCGCCGGGGACACCAGCAGCTTCAGCATGCCGTGGGAGTCCCCGATGATCTGGCCGCGGGCGAGCTCGCGGTAGCGGGAGATGCCGACCTCGAAGGGCACGCTGTCCTCGGTGAGTTGGTCCTCGGTGCGTCCGACGAAGCTGATCTCCGGAATCGTGTAGATGCCGATGGGCTGCAGGTGGTGCATCTGCCCGACCGGCTCGCCGAACGCGTGGTAGGCGGCCGACCTGCCCTGTTCCATGGCGGTCGCCGCCAGCGCCGGGAAGCCGATCACGTCTCCGACGGCGTAGATGTGCGCCACCTCGGTGCGGTAGTTCTCGTCGACCGTGATCCGGCCGCGCCGGTCGGCGCTCAACCCGGCCTTGTCCAGGTCGAGTTCGTCGGTCAGGCCCTGCCGGCCCGCCGAGTACATCACGGCGTCGGCCGGGATCTTCTTGCCGCTCTCCAGGACGGTCAGCGTGCCGCGCGGGTGGCGTTCGACCGCGGCGACGGTCTCACCGAAGCGGAACGTCACCGCCAGGTCGCGCAGGTGGTACTTCAGCGCCTCGATGACCTCGACGTCGCAGATGTCGAGCATCCCGGGCCGCTTCTCGACCACCGTCACCTTGCTGCCGAGGGCGGCGAACATGGAGGCGTACTCCATCCCGATGACCCCGGCGCCGACGATGACCATGGAGCGCGGGACGCGTTCGAGGGCGAGGACGTTGTCGGAGTCCATGATCGTGCGGCCGTCGAACTCGACGCTGTCCGGCCGTGCCGGGCGGGTGCCGGTGGCGATGACGATGTTCTCCGCGCTGAGCAGGCGTTCGTGTCCGGTGACCTCGCGCAGGGCGACGGTGTGCGGGTCGACGAAGCGGCCGGTGCCGGCGTGGAGGGCGATGTGGTTGCGGGAGAGCTGGCTGCGGATCACGTCGACCTCGCGGCCGACCACGTGCTGGGTGCGCGCGGTCAGGTCGGAGACGGTGATGTCCTCCTTGAGCCGGTAGCTC
Source organism: Streptomyces sp. NPDC058307 (assembly GCF_042880295.1). Lineage (NCBI taxonomy): Bacteria > Bacillati > Actinomycetota > Actinomycetes > Kitasatosporales > Streptomycetaceae > Streptomyces > Streptomyces sp. NPDC058307. The sequence goes on from NZ_JBHVYZ010000001.1 coordinate 209,483, forward strand.
TGGCCGTACAGGTCGCGCTGGGTGAGGCCGGTCAGGTACAGCACCGCCTCGCGCAGGGTCTTGGAGGGGATGGTGCCGGTGTGGATGGAGACCCCGCCGACCATGTCGGGGCGGTCGACGACGGCGACCCGGCGGCCCAGCTTGGCCGCTGCGATGGCGGCCTTCTGGCCACCCGGACCTGATCCGATGACAAGCATGTCGAAGTCGGGCACCCTCGGCAGTCTGGCAGCCGCTGGGCCTGTTTCGATAGGGCGCGGACGACGACGGTCAGGGCAGCAGTTTGTCGAGCGCCGCCGGGCCCTCCGCCGCCAGCTTGCGCCGGGCCCATTCGAGACTGTGCGGGGTGATGTCCTTGCCCGAGGCAAGGATGAGGTCCTCCGGCGAGACTTCGGTGCCGGTACGGGCGTGGAGCAGGTCGTCCGGGGTGGTGCGGTCCTCGGACGGCCCGGACACGTCGGGCTGTGACGTCGGCATGATCTGTGCTCCTCGGATCCGGAGTCGCTGTACGGTCCCGGTGCTGTCAACGGGTCCGATATCACCATTCAACGCCCGGGCCGACCCTGCATCCCGAAGCGCCGGAGCGGACCCCGGTCCGGTGGCATCGACCCCAGGGGCGCCGGGGGTTCCCGGGATGCCCGAATGATCGAAAAGGCGTGTAATGGGACTATTGTCCTCCCGGGTTCGGCAGGAAAGACGATGCCATGTCCCGTACGCGAAACAGCCCCAAGGGCGCCCTGCGCAGACTGGGCGAGTGGTGCGCCCGGCACTTCGTGATCGTCCTGGTGGCCTGGCTCGTGGCCCTGGTCGCCCTGCAGACCCTGAACCGGTCCTTCGGCGGGGAGTACTCCGACAACTTCTCCCTGCCCGGCGTCCAGTCCCAGCAGGGCCTCGACGTCCTGAAGAAGCACGATCCGGCGGCCGGAGGGTACGGCAGCCAGATCGTTCTCCACGACGGTGACAAGGCGCTCACCTCGCTCGGCTCACAGGTCTCCACGACCGTCACCGACCTGCAGAAGCTGCCGCACGTCCTGTCGGCGCAGAACCCGTTGTCCGCGCCCGCCTCGAAGACCGGCCCGCTGTCGTCGGACGGGAAGACGGCGTACATCACCGTCCGCTTCGACGTCCAGCCCTCCACCCTGGGCGACGGCTACCTCCACGGGATCGACGACGCCGTAAAGCCCCTGCGGGCGGCCGGAGTCGACGTCGAGTACGGCGGCCCGCTCGGCGAACTCGCCCGGCCCGCCGCCGACGACCGGGTGAGCGAACTGATCGGGTTCGCCGTGGCGATCGTCGTGCTGCTCGTCGGCTTCGGCAGTGTGATCGCCGCCGGGATTCCCCTGGTCACCGCGTTGATCAGTGTGATCGGGGGACTGGCGTGCCTGGGTCTGCTGGCCGCGGCGTTCACCTTCGCGACCGTTTCGCCCACTCTGGCCACGATGATCGGACTCGGCGTCGGCATCGACTACGCGCTCTTCCAGCTCACGAGGCACCGGCAGAGCCTGATGGACGGGAAGGATCCGGTGCGCGCGGCGGGCGGGGCCACCGCCACCAGCGGCCGGGCCGTCCTGGTCTCCGGCTGCACGGTGATCATCGCCCTGGCGGGGCTGTCCGTGTCCGGGGTCTCGTTCATCGCGAAACTCGGGCTCGCCGCCGCCGTCACGGTCGTCTCCGCCGTCCTGGGCGCCCTGACCCTGGTCCCGGCCCTGCTGGGACTGATCGGCACCCGGATCGACCGCTACCGGGTGCGCCGTCCGGTCGCCGAGACCGACGCCGCCGGGGGCGAGACGGCACAGGGGACATGGCACCGCTACGCCCAGCGGGTCGAGCGGCGGCCGTGGCGATACCTGGCCGCCGGTGTGACGGCCGTCGTCGTCCTCGCCATCCCGGTCCTCTCCCTTCAGCTGGGCCACATCGGCGACGGCGCCGACCCCACCTCCTTCACCGACCGGCGGGCCTACGACCTGATGACCGACGCCTTCGGTCCCGGCTCCAACGGCCCGCTCACCGTCGTCATCGACCAGACGTCCGTACCGTCCTCCCAGCGCTCGGCCCTGACCTCCCAGGCGCAGAAGACCCTCGGCGGCGTGTCCGGCGCCGCCGCGGTGACCTCGCTGACGCCCACCAAGGACGGGGACGTGCTGCTCGCCACCGTCTACTCCAAGCAGTCCCCGCAGAGCGCCGGCACCACGGATCTCACCAACCGCCTCGTGGACAGCACCCTGCCCGCCGCGGTCTCCGGCACCGACGCCAAGGGGTACGTCACCGGCACCACCGCCGCCCAGGTCGACTTCCGCGACATCGTCTCCAGCCGGCTGCCGCTGATCATCGGTGTGGTCGTCGCCTTGGCGTTCCTCATCATCCTCGCGGTCTTCCGCGGGCTGCTCGTCGCCCTGAAGGCCGCCGTCCTCAACGTCCTGTCGATCGCCGCCTCCTACGGCGTCGTCGTCGCCGTCTTCCAGTGGGGCTGGGGCGGCCCCGCGCTCGGCGTCTCCGGCAAGGTGCCCATCGAGAGCTATGTGCCGATGATGATGTTCGCGATCATCTTCGGGCTGAGTATGGACTACGAGATCTTCCTGCTCTCCCGGGTGCACGAGGCCTGGCTGCGCACCGGGGACGCCAAGGCCTCCGTGGCCCACGCCCTGGAGATCACCGCCCGGGTCATCACCTGCGCGGCACTGATCATGGTGAGCGTCTTCGCCGCCTTCGTCATCAGCGACAACATCGTGGTCAAGATGCTCGGACTGGGCCTCGCGGTGAGCGTGCTGATCGACGCGACCGTCGTACGGCTGCTCATGGTCCCCGCCGTCATGACCCTGCTGGGCCGGCACGCCTGGTGGACACCCCACTGGCTCGACCGGATGCTCCCGCACATCGACGCCGAGGGGGAGCAGGAGGCGGACGGGGCGGTCAGCGGGAGTGCGGGGCGGCGGGCGCGAGAACGAGCATCGTGACGTCGTCCTCGAGCGTCGGGGCATAGCGGACGAGGTCGGCCCAGACCCGCTCGACGAGATCCGGGAGGTCGTCCGCGAAACCGGTGATCCGGTCGAGCAGCGGGTAGAACACCCCGGCGGCGTTCCGGGCCTCCCACACCCCGTCTGAGGCCAGGAAGAGCCGGTCGCCGGGGTGCAGGGCGACCGTGATCCCGGTCGGCGGCGAGGCGTCGGACAGGCCCAGGCCGAGCGGGGTGCCCACCGGGACGTCGAGTTCCACGGCCCGCCCGTCGCGCAGCAGGACCGGGCCGGGCTGCCCGCACGCCACGATCCTTACGGCCGTGGCGCCGGCGCCGAACTCCAGCACCACCGCCGTCGCGAACAGCTCCGAGTGCCGTACGGCCGCGGAGTCCACCGCCAGCCTGCGGTCCAGCCGCGCGGCCACCGACTCCGGGTCCGGCCGGTCCAGCACCGCCTCCCGGAAGGACCCCAGCAGCGAGGCGACGGTCGAGACGGCCGACAGCCCGTGCCCCTGCACATCGCCCATCACCGCCCGCACCCCGCAGGGCCCCTCCCGTACGTCGAAGAAGTCACCTCCGACCAGCGTCCCGCGCTGCGCGGCGCGGTACAGCCCCGCACACCGCACGCCTCCCACCCGCTCGGGCAGCGGCGGCACGACGGCCCGCTGCGCTGCCTCCGCGACCGCGCGCTCGGTCACCAGCTGGGCGTCACGCCGGCTGCGGACGTACGACACGACCACACTGAGCGCCGCGACGAAACCCACGGTCAGCACATCCGTGCTGCCCGGATCGTTCAGCTGGAAGGCCGGCACGTTCAGCACGACCAGGACGGACACGCCGAGCACCGCGGTCGCCGCCGGTCCGTACGACAGCACGGCCATCGGCGGAATGGCGCCCAGCAGGAACCCGATGTCGAGCGGATGGGGGCTCACGAGGGTCGCCACGCACACCCCCGCCAGCAGCGCGGCGGGCAGTGCCCGTACCCAGCCCGGCGGCGGCGCGCCGCGCAGCCAGCTCCGCCGGTCCCGGTCGCGCAGTCCGCTCACACCACCACGCTGCTACGACCCGCCGGTCCCCGCACCCCGAACCGTCTCTAGAAGGGGGTGAGCGTGAGCCGGATCCCGGTCGGCGCCGTGTCCTGGACGTAGGAGGCGAAGTCGGCCACGTCGTCGAAGGCGAAGCCGTACGCCTTGCCGTCCGCCGTGGCCGCGTGCACGGCCCTGGCGTAGTGGTTGGTGAGCGCCGTCCGGTAGAAGGAGGCGGGGTCGGTGGTCGGCTGGGCGGCGGAACTCACCAGCGTCGACCGGTTGAACCCGGCACCGAGCACCGCCGCGACCGGCCCGGTCGTGCCGTCGTTGGGAGCGGCGAGCGAGCCGTCGCAGAACAGGACGTCCCGGGTCGACGGCCGGGCGAAGGAGACCTGCGCGGGGCCGGTGAACACGAGCCGGTCCGCGCGCACCCGGCCGGTGAAGGCGCCCGCGTTCGTGGTGACGGTCAGGTCCCTGCCGGTGTACGTGCTCCACACCTCGTCGATGTACGCCGCGAAGTAGTCCGCCGGGAACAGGCCGGCGTCCAGACCGTGACCGGGCGAGATGACCCGCGTGTCGTCCACGACGAGCGGCGCGAACTCCTGGACCTGGCGTACGGCGGCGAAGGCGCCGGCCCGCCCGGAGGCGCGCAGGGTGCCCGTCGTCTGGTCCCGTGTCCCGGTCAGCCGGATGCTCAGCGGCACGCTGAACATGTCCACCATGGTGGTGTTGCAGAACATGCCGGCCGAGTTGTACGTGAACTCGGCGCAGTCGTGCAGGACCAGGTAGTTGGGGTCCGAGGTCACCCAGCCGGCCGGGTACTGGAGGGCGGGGTCGCCGTTGCCGTCGGTAACGACCTTGAACTTCAGCTTCGCGCCCAGGGACACGTAGATCCGGCCGGACAGGTAGGGGATGGACAGCCTGGTCTCGCCGCTGCCGGCCAGAGTTATCGCGTAGTCGGTGTAACCGTCGGCGCCGTTGTCGGAGAGGGCGACCGGGGCGAGGGTGCCGTCCGGCGTGACACGGACCTGCCGGCCGTCCTGGTTGCCCACGATGTAGACGTGGACGTTGGCGTTGTCGAAGGCGCCGGTGTTGTTGACGACGGTCAGGGGCAGGGCACCGGCGGCTGTTATGCCGTTGCCCTGGGCGAGGGCGTGGGGGGCCAGTGCGGCGACGGCGGGCGCGGCCGCCATCGCCCCGCCGAGGGCGAAGAGGACCTTGCGGCGCCCGAGGTGGCGTTGGTGACGAGGTGTCATGTGGGGGGTCTCCTCGGAGAATTGAGAGCGCTCTCACGATGTGGACGAGGCCCGATGGTACGGACCACAGGCTCTGCGGCATACAGAGCGGACGGCGGTTAATCCGGCCTTAAGGACCGTTTAAGCGGAGGCCCGGGACCGGACGTGCGCCGCGAAAAGCGATGGACGCCGCTCGCGAAGATCCCGTAGCGTGAGCGGCCACGCCCCGAGACCAGCGGAAGGAGGCGAGTGCCGTGCAGTTCGCCACCCCTCAGCGCTCCCTCTCCGTCGTCCCGGCGTGTCTCGTCTGACCGGGAGCGCTCCCCGCAGTACGCCTCCCGGAGGAATCCACCCATGACCGATCTGGTCATCCGCGCGCTCGACGAGCGCACAGCCCCTGACTTCGACATCCTTCCCGACCCCCTCGGCGCCCGTGAGTCCCACCGGCGCACCCGGCACCGCCCCGACTGGAAGCGTGTGGCCCTGCGCGATGGCAAGGTCGTGGCCCGCGGCGCCTGGTGGGGCGGTCCCGACGACACCGCCCCCGTCAACATCAACTGGTTCGACGTGGCCGAAGGGGAGGAGGATGCCGGCGCCGAACTCCTGCGCACCGCCCCCTGGCAGGTCGAACTCGAAATGGACCTGCCCACGGGCTGGCGCGACGACCCGGGGCTGCGGGCCGCCGCGGAGACCCGCTTCACCGCCGTACAGAAGGCCGGGTACGAGCTTCTGGTCGAGCGGTTCCTGTACCGGTGGACACCGGAGCACGGGCTGCCCGAGCGGCCCGGACGCCTGGAGTTCCGTCCCGAACCGGACGACGCGGTCTTCTTCGACCTGCTGCGCCGCATCCACTCCGCCACCCTCGACGCGCACGCCCTCACCGCCATCGAGGAGGGCGGACTCGACCGGGCCGCCCAGGAGGAACTCGACTTCTTCCACTGGTGCCCCTCGCCCCGCGGGTGGTGGCAGATCGCCCACACCCCGCAGGGAGAGGTCGCCGGGATCCATATTCCGGCCCACAACCCGTCGGGACCCTGCATCGGATTCATCGGCGTGGTGCCGGAACAGCGCGGACACGGCTACGCCTACGACCTGCTCGCCGAGTGCACCCGTTATCTGGTCGAGCGCGGCGCCGAGTTCGTCGCCGGCGCGACGGACCGGGGCAACTTCCCCATGGCCGCGAACTTCACCAAGGCGGGCTATCCCGTCGTACGGGAACGCCTGAACTACCGGCCCACGTCGACTGGCTGAGACGCGTCGGCACCGGCAGCCGGTCCGGCCCGGATGTCGGTGTCACGTATGCCCGAGCTCTTCGCACGCGAACTCGCCTCACGGAGGAGACTGAGCCGCCGGCCTACGCGGTCGGCACGCCGGTTCCGGCGTCCAGCAGGGTCTCGGCCTCGACGAGGATCTCGGTGACCCGCAGACCGAACGCGGCGTCGCACGGATGGGCCTGTCCGGTGCGGGCGGCGGCGAGCAGTCCGTCGGCGGCCCGGAGCACGGCGGGTACGACGTCCTCCGACGACTCCGGGAGCAGGGCGACTCCGCCCGCGCCCCGCAGTTCCAGCCCGACCCCCGCGGCAGCCGGCGGAGCCGTGAGACTCAGCGTCAGGGTGCTCGACGCGCCGCCGGTGTGCCTGAGGACCAGGTGGACGGTGTCCCCGGGCCCGTGCGCGGCCGCCGCCACCTGACGCACCTCGCCCAGCACCGGCAGCAGCACCGACAGGGCGTGTGGACCCACGTCCCACAGGGCGCCCTTCTCCCGCCGCCACGGTGAGTCGGCGAAGGGGCTGTCGTCGGTGAACACCGACCCCAGCCATTCCGCACGTGCCGTGAACCAGCCCTCCACGCCCGCCTGTTCGCCGATCCACGCCTCGGTCTCGGCGAGAAAACGCGAGGTGAAGAACACCACCGAGGCGACATGGGACTCCCGGACGGCGTCAACCACAGCCCGCCCCTGCTCGACCGTCGTCGCGAGGGGCTTGTCCAGCAGCAGATGGCACCCCGCCCGCGCGGCCCGCGCCGCGAGACCGGCCTGCACGGCGGGCGGCAGGGCGACGGCGACGGCGTCCACGTCGGCGAGCAGCGCGTCCACACCGTTGTAGGCGCGCGTACCGTACTCGTCCGCCAGCTCCTTGGCGGCCTCGGTACGACGGCCCCACACCCCGGCGAAGTCGAGCTCCGGATGCGCGCCGAGCGCGGGGGCGTGAGCCATCCTGGCCCAGGGACCGGTACCGAGCAGTCCGATGCGCATACCGCCGCCTCTCTCGCCGTACTGCCGAACCTCACGACGACCGGTCTGGACCAGCCGCCGGTCCAGGTGAGGGTTTCACACGGGCACCGCGGACACGCAACCCCGTCCCGCCACCCGGTCGGCTCGGCGGCGGCACGGTCCCGGATTCAGCACTCCCGTCGCTGAATGCGTTCTCGTTCTTCTATTGGACCTACGGCGGGTGCGGGGCCAGGCTGATGAGGGCCCAGATCCGCGTGACAGGCGAAAGAGGTCCAAGGTCATGCACACGCGCCGCATCGGTGATGTCGAAGTGAGCTCGATCGGGCTGGGCGCCATGCCCATGTCCATCGAAGGGCGGCCGGACGAGGAACGCTCCGTCGCCACCATCCACGCCGCGCTCGACGCCGGCGTGACCCTGATCGACACCGCCGACGCCTATCACCGGGACGCCGACGAGGTCGGTCACAACGAGACCCTGATCGCCAAGGCCCTCGCCTCCCACGAGCGGGGCGATGACGTTCTCGTGGCCACGAAGGGCGGGCATCTGCGTCCCGGGGACGGCAGCTGGACGCTCGACGGCAGCCCCCGGCACCTCAAGGAGGCCTGCGAGGCCTCGCTGAGCCGGCTGGGTGTGGAGGCGATCGGGCTCTACCAGTTCCACCGCCCCGACCCCAACGTCCCTTACGAGGAGTCCGTCGGCGCCGTGCGCGACCTCCTCGACGAGGGCAAGATCCTCCGGGCGGGCATCTCCAACGCGAACCCCGACCAGATCCGACTGGCCAACGAGATCCTCGGCGGCCGACTGGTCTCCGTGCAGAACCAGTTCTCCCCGGCCTTCCGCTCCAGCGAACCGGAACTGCGCCTGTGCGACGAGCTCGGCATCGCCTTCCTGCCCTGGAGCCCCCTCGGCGGCATCTCCCGGGCCGGGGAACTGGGCTCGGCACACGCCCCGTTCGCGCGGATCGCCGAGAAGCACGGGGTGAGCCCGCAGCAGGTCTGCCTGGCGTGGATGCTCGCCAAGTCGCCGGTGGTCGTGCCGATCCCGGGGGCGAGCCGCCCGCAGACGATCCGCGACTCGCTCGCCGCGGCCACTCTCGTGCTCGACGCGGACGAACTCACGGAGCTGGACGCCGCCTGACCCCTCGTTCACCCCCCGGTGGACTGGCACCGGCAATCGCGGTGTCCCTAGGATGGACTCCCTGTCCTGCCGGGCCAGTTGGCGGCACAAGCTGGGGGAATCATGAGCACCGGTAAGAACCTGTCCACGTCGATCGACGCCTCGGTACCCACGGCCGCGCGCATGTACGACCACTACCTCGGCGGCAAGGACAACTACGCGGCCGACCGTGCCGCCTGCGAGCAGCTCGACAAGGTCGTCCCGAGCACCCGCAGGCTCGCCGTCAACAACCGGCGCTTCCTCCAGCGGGTGGTGCGCACCCTCTCGGCCGAGCACGGCATCCGCCAGTACCTGGACCACGGCTCGGGCCTGCCCACGCAGGACAACGTCCATCAGGTCGCCCAGCGCATCGACCCCACCACGCATGTCGTCTACGTCGACAACGACCCGATGGTCCTCGTCCACGGCCGGGCGCTGCTGCAGCAGGACGAGCGGACCACCGTCATCCATGCCGACATGCGGGAGACCGACGCGATCTTCGCCCACGAGGACACCCAGCGGCTGATCGACTTCTCGCAGCCCGTCGCCGTGCTGTTCAACTCCGTCATGCACTGCATCCCGGACAGTGAGACGGACGGACCGGCCGCCGTGGCCCGACGGGTGCGCGAGCGGCTCGCGCCCGGCAGCTTCATGGTGATGTGCCAGCTCGTCAGCGAGGACCCCGAGGTCCGCGAGTTCGTCACCGACTTCATGGACAAGGCGACCCAGGGCCACTGGGGCCGGGTCCGCCAGGAGAAGGACGTCGCCGAGTGGTTCGAGGGTCTGGAGATCCTCGAACCGGGTCTCGTGGAGGTCTCCACCTGGCGCCCCGACACCGACGTGGCCCCCCGCCAGCTCACCCACGAGTGGATCGAGTTCGGCGGCGTGGGCCGGCTGAGCTGACCCGGCCGCCAACGCCTGTATCCGGCCACCAACGCCCCTGGCGCGACCGCGGAGGTCCCGTGCCGGAGGCCTACCCACGTCGGCGGCAATCCGACCCGGGCCCTCGCGCCGGTCGGCCTACGATCCACGCAGTCGGGAAGGGATGCCAGTGGACCGCACCATACGCACGGTGGAGGACGTACTCCAGCTCCTCGACACACTGTTCGCGCCCCAGGCCGACCGCTGGACCGCGGACGCCGGTTCCTGGTGGGACGGCTTCTACGCGGACCGCGCCAAGCCGGTTCCCTTCTTCGTGGCGAAGCCGGACGAGAACCTGGTGTCGTACCTCGACCGCGACCTGGTCACCGTCGGCCGCGCCCTCGATCTGGGCTGCGGCCCGGGCCGCAACGCGCTGCACCTCGCCTCCCGAGGCTTCGAGGTCGACGCCGTCGATCTCTCACCGGCCGCCGTCGCCTGGGCCGAGGAGCGTGCGCGTGACGCGGGGGCCGACGTCCGTTTCGTGTGCGGCGACGCCTTCACCCTGTCGGGCACCGAACTGCGCGGCACCTACGACCTGATCTACGACTCCGGCTGCTTCCACCATCTGCCGCCGCACCGCCGGATCAGCCATCTCGCGCTCCTCGAACGGCACCTGGCGCCCGGCGGCCGCTTCGGCATCGCCTGCTTCGCCGACGTGGGATCGGACCTGCCGGACGCGGAGTTGTACCGGCAGGGCCGGCTCGAGGGCGGTCTCGCCTACACGGCCGAGTCCCTGCGCGGGATCTTTAGCGACCTGACCGAGATCGAACTGCGCCGCATGCGCGACGAGCCGCCCGAGTCACCCTGCTTCGGGGAACCCTTCCTGTGGGCAGGCCTGTTCGGCCGCGACGACTGACCGGGGCCCCGCCCTCAGCCGCCGTAACGCTGCTCCATCGTCTCCTGCAACAGCTGCAGCGACGCCCGCGGTTCGAGCGCGTCGTCCGCCAGCCGGTCCAGGGCGAGCCGGTACTCCTCCGTCTCGTCCCGGTCCTCCAGGAAGTTGGCGCTCTTGATGTGCTCCAGGTAGACGACGTCCGGCAGATCGAGCCCGCCGAAGCGCAGATACGTGATCGGGATGGCGGGAGCGGAGGCGTTCGTCACGTCCAGGGGGATGACCTGCACCGTCACATTGGGGCGCTGGGCCATCGCGATGAGGTGGGTCAGCTGCTCCCGCATGATCTCCCGGCTGCCCAGCACCCGCAGCAGCACCGACTCGTCGATGACCGCCCACAGCTGCGGGGCGTCCTCGCGCAGCAGCAACTGCGCGCGCCGCATACGCAGTTCGACGCGGCGCGCCACCTCGCTCGACGCCGCGGCGGGCAGACCGCGCTCCACGACCGCACGGGTGTAGTCCGGGGTCTGCAGCAGACCGGGGACGTACTGGATCTCGAAGGTACGGATGGCCGCGGCCGCCTCCTGGAGTCCGACCAGCCGGTCGAACCACTCGGGCATCAGCCGCTTGTCGTACCGCTGCCACCAGCCCGGGTCACCGGCGCGCTGGAGCAGCTTGATCAGCACCGAGGACTCGTGGTCCCCGGTGCCGTACAGCTCGAGGAGGGCGCGGACGTCGCTCTCCGACGGGGGCTTGCGGCCCTTGCCCGACTCGATGCGGGACAGCTTGGCGGGACTGAACCCGAGGGCCCGCGCCGCCTGGTCCTGGGCGAGCCCGGCATCCTCGCGGAATCCCGCCAACTGCACGCCGACCAGCATCTTCAGCAGCGTGGGAGCCGGCTCGGTCCGGTCCAGATACGGTTCCAGGCGGGAGATGCGGTGGGACGCGGCAGACATCCTGACTCCCAGTAAACCGGCACAGAGACGACTCACACTATCGCACGCAGCGTGGCCGTAGCGCACCATTCCGTAGATGCCGGTGGCGGCCCGGGAGTTCGGGCCGCCGTCGCCCCGGGGGGCCCGGCACCTCACAGGAGGTGGTCGAACTCCCCGTCCTTCGCGCCGGCGAGGAACGCCGCGACCTCGGCCGGTGTGTAGACCAGCGCGGGGCCGTCGGGATCACGGGAGTTGCGCAGCGCGACGCCGCCGCCCGCCAGTGAGGCCACTTCGACGCAGTTGCCCTCGGCGTTGCTGTGACGGCTCTTGACCCAGCGGGCGTCGAGCGAACTCGCCCGCACTCCGTTCTGCACTGGTGGCACCGCAGTCTCCTTGCTGTTCACGATCTGTGCCGGGCGCCGTGCCCGGCCGTGCGGGGCGGGACGGGGGCGCGCAACCGCAACCCCCGTGGCCCCACCCAATCTTCGCGCAATTTCTCGTGCAATTGCACGCGGACGCCTTCAGCGTGGATAATAGCCGTGGCGTCAACCCCCGCGGTTGCGCCCCGTCTTGACGTCGCATCAAGGAGATGCCGTGTCGTCACCTGCGAATCACGTGCTCCGGCCGCCGAGCCAGGCTGTGCCGGAGGTGGGTGATGCGGGCCCGGCCGGTGCGACCTCGGGGCGGCCCGGCTCCGCCCACCCGCAGCGGCGGCCACCGGTGCTGGGCCCCTTCGTCTCCGCCGCGCTGCTCGTCCGATGCAGTGCGGAGGGGTTCGCCCGGGCCCGCGCCTTCACCCGCGAGACGCTGAGCGGCTGGTCCCTGGACCACCGCAGCGACGACGCCACCCTCGTGATCACCGAACTCGCGGCCAACGCCGTGGCCCACGCGGTCCTCAGACCCGCGGCGGGCGGTGCCCCCGAGGTGTGGCTGGGGTTGTCCTTCGGCCCCGCCCATCTGCTGGTGACCGTCTCCGACCCCGGTGACGAGCCGCCCGCGTACACCCCCTGCGACGCCTCCGCCCTGCGGGAGCACGGCCGGGGCCTGTACATCGTCGACGCCCTGGCCCAGGAGTGGGGCTGGACCTCACGGCCCCCCGCCGGCAAGACCGTCTGGGCCAGGCTGTCGACCTCCCCTCCTCCCTGACATGACCGCGGAAAGGTTTCACGCCATGCGCACCGCTCCGGACCAGCCGAGCAACGAGCGCACCAGCTGCCCCGTGCCCACGACCGGGGTGGCGCGGACCACGCCCCTCGCGGCGCTGAGCCGGGTGCCCTGGGGCGAGATCCAGGACTCCACCGGCTGCGCCGCGGCCATCCCCCTGCTCCTCAACAGCGTGGCCTGGGGGGATCCCGAGACCGCCGGCGCCGCCCTCGGCGACCTGCGCAGGCGCATCTGCCAGTACGGCTTCGTCGTCGAGCAGGCCACCGCCGCCACCGTCCCCTTCCTCTGGGAGCTGGCCCAACTGCCCCAGGTGACCTGCCGGGCAGAGATCATCCAGCTGCTCAGGAGCATCGCCGGCGCCCGCCAGTGGGAGAGCACGGCGGCCGTCTATCCCAAGCTGCTCAACCACCGGGAGAACCCGGTGGTGTGGGAGCGCCGGGCCCGCCAGGCCGTCCGCGCCAAGAGCGGCGCCCTCGAGCGGCTGATGGCCGACGACGACAGTGAGATCGCCCACGCCACCACGGAACTCGCCCGCACCCTGGACGAGTAGGAGTGCTCGTGGTCGAGCGGTCCTGCCGGCGACGAGGCCGTCGTCGGTGGGCCTTCCGGCTGCCGAGTCGAGGGCAAGCGCTTTCCCCCCTCGTCGCCAAGGAGTACACCAGGCGGCGGCGATGTGCGGACGGACCACCTTCGTGGTCGCGCACCGACTGTCGACCGTGCGAAGCGCCGACCGGATCGTGGTGATGTGGAGGTCCGGATCCTGGAGACGGCACCTACGAGGAACTCCTGCGCCGCGGCGGCCTACACCGCGCTGCACGCCGGACAGGTCGCCTGAGACCCGCCCGCCGAACCTCAGGCCACGCTGCTCCGAGGCACCCGGCGAGGGCAGGTCGAGTCGTGGTCGGTGCCGCAGCTGGTCCACCAGCGTTCACAGCACGCGGTGTCGAGCTCGGCACGGACGATGTCGTCGGCAGCCCCCGTACCGGGGCCGTCGGCCCTTACGCGCATTTCGGCCAGAGTGCGCCGCTGGTCCTGGAGCACGCTCTCGCGCACGACCGCGATGACCGGGACCAGGCTCGCGGCGGCGAACAGACACGCGGCCCACGACGGGCCCTGGCGCAGCGCCAGGAGCGCGGTCCAGGCGAGTCCGGTGCTCGTCGCGAGATAGAGGGCACTGAGGAGACCTGCGGAGCGGTTCATGGGCGTATACCGTTCATGGTGCGAGGGATGCCCCTTGTTCAACGGTTTGCGGCTCTTGGGGAAGCGGGTCCGCCCGCACGGTATTGCGCCAATCGCGTGCCGGGGAGCGGCGGACGGGATTGGGCCGGTGCAGAGGGGGCATACGCAGCGAAAAATTCTAGAGAGGGGCGCTTCGTGCTCGTTCCGGACCCGAAGACCGTCAGAACCCTGCTGACCCGCTATGCGTCACTGAGGATCGCCCAGGCGGAGAGGGAGAGTCAGGCGAGGGCTCGTGAGCTGGCGGACGTCAGTTACACACTGTGCGTGATGATGTGCACCACCGACGTACGGGAAGCGGTCGCCAGGGCCGACGCACTGCTGCCGGCCGCCGACTGCGCGGACCCGCACGGTGAGGGCACCCTGCCGCTGGCGGGGTGAGAGACCACGCCGGACCCGGCGGGCGGTCAGGAGCGTGCCGCCGCCGGGACGGCGTCCTTCGCGTGGAAGGCCGCGCGGTACGCCTGCGGGGTGGTGCCGACGACCCGGCGGAACCGTTCCCGGAACGCCGTGGGGGAGCCGAACCCCGCCTGCCGCGCGATCCGTTCGACCGGGTGGCCGCTGTTCTCCAGCAGGTACTGGGCCCGCCGCACCCGGGCCCGCAGCAGCCACTGCAGAGGCGTGCTGCCCGTCTGCTCCCGGAAACGACGGCTGAAGGTGCGCTCGCTCATCCCCGAACGGGCCGCCATCGCCCCGAGGGTGATCTCGTGGGCCAGGTTGTCCTCGATCCACTCCAGCAGCGGCTCCAGCGTCGAACCCCGGGGCACGGGCGGATGGTCGTACACGATGAACTGGGCCTGTCCGCCCTCCCGTTCGAGCGGCATCACCGACATCCGGGCGGCATGCGCGGCGACCGCCGAGCCCAGGTCCCGGCGGATCATGTGCAGACACATGTCGAGGGCCGCGGCCGCGCCCGCGGAGGTCAGGATCCGACCGTTGTCGACGTAGAGCACGTCCGGCTGGACCTCGACGGCGGGGAAGCGGCGCGCCAGGTCGTCCGCGGCCACCCAGTGGGTGGTGGCGCGCAGCCCGTCCAGGAGTCCGGCCTCCGCCAGGACGAACGCGCCCACGCACACGGACGCGATGCGGGTGCCGGCCGCCGCGGCCGTCCGCAGCGCCGAAAGGACCCGCAGTGAGGGCGGTGCGGCGGTGGGGGAGCAGCCCGGCACGATGATGGTGTCCGCCTCCGCGAGGGCTTCCAGTCCGTGTTCGACCCGCAGGGTGAAGCCGCCGTCCGCGCGGACCTCCGGTGACTCGGCGCACAGCCGGACCCGGTAGGCGGGACGGCCGTCAGGCAGCCGCGTCCAGTCGAACACCTGCATGGGCGCCGCCATGTCGAACGGCACCACATCGTCGAGGACCAGGATCGCCACGGAGTGCATGAACGCCACGATAGGCGGATTCCCGCCACCGTCACGACCAGGAGATGAGACAGAAGTCACTGCCGGGAGCGTTGGCGGGAATCCGTTGGAAGCTGTCGTTTCAGCCCCTGTGTGATCATCCGGCGGGTTCCTAGGGTGGGCGGGCACCGACCTCACCGGAGAAGGACACGCCACCCCATGACCAAGTTCCTGCTGGCTCTGCACGTCCTCGTCGCCATCGTCGCCGTGGGGCCGGTGACCGTCGCGGCCAGCATGTTCCCGCCCGCGGCCCGCCGGGCCCACGCGGAGGACGCCGGCGTCGGCACGGTACGGCTGCTGCACCGCATCTGCCGGGTCTACGCGGGCATCGGCGTCGCGGTCCCCGTCCTCGGGATCGCCACGGGAGCCGCGATGGGGGTCCTGGGCGACGCGTGGCTGACCACGTCCATGGCCCTGACGGCCGCGGCCGCCGGGATCCTCGCCGCCTTCGTCCTGCCCCGGCAGGGTGAACTGCTGGAGGAGTTGACCGGACGGGGCAGCATCGAACGCGGCGCCACCGTCCAACTGGCCATGTTCACCGGCATCTTCAACCTTCTGTGGGCGACCGTGACCATCCTGATGATCGTGCGTCCGGGGTCCACCACCGGAGCCTGACCGCCCGCGAGCCGTCAAGCCCGACGCCGGAATTCGTACGTCGGTGCGTTCGGGCGCCTAGACTCGGCAGCTGTGCCCATGCGCGTGGGCCCGCGAAAACGAAAGGCGCGTTGACGGGTGTTCCAGGATTCCCCCATCTACGACCGACTCGTCGCCGAGCGCGGCGACGTCCCCGCTCTAGCCCGCAGGGAGGCCGAGCGCGTACGCAGGGAACTGGAGTACGTCATGCGGCCGCTGCAGTCCTTCATGCCGCCACCCGTCCCCGACCGCCCGGCGCAGCCCGGTCAGGGATGGGTGCCCGCCCTTCCGCCCGCCGCCCCGCGGCCCTACTGACCCGGCCTCAGGACACCGTGGTGTCCGCGCCGTTGACACGTGCGCGCGGGTCCGCACCGGGCCGGGCCAGCCATTCGGCGATGGCTCCTGCGATCGGCTGGCCCGTGTCCACCTCGACGAAGCCGAACTGCCCCGACTGGTTGCACTCCAGGAACCACCAGGTCCCGTCCCCGTCCTCGGCGAAGTCGAAGGCCCCGTAGGCCAGTTCCGCCGCCCGGAGATAGTCCCGGACGGCCGCGGCCACCCGCGGCGGGACATCGGCGGGCTCCCAGGAGGAGGTGGACGGGGCGAAACGGACATCCACCTCGTCGTCGGCGCCTGTGGGCTTGCGGGCGGCCAGCATCGTCTCGCCCACGACGGTCAGGCGGATGTCGGCCCGTTTGGCCACCCGCCGTTGCAGCAGGGTCGGGCCGAACGCGACGGCCGCGAAATCGGCGTCGGGTGCGACCCGGCTGGTCGGGACCGCCCGCGGCGGATCCTGCGGGTGCGCGCCGGAGACCGGCTTGACCACCAGGTCGGGATAGCGCTCGGCGAACTCGCGGGCGGCCTGCGGGAACGTCGTCACGATCGTGGCCGGGACGGGCAGGCCGCAGCGCTGGGCGAGCCGCAGCTGCCAGGGCTTGTGACGGGCCCTGCGGGCCGCGTCGGGGTGGTTCATCCAGCGGGCGTCGCTGCCCCGGAGCATGCCGTACAGCGCCTGGGCGGACTCCTCGCTCAGCCAGTCGGAGGGCGCGGCCGCCCGTGCCGCGGGGGTGCCCGGACGGCGGACCCAGATCGAGCGCAGCCCGGAGATGCCCACCAGGCGGCCGCCGACCGACAGATGGCCGCGGAAGGTGCCGTGGACGTACTCCCCGGACAGTGCGACACCGTCGGTCAGGTCGGCAGGGTCGAGCCGGACCACCGGTACCCCCGTGGCGTTGAGGTGCACGACGACCATGTCGGCCGTCACGTCCTCTTCGCAGGTGAGAATCAACACGGTCATCGGACGCGGGCCGTGTTCAGTCGTCGAAGTGGGTCTTGGATCCCGCCGTGCTCGTGGTGGTCCCCAGTTCCCTCATCAGCGCGTGGTCGCGAGCCGCGACCCGGCCGTCCCTGAGCACGTTCAACTGCAGCCCGGAGTCGTAGACGTACGGAGTGGTCGCCTCCAACGTCGCTGCCGGACGTGCGTAGTTGAGCGCGAACGGTTGCATCGTCTCTCCCTCGCCGGTACTGCTCTCGCCGACGGCCTCTCCCCACGACGCCGTCAGGTCAGCCGACTTCCTTCGGCTTCCAGAGACTTATACGAATCGAACGAGTGATTGGTTTCCTTACACTGCGTAATCACGGTCGGCGGGACGTCTCCCGCTCCCGCCCGTCGAGCCGCAGCGCCGCCCGGTCGGCAGGGGAACCGCGCAGCGTGCGCAGGGCGAGCAGCAGGACACCGATGTCGTCGAGGTACACCGGGTCCGGCACCAGATCGGTGGGCAGTACGAAGTACAACAGGGCGCCCCAGAAGACCCAGCGGGGCCCGGTGGGCAGTCCCGCCCGCCGCAGACCGCGACGGGTTCTCACGAGCCGCACCAGCAGCCCCACGGCCACCGCGAGCGCCAGCGCCGCGAGCACCGCGGCGACGACGATCAGTGCTGTGGTCGAATCCACGGGCCGACCTCCTCCTCCGGGCGCCGAACGGCCCGCTCTCTGACGGATTCCCGTATCCGGTCCCCCTATGGCTCGCCGAGGGGCCGCACTCACACCCGTGGCTCATCCGAGTGGCACGCCGTCGGGTACCCGCTTACGAATGGGTCATCTCAATATCGCGGTCGCACGACGGGGGCGCGTAGGAGCGACCGCACTCTTTGTCTGGAGCAGAGCATGACCACCGGCCCGACAGCAGCTCACCCGAACGAACCCGCCATACCGATGGACCGGTCGTACGGCGATCCCGTCGGCGACCTGGTACGTGCCGCCGTGGCCGACCGCCCCCTGGAGGACGTCGTCCACCTGATCACCCTGATGGAACAGTCGCCCCAGTACGCGCATGCCACCGTGGCGGCCCTGCGTACCGTCGGCGTGGACCGGTCCGTGGAGGACGTCACCCGGCTGGTCGCCCTGCTGACCCGGCCGCCACGGGACGCGGACAGCGCCGACGAGGCGATCCGGGCCGCCGCCGAGTCCCGTCCCGTCGAGGACGTGACCCGTCTGGTGGCCCTGCTGAACCGGTCCGAACTCCAGCCGCACTGCGGGCAGGAGGCGGTGCGCGCGGCGGCGACCGGCCGACCCGTCGAGGAACTCGTCGAACTCATAGGGCGGTTGGCGGCGGAGACACCCCCGCAACCGTCGTACGAGGCGCACGATCCGTACGGCGAGGATTGGCGGACCGAACCGGAACTGCCGGGGCCGGGCGCCTTCCCGGCCCCGCCACCGCATCCGCCCGCGTCGGCGCTGACCCGCAGGACACCGGCCTGGCCGGGCTGGATCACCGCCCTGGCACTGCTGGTCTGCGGTGCCCTGTGCTTCCCGGCGCACCGGGACGGGACATCGCCGCAGGTGTACGGGTTCGCGCTCGGGGTGTCGGCCCTGTGCGTCCTGCTCGCCCTGCTGACGCTCCGGCCCGTCCTTCCGGTGCTGGCCCTCGCGGTCGTCGTACCGGCCGGGATCGCCGCGGGCCAGCTGCTCGACGGACGGTTCCGCTCGGCCGGTCTCGCCCGGGCCCTGGAACTTCCGCTCGCGCCGGCCTGGCTCGCGGGGACGGCGGCCGTGTGCGCCTCGCTGGCCGCGCTGACCGCGCTGGTGGTCCACCTCGCGTCCCCGGCACCTGCGAGGAGCGGCCCGACGGAGCGGCGGATCGTGGAGGCGCTCCGCGAGACGGCCGACGCTCCGCTGTCCCCGCAGCGTCCCTGAGAGCCGCTAGGAGCTGTCGCTTGCCCGCAGGCCGCTCAGTACGCGATCCGGTGTGAGGGGCAGCTCGCGCAGGCGTACGCCGGTGGCGTGGAAGACGGCGTTGCCGATCGCGGCGGCCGTTCCCACGATGCCGATCTCGCCGATGCCCTTGCTGCCCATGGGGTTGAGGCGGGTGTCGTCCTCGTCGATCCAGTGCGCCTCGATGTCGGGCACGTCGGCGTGCGTGGGCACGTGGTACGCGGCCAGATCCGACTCGGTGAAGTCGCCGAACGCGGCGTCCATCGTGCTGCCCTCGGTCAGTGCCATGCCGAGTCCCATGGTCATGCCGCCGACGAACTGGGAGCGCGCGGTACGGGCGTTCAGGATGTGCCCGGCCGCGTACACCCCGAGCAGCCGGCGCACCCGGGTCTCGCCGGTGACCGTGTCGACGGCGACCTCCGCGAAGTGGGCGCCGAAGGCGTGCCGGGCGAAAGGGCTGTCGGCGTCGGCCCGCCCGGCCGTGTCGGCACGGACCTCGATGCCCTCCGCGGGCAGCGGCCCTTCGGCCAGGCGCTCCGCGAGCCGGGCGCACGCCTCGTGCACCGCCCAGCCCCAGGACGCGGTGCCCGACGAGCCGCCGGCCAGTGACGCCGGGGGCAGTTCGCTGCTGCCCACCTCGGTCCGTACGCGGGCGACGGGCACGGCGAGCGCGTCCGCGGCGATCTGCGCGAGCACGGTCCGGGCGCCGGTGCCGATGTCGGTGGCGTTGATCCGGACGAGGAAGGTCCCGTCGGGCAGCGCCTGCGCCGCTGCCGTGGACGGCTGCGCCATGACGGGATAGACGGCGGCCGCCACCCCGGATCCCATCAGCAGCGGACCCTCGGCGCGGGAGCGCGGACGCGGGTCCCGTTCGGCCCAGCCAAAGCGCCGGGCGCCCTCGCGCAGACACTCGACCAGGTGCCTGCTGCTGAAGGGCTTGCCGCTGTCGGGCTCGGTGCCCGGCTCGTTGACGATCCTCAACTCCACCGGGTCCATGCCGAGTTCGGTGGCCAGCTCGTCCATCGCGGACTCCAGGGCGTACATGCCCGGAGCCTCGCCTGGGGCCCGCATCCAGGACGGAGTGGGCACGTCGAGCGGCGCCACTCGGTGCGCCGTACGGGAGTCGGGGGCGGCGTACATCACGCGTGCGGGCACCGCGGCCTGCTCCACGAACTCCTTGACGCGCGAGGTGTGGGTGGTGACCTCGTGGATCAGGGAGGTGAGCCGTCCGTCGGGGTGGGCACCGAGGCGCAGCCGGTGCAGGGTCGGGGCGCGGTGACCGACGACGGCGGGCAGGAAACGGCGGGGGAGCGCCAGGGTGACGGGCCGTCCGGTGTGCCGGGCCGCCATCGCGGCGAGCACCACGTCCGGGCGGGGCGTGCCCTTGGAGCCGAAACCGCCGCCCACGTGCTCGGCGCGAACGGTGACCTGGTCCTCCGGGAGGCCGAACAGCTGGGCCACGACGGAGCGTACGACCGTGGAGCCCTGGGTGGAGGTGTGCACGGTGAGCCGGCCGTCGTGCCACTCGGCCGTGGTCGCATGCGGTTCCATCGGGTGGTTGTGCAGCGGGGGCACCCGGTAGTCGGCGTCGATCCGGACCTGAGCGGACGCGAACGCGCCCTCGGGGTCGCCGTGTTCACGGCTTCCCGGGTATCCGCCGTTGGCCTGCTCGGGGGCGTACGCCTGCGGGTGCGTGGTGGTCAGGGTGACGTCGTGGTCCTCCACGGCGTAGTCGACGCAGACGGCGGCGGCACCGGCACGGGCGGCCTCCAGGGTCTCGCCCACCACCAGGGCGACGAACCAACCCCGGTGCGGGACACGGGTATCGCGCAGCACGGCGAGCGTGGGGTCCTCCGGCTCGGACAGCCTCGCCGCGTTCTCGTGGGTGAGCACGGCCAGGACCCCGGGCACGTCCAGAGCGGCCGCGGTGTCGATGCCGGTGACCCGGCCCCGTGCGATCGAGGCGGGCACGGGCCAGGCGTGCGCGCGGCCGGGAGCGGGCTGTTCGGCGGCGTAGCGGGCGGTGCCGGTGACCTTCTCCCGGCCCTCGCGGCGCTCGACGGGAGCACCCAGGGCGGTGGCGGCGGCTTGCACAGGGGCGTCCATTACGTCCTCCTCAGATCCTGTCGGCCGCGGTGAGACGGGTCAGGACGTCCAGGGCGAGCGAGCGCGCCAGGGGCACCTTGTAGCCGTTGTCCCGCAACGGCTCGGCGGCGGAGAGCTCCAGGTCGACCGCGTGCTCGAACGCGGCCGCCGTGGGCGCGGCGCCCAGCAGCGCCTGCTCGGCCCGCCGGGCCCGCCACGGCCGGTGCGCCAGCGCGCCGAAGGCGATCCCGGCATGGTCGACCACCCCGTCCGTCACCCGCACCACGGCGGCCACCGAGGCGAGGGCGAAGGCGTACGACGCCCGGTCCCTGGCCTTGCGATAGGCGGACGGCAGGCCGGCCGGCGCCGCGGGCAGCAGCACTGCGGTGACGAGTTCTCCGGGGAGGATCTCGGTGTCCCGCTCGGGGTGGTCCCCCGGCAGCCGGTGGAGGTCGGCCACGGGCACGCTCCGGGCGCCCTCGGTGCCGTACAGCTCCACGCGGGCGTCCAGCGCGGCGAGCGCGACGGCCATGTCCGAGGGGTGCGTGGCGATGCAGTGCGGGGAGTGCCCGAGCACCGCGTGGTCCCGGTGCACGCCCTCGCGTGCGCCGCAACCGCTGCCCGGTGCGCGTTTGTTGCAGGGTTTGGACAGGTCCTGGAAGTAGGGGCAGCGGGTGCGCTGGAGCAGGTTGCCGCCCGTGGTGGCCGCGTTGCGCAGCTGCCCCGAGGCGCCCGCGAGCAGGGCCTGGGAGAGGGCGGGGTAGCGGGTGCGGACGGCCGGATGGGCCGCCAGGTCGCTGTTGCGGACCGTCGCGCCGACGCGCAGTGAGCCGTCCGGGAGCTCGTGGACCTCGTCCAGGGGCAGCCGGCTGACGTCGACGAGCACGTCCGGCTGTTCGACGCCGAGCTTCATCAGGTCGACCAGGTTGGTGCCGCCGCCGAGGTAGCGGGCGCCGGGGCGGGCGGCGAAGAGCTCCGCCGCCTCTTCGGGGCTGGAGGCCCGTACGTAGTCGAAGGTCTTCACCGGATCACGTCCTCGACCGCGTCGACGATGCGTGGATAGGCGCCGCAGCGGCACAGGTTGCCGCTGAGCCGCTCGCGGATCTCGTCCCGGTCCAGCGGTACGGAACGGCCGGCGGGCGCGTCGCCGGTGACGTGCGAGGGGTGGCCCGCCGCGGCCTCGTCGAGCATGCCGAGCGCCGAGCAGAGCTGGCCGGGGGTGCAGTAGCCGCACTGGAAGGCGTCGCGGTCCAGGAAGGCCCGCTGCAGGGGATGCAGTTCCTCCCCGTCGGCGAGGCCCTCGACGGTGCGGACCTCGCTGCCGTCCAGGGCGACCGCGAGCAGCAGACAGCTGTTGACGCGGCGCCCGTCCACCAGGACCGTGCAGGCGCCGCACTGACCGTGGTCGCAGCCCTTCCTGGCACCCCACAGGTCCAGGTCCTCGCGCAGGACGTCGAGCAGGACACGCCGGTGGTCGACGAGGAGGGTGTGGGGTGTGCCGTTGACCGTGAGCTTCGTCTCCGAGCAGGTGGCACTGTCGTTGTTCTCGCCGCTCATGATGACGGTGACCTTCCGGACGGACCGAGGGGCTGTCCCCCTCGCGTATCCACAGCGGGCGCTCCGACACCTCCCGCCACCCAGGGAAAGGGCTCCGCCTAGGCTGGTGTCATGAACACCGACGTGCTGCGCGCCGCCTACGAGGCCTTCGCGGCCGTGGTACGCCCGCTCGACGACGAGGAGTCCTGGCGGCCCACCGGCTGCACGGGCTGGGCGGTGCGCGACCTGGTCTTCCACTGTGCCGGAGACGCCCAGCGGGCCCTGGTCGCCCTGCACACGCCCGCGTCCGGGCCGCCCGACCGGGACGCGGTGACCTACTGGCGGGACTGGGCGCCGGACCCGGTCGGCGCGGCGAACGGCCGGCGCTTCAACCGGGTGAGCGCCGGCATGTTCCTCGACTTCCGCCAGCTGCGCGACCTGTACCTGGAGACCGCCGCGGCCACCGTGCACGCCGCCGCCGGCACCCGGCCGGATCTGCGGGTCGCCACGCAGGGGCACGTGCTGACGGCCGGGGACCTCGTGCACACCCTGGTCGTCGAGGCCACCGTCCACCACCTCGACCTCGTCATCGACCTGCCGGCCGCGCCGGGCCCCTCACCTGCCGGGCTGGCCGTGGTGCGTGCCACCCTCGACGGTCTTCTCGGGCGGCCCGTTCCGCTCGACTGGAGCGACGAGCACTACGCCCGCGCCGCCACCGGACGCACGCCGCTCACGGACCCCGAACGCCGTGCCCTCGGCGCGGACGCGGACCGCTTCCCGCTCTTCAGCTGATCTGCCGGTCCTGGTCCTGGTCCTCGTCACGGGCCGGGGGCCGCAGGGTGCCCTTCCAGCGCCCGAACGTCCTGGACAGCTGCTGCAACGGCGAGGTGGCCTCCGGATCCGTCCGGGGCTCCGGTGCCGGGGCGTTCTCGCGGTAGATCGCCAGGGCCTCGTTCGCCCGCTCGGCGGCCTCCCGGTACAGGTCCCGGGACTTCGTCATGGCCTCCAGCGCCTCGGCGTACATCGCCACGAGCGCCCGTTCGCGTGCGAGTTCCTCCTCCAGCGTCAAGAGCTGCCACTGCTCCCGCAGCGCGGTCACGGCCGCCTCGGCGCCCTTGGGGAGCGGCTTGGGCATCGCGGCGTACCGCGTCACGGTCGCGATCAGCTCGGTGGGCTCCGAGCCGTCGAGGAACACATTGCGTACGGAGAAGTCCTGGCCGTCGTAGCCGGATGGCACCGGCGTCCCGGGCAGCACCACGGCGCCGCCGCGCGGCACCTCCACGCCGAACTCCTTCACCGCCCAGTTCAGGACCCGCAGCTGGTGCGGCTGCGCCCGGTGCTCGACGATCCGGTGGCGCAGGCTCGGCGGCAGCATGTCCGCCAGCGGGCGGCGGCCGCTCGCGCCGGGGGTCATGGCCTCGTGGACGACGACATGCACCGCCCAGCTGCCGCGCACGGCCTGGCGGAGCACCCGCCGTACGTCCTTGTCCTCCTCGGGCAGCATGCTCAGGTCCCTCAGGCGCAGCCCCGTGGCGGCGTCCCGGTCCCAGAAGACGTCGTCGCCGTCGGGCCAGAACATGGTCGCGGGCGAGGGCCATCGCAGGTCCCACGGCTGCTCGGCCTCGGCCGCCAGCACCCACTCCTGTCCGCCGCTGGACACGGGGGCGAGCGAGAGACGGGCCCGGACGGTCACCTCGTCGGCGACCCGCCAGCGGACCTCGAAGATCCGCTCCGGGGCGTCCCCGGTCTCGGACGGCTCCTGGAAGTCGTCGAGGGTCGCGCTCTCCTTCAGTCGCTCCAGGTTTCGGCGCAGGACGTCGGCCGCATCGGATCCGAGGTGGCGGCCGTGGGCCAGCCAGACGGTGGAAGGTGCCGTGGGGTCTGCCGTGGGAGTGCTTGACATGGGTCCATCTGTGAGAAGGAGTGGTGCGTGCCAGGTCCAAGTATCGTCGTCGCCGGCCCGTACGGGCCAGGCGGGTCCGGCAGGCGGACACGCCCGGCGTGCGGCGCCCGCCGACACGGCCCACTCACCGTGATCTGCCCGCGCACACGGGGCGCACAAGCTCCGCACAGAGCAACCGCGGTTCACTCGTGCCCGGTTCGCGGTCCGGCACGCCAAAATGACCTCTCGAACAGGGCCCGCCCACCATCCGCATTGGGGCGAGCCCTGTTCGCCGTTCCGCGCACTCCCGCGATTTCGGCCAGGAGGCCTTCGTGCCGTGACCGCATAGCTTCGCCGGGGTGGTGGATGGAGCGGTTGGATGGGCGGGGACGTCCGTTCCGATCGTTGGAGGTGTAGTGGCCGAGCCTGTGCGGGCGCAGCCGCCAGCGCGGAATCCGACCGCTGGGCGGAGGGCCGAAACGCTTTGCTTGATCAATCCCGCCACGTCTATCGTGCCGACGATCGGAGCGGGCGTCCCTCGAATGGCGCCTGGAGCGTAGGGGGAGCGATCGTCGTGGGTGTCCTCGTCAGGATCAGGGGTTGGCTGGAGTGCGATGATCGGCAGCTTGCCCAAGTCAGGGAGATCGTTGAATCGGACGATCCTGATCGGACGTACAGCGGTGGCTGGGCTTTTCCCCCGGGGCAGTACAACTTCGTCAACTGGGTCTTCTTCGGGGCCGAAATGCGCGCTCAGTCCGTCGACTGGTTTCTGGAGCGACTACGGAGCGTGGCGCGCATTCCAGCCTCCGATGACGACAATGACCTGATCACCGGTCTGTTCATCGTCAGCCACGAGGTCGACGGCATGAGTGAGTGGCAGGTCCGCGACGGCATCGTGGTGATCCGAGCCGCGAGTGGGGCGTATCAGTTCCTCGACGAGTAGGGCTGGCGGTCTGCTGGTGAGAAGCCATTCTCACTTCCACACGCCTGGGCCCCTCCGCCTCTTCAGTGGACCGGCGGCCCTGATCTCCTGGCAGGCACCGCGGCCACTCCAAGCGTCCCTGCATCCAACCAGAGCGGGAGCTATCGGCGCGGCCCAACCCGGCAGACCATCCCGGTCACATGACTAGGGCGTCCCGCGCGAGGTCGAGGACCTCTCCGAGGGGTCCGTGCAGATGTGCGTCGGCACCTCTACGGCGTACTGGACCGGCTCACCGCCGACGGACTGATCGTGCTGGACCGCGAGGAGGTGCAGTCGGGCAGGCCCCGGCGCTACTACCGTCTCACCGACGGGGGTACCGCGGCCCTGGCCGCCGAGGCGGAGCGGCCGGCCGCCGGAGCGAGCGCCGCCAAGAAGAGGATCGCCGAGGGACGCCGTACCTCCGAAGGCGGTCCCGGAACGACCGACGTGCCCGCCGCGGGGCCCGGACTCGCCGGAGGTCTGGCATGACGACGCTGCTCGAAGCCTGTTACCGCGCCGTCCGGCTACAGGCGGTGTCCGCCGTGGTCGACCGGGTCCTGGGGTTGACCTGGGCGTCGACCCGTGGCGGGAGTGAGTGGGACAAGTTCACGGACGGTTTTGCGGGCCACGGAGTGTGGGCCGGTGCCGGTGCGGTCGCCCAGTGGTTCCTGCCGCTGCTGTGGACAGTCGCCTACTTCGCCCTCCTCCGCGACCACCGCCGCCTCGCCCAGGTCTCCGCGCTCGTCGCGGCCCTGCCGACCCTCTGGCCGCCGGCCGATCTCCGGGCCCGTGACTTCGTGCCCTCGGACTCCGCCTACGTCGTCGCGGCCGCCGTGCTGGCCTGGGCGCCGGCGCGCGTCGCGGCCCACCACCGCGACGCGCCCGCAGCGGCTCTCCCCGCGGGCGCGCCCGGTCTGGTCCTCGCCGCCTGCTGTGTGCTGATGGGCGGCTCCGTCGTGGCGCTGCCCGGCGGGATCGACACTGTCTGGGCGCTCGTCACGTGCCACCCCGTGACGGCCCTCGCCTGGCTGCTGTACCGCGCGCGGGGCGAGCACCGCGTCCCCGCCGAAGAGGCCGCCGCTCTCGCGGCCCTGGGGCTGCTCCTGCTGGCCGTCCGGCCGCGGTCTGCCCGTGGCTCGACGTCCTGCCCGGGGCGCTGCGTGTGGGTGTCCTGACCCAGGCGGCGGCCCTGGTCGCCCTGACCGCCGCGCTGGCCGCCGTGAGCGGACGTGACCTGGTCAGCCGTGGTACGTGATGTACCCGTTGCCGTCCCGGTCGTCGGCGCTCGCGGTGTACGCGTGGGTGTCGGCGTGCGCGCCCGAGGGCTTGTAGAGGTAGATCGTGTCCTTGTCGTTGTTCCAGATGAAGTTGCAGTTGTTGCGGTAGACGACGTTGTTCCCGTCGGAGTCGGTGCCGTGGCCGCCGCGCAGCTTCACATAGTCGCCGGGCTGGAGCGTGTGGTTCTTCGTGAACGTGAACTTGTTGCCGGTGGCGTCCTTGACCACGTAGCCCTTGAGGTTCACCGTCGCGGTCCTCGAGTAGTTCTTGATCGTCAGGTACTCCTCGTCGGTGTTGCCGGTGGTGCAGCTGTTGGAGTCCCGGCCCGGGGCGTCGTACTGGACGCCCTTGATCTTCAGCGCCGACGAGTACTCGGCGGCGTGGGCCGGGACCGCGGTCAGCACGGTCAGCGCACCTGCGGCCGCGACGACGGCTATGTGTCCTCTGCGCATGGAAAAGCCCCCCTGTGAAGGTCTGGTGAAGAGGACCTGGAGCGTATACAACGCGGAGCACCAAGGGGGGCTTTTCGGTTGAATCAGTAACCTACTCGGAATGTGGCGTCCTGCTTTTCCGTCGTCGTGGACACCGGGTCGATGCGCAGGACGTAGTTGGAGTGGCGGATGTA
>NZ_JBHVYZ010000001.1:236885-334640 GCF_042880295.1 Streptomyces sp. NPDC058307
CCGTCGTCGTGGACACCGGGTCGATGCGCAGGACGTAGTTGGAGTGGCGGATGTAGCGGGTGGGGTTGTTGTATGAGCGGAAGGAGGCCCAGCCCGCGTCCGCGAGACCCGCTGTGCGGTAGAAGGTCGCGTCACCGGCGAAGGTCGACGTGCCGTCGTTGGTGTCGAGCTGGAGCTGGTAGTTGTAGTGCCGCAGGTAGCGGTCGGGGTAGTTGACCGACCGGAAGGACACGCCGGAGCTGTCGGCGAGGCCCGGGACGAGGGTCCACAGGGAGTCCTTGTACGGCTCGATGGGGTACTCGTCGATGCGGCCGACGTAGTCGGAGTGGCGGATGTAACGGGCCGGGTAGTTGTAGGACTTGAGCCGGTTCCAGGCCGGCGCACCCCACTTGGCGAGCAGGTTGTTGTACTCGGCCGTGGTGATCGTGGCGATGCCGCAGTGCTTGGAGTTGACCGGCTGGGTGTAGGT
This sequence comes from Streptomyces sp. NPDC058307, assembly GCF_042880295.1. Classification (NCBI taxonomy): domain Bacteria; kingdom Bacillati; phylum Actinomycetota; class Actinomycetes; order Kitasatosporales; family Streptomycetaceae; genus Streptomyces; species Streptomyces sp. NPDC058307. The sequence continues at coordinate 237,355 of NZ_JBHVYZ010000001.1, forward strand.
CTTCTGGTCGAGCGCGGTCCAGGTGCCGGAGGCGGGGCTGGTGGACTGCCAGGCGTAGAAGACGCCGTTGGGGGTGTAGGTGTCTCCCCACAGCCACCAGGTGCCGGAGGTGAGGGACTTGACCACGGTGGGGGCTTCGGTGCCGCCGTGGGACACGCCCGCGCTGTACTCGGTGAAGCTGCCCGGGTTCAGGGTGGTGGACCTGGCGCTCACCAGGGTCTGGCTCTTCTTGAAGAAGAGGTAGTTGTATCCGTTCACCCCCACGGCCATGTCGCCGTCGATGACGTCGTAGCCGGGGTCGAAGAAGACCTGCGGGGCCGAGGCGGTGACGAAGTCGCTGGTGTAGTTGACCATGATCACGTTGTGGCCGCTGGAGTTGACCGAGGAGTAGATCACCGCGTACTGGCCCCGGCCCGCGTCCCAGAACGCCTCGGGCGCCCAGCTGTGGGTCGTCATGTCGTGGAGCTTCAGGCGCCGGTAGCCGGTGAAGGTGCGCAGGTCGGTGGAGTCCCAGACGTGGATGTACTGGCTGTTGTAGCTCCAGTCGGTGCCCTTGAGGTCGGTGGCGAGCACGACGAAGGTGCCGTCCTGCTTGCGCATGAGGAACGGGTCGCGCAGGCCCAGGGCGCCGGCGGTGGGGGTGACCAGCGGGTTGTTCTGGTTGAGCGGCGTCCAGTTCAGCCCGTCGGGGCTCACGGCCAGGTGGAGCCCGTAGTCGGTGCCGTCGCCGAGGTTGGTCGACTCGGTGAAGTAGACCATCGCGTACGCCGAGTCGGCGGCCTGCGCGGTGCCCGCGCCGAGCGTCAGGGCGAGCGGCACGGCGGCCGTCATGCCCAGAAGGCCGCGACGGGACAGGTGGGGGTTTGCGCTCATCTTGTTCTCCAAGCGGGCGTGCGGGGGCACCTCAAGTGACCGGTATTTCGAACGCAGTTCGGTAAATCGGTCAGAAAGTAGGGCCTGGCCGTGACCGCGTCAATCGTCCTGTCACTCTTTTGTGATTCCTGTGCACCCGGGGCGCGGGAGAGCGCCCCGGGGCGGGTGGGTCAGCGCTGGGTGTAGATGAAGCCGATCTTGTCGACCTCGTCGGCGGCGCGTCCGTGGAACCCGGCGATCTGCCAGCCGGACGGGGCGGTACGGGTCACGCAGTCGGAGGTGGTGGTGCCGCCGGTCAGGGTGCGGCCGAGGTTGGTCGTGAACCTGGCGTAGAAGATCCGCGTGTGGCCGCTGTACGCGCCCTGGCAGAGCTGGGCCGTGGTCACGTACTCCCCGCTGCCCAGGGCCAGGGAGGACGCGGTGCCGCCGGTGCCGCCGTGGGTGAGGGCGGTGCCGTTCGCCAGGGTGAGGCCCAGCTGGTCGACGCGGGACCCGGCCCGCAGCGAGACCGTGGTGGCGCGGGCACCGGCGGGGACGGCGGCGATATCGTTGAAGTAGTCGCCGTGCGGGCCGCCGTACTGGTCGCTGAGCTGGTAGGCGGAGTTGCGCGACCAGGTGAAGCCGACGGTGATCGGGTCGTGGTCGGAGAGCATCAGATTGTCGCTGGTGAGGAACTTGGCGTGCTCGTTGTTGTACGAGGTCGCGTTGAGGGAGACGAGGGGGCTGCTGCGGTAGAGGACCTTGTCGACGACCTCGCAGGTGTTGGGGACGGTGGCGCCGGTCTGGTCGCAGACCAGGGCGTCGCTGCCCTTGGTGGGCGGGGTGCCGCCACGGATCAGCTGGACCCAGGAATCGGTGAGGCCGTTGGCGGCGGCGAACTCGGCGATGGTGTCGCCGGAGCGGGTGTAGCGGGTGTTGGTGTCGCCCATGACCACCACGGCGTTGCCGGCGGAGTGGGCCTTGATGAACGCGCTGAGCTGGTTGAGGTTGTCCGCGCGCGAGGCCAGGTCCCCGTCGTTCGTGCCGGCGTTGGTGTGCAGGTTGTAGAAGTCGACGTAGACGCCCTCGGCCAGGCGCTCGCGCATGAAGGTGAAGCCCTTGGGGGTGAGGCAGTCGCCCGAGTCCACCTGGCAGGAGTTCCAGTGCACCCGCTCGAAGTCATCGGTGTCGTACGGGATTTTGGACAGTGTGTTCAGGCCGCTGCCGATGCCGGCGCCGCCGCTGGTGGGGGTGCGGTAGGCGTGGTTCGTGTCGCCCGCGTAGAGGTAGGCGTGGTAGTTGAAGTCCTCCTCCACATGGACGATGTCGTACGGCGCGATCCGCTGGCCGATCGCCGTGGTGCTCGACTCGCGGGGTGTCGACGCGCTGGAGATGGCCGAGGGCAGGCCGGCCACGTTGTAGGTGAGGACGCTGAAGCTGCCCGAGTCGGCGGCCGTCGCGGTCGGGGCGGCCGCGGTGAGTCCGCCGAGGACGGCGGTGGTCGTCGCCAGAGCGGCGAGGAGTCTGCGCATGGGGGGTGTCTCCTGGAGGAGTGGCACGGGTGAAAGGGGCGGGGCGGGAGAGAAGTTACCGCTGGTTACCCCATGTTGTCGCCGTCTTGCGCACTCCCGGATCGTCAAGTTCCCTGCGCCTGACCGGGCGCTGGACCCCCGTGCCCACCACCGTTCATCTCTCCTTCACGCGCGGTGGCTGAATCCCGGCCCCTTTGATGCCGCGGTTCCCGGGCGATACGAGGTGTGGAATTTCCGCGCGGCATATCTGTCTACGATATGAAGGTCGTAGGGAGAGGGAACGCGTGTGAGTGAACCACCAGTCCTCGTCTGCCCGGAGTGCGGGGCGCCCAGGGCGGCGGACGGCACTCCCTCCTGCACCTGCGCACACCGCGCCTCCGAGGCCCACCGCGAGTCCCGCACGGCCGAGGCGGCCGCAGCGGAGGACTTCGACCCGGTGCGCATACGGCCCTTTGTGGAGGTCGGCGAGGAGCCGGCAGACCCGGTCGAAGAACTCCCGTCCCGTGCAGGGGACTTGGGCGACATCACCTTGGTCCCGGTGGACGCGGAAAAGGCGCCTCGCGAGGAGCCGCGCGTGCCGTCCCCGGCCGACAGCGCCCCGCCCGGTCGTGGGCGGCGGAACCTGATCGTCACCGGGGCGGGAGCAGCCGTCGCGGTCCTGGTCACAGGCGGATTCGTCGGCGGGCTCTTCACCTACGACGGCCCTTCACGGGACGGTTCCGTGGCCGGCGGCGTGCGCGCGGGCGTGCCGGAGGCGCCGCCGTCGCCGAGCGCCCCGTCCGTCACGGCGTCTTCTCCTACGGCGACCTCGACGCGGTCGTCCGCACCGCCTTCCCTCTCGCCGAGCGCGGAGTCCAGTGACAGCGCGTCGCCGACGGGCACCACCACCCCGACCACCACCCCGGTCGGCACCCCGTCGAGCGCCGCCGCCATCACCACGGTGGGCCCCGGCCCGACGGTGTCGAGCGGCCTGCCCCCTGTTCTGCGCCTCGGCGCCCAGGGGCCCGAGGTCGTCGAACTCCAGCTCCGGCTCCGACAGATCGATCTCTACGACGGGGACGCCGACGGCGACTTCGACCAGCAGGTCGAGAGCGCGGTGCGCAGCTACCAGGCCACCCGCTTCGTCCTCAAGGACGAGCCCGGCGTCTACGGCGGGGCGACGCGCACCGCGCTCGAGTCCGAGACCTCCCAGCCGTGACGGCCCAGGGCTATCCCCGGTGCCCGTCGGAAGGGTGTGCCCCGTCGTAGGGGCGGGGGTAACCGGTCGGCGAGTAGGGCAGGTAGCGGGCCGGTGAGGCCGGATCGGCTTCGAGGGCACGGGAGTTGAGCGCGGCGGGAGCACTGCCGAGCCAGTGACCGCTCCTGATCCGGTCCTCCAGTGCGTGCAGGGCGGCGATCTGCTCACCGGGGCTGAAGGTGCAGTGGCCCGCGTTGTCGACATAGCGCTGCCGCAGCAGTGGAGCCGAGCCCCCGGCCGTGGCGGCCCGGCGGTAGGCGCTCTCGGACTGCACGGGGATCAGCGCGTCGCCGGTGGTGTGGATGTCCAGTTGGGGCTTGGTGAGGCGGCCGGTGAAGGTGCTCGTACGGCGCATCCAGTCGACGGCCTTCTGGTCGGCGCGGGTGCGCGGGGCCTTGTCGAGGGTGTTGAGGTCGGACTTCAGGGAGAGGCCGGCCTTCGCGTACAGCTCCTCGACCTCCTTGCGGTAGGGGGAGCCGCGGAGCATCGCGCGGTAGTCGACGCCGGTGTTCCACGACATGTTGCCGGCCGCCCGGGACTCGGCCTCCTGACGCCACACGAAAGCGGGGAACTTCACCAGTCCGACGACGGCCTGGTACTGGCCCACCTGCTGGGCGTCCCAGTCGGTGGGCGTGGGCCGGGGCTGCGAAGGGTCGTTCCAGCCGGGGATGTTGTGCAGGGCCGCGGCGAGCGCGATGCGGGCCCGTCCGTCGGCGGTCCGCTGCGCCTCGGTGAGGACAGCCGTCATTTCGTCGGACGCCCGGGTCGCGGCGGCCGGGGTCGGCAGCCCGGTCAGTGGGATGCCGGAGCCGGGGGTGAGGAGCGTCTTCAGCGCGAAGACCGGGTCCAGTGTGCTGTTCCAGTTGGCGACACCGCCCTGGACAAGGCCGCACATCGACAGCGAACCGGCGAGACGGGACGCGTGCCGTTCCGCGAGAGCGGTCGTGACGAGGCCGCCGTAGGACGTGCCCCAGGCGATGGTCCGGCCGGCGCGTCCGAAGCGGGCGGTGAAGGTGTCGAGGGTGGCGAGCTGGTCGGGTACGGCCTCGGTGACGGCCCAGCCGGTGGTGGCGTACGAGGACCCGATCAGCGCGTAACCCTGCTTGAGGAGCAGGGACTTCGTGGTGTCGTCGGGCGCGTCGCGAGCCGGGTTGGGGACGCCGGGCGGTGTGTAGCCGTGGCTGTAGAGGAGGACCGTGCCGTTCCAGCCGGCCGGCACATCCATGAGGTAGGTCGCGCCGGACGGCAACCGGCCCTCGATATGGACGTCCTCTGCGGCGTGGGCGGCCGGGGTGAGGGGAGCGGCGAGCAGCAGTGCCGCGACGGTGACGAGCGTATGGGTGCGGATGCGGTGCATCACGAGACGTGGGCTCCTTGGGGGCAGTCCGTGTTTTTCTGCGGTCGGGGGGACTGACACCGGCGAAAGTAGGCGTGTACATTGCGGGCGTCAATGATGTGCACAACATCAGTGGACGGGTCGTGAGGCGCTCCGACGCCTCGTCAGGAGGGCCCCATGCAAAGGCGCGTGCTCGGACTTGCCGTTGCGGTGGTGACCCTCGCGGCCGCCGCCGGATGCGGATCGTCGGACTCCGGGAGCGGCGGCACGTCCTCCGCGGGCGGAGCGAAGACGACCCGGGTCACGGTCGGTGTCATCCCCATCGTCGATGTGGCGCCGCTCTATCTCGGGCAGAAGAAGGGGTTCTTCGCCCGTCGCGGGATCGAGCTGAAGATGGTCACCGCGCAGGGCGGTGCGGCGATCATCCCCGGAGTGGTGAGCGGTCAGTTCCAGTTCGGCTTCAGCAACACCACGTCCCTGATGCTCGCGCAGACCAAGGGCGTTCCCGTGAAGTCCGTGGTCAACGGGGCGGCCTCCAACGGTAAGGTGGGGGCCGACGTCACCGGTGTTCTGGTGAAGAAGAACAGCCCGGTGAAGTCCGCGAAGGACCTGGCCGGGCGCACGGTCGCCGTGAACACCCTGCAGAACATCGGGGACACCACGGTCCGCGAGTCGGTCCGCGAGGACGGCGGCGACCCGGCGAAGGTGAAGTTCGTCGAGATCCCCTTCGACCAGATGCCGGCCGCGCTGGACGGCGGTCGCTTGGACGCCGCGTGGATGGGCGAGCCGGCCCAGACCGTGGCCAAGGCGCAGGGCGCCCGGGTCATCGCCTCGCCCTTCGCCGAGACCGACCCCAAGCTCACCGTCGCGACCTGGTTCACCTCGGCGAAGATCGCGCAGCAGAACCCGGACCTGGTGAAGAAGTTCACCGAGGCCATGACGGAGTCGCTGAAGTACGCCTCCGGCCACCCGGACGAGGCCCGGCAGATCCTCACCGTCTACACCAGGATCAGCGGCGATGTGCTGGCCGAGCTCATCCTCCCGAGCTGGCCGCCCCAGGTCGATGTGGCCTCACTGGAGAAGCTGGCCGCGCTCGGCGAGGAGGACGGCATCTTCGGCGGCAAGAAGCCGGACATCCAGGCGCTGTTCTCCTGAACATTAGAGAGAGTGCCGTTCGGCCCAGAGGTCCTCGTCCCATGCCAGGAGCCGGGCGAGGTCCTCGTCGGAGGGGCGGGGCGCGGCCGAGGGGGTGTGGGTGCCCCGGGAGATGTTGCCGCTGACGGTGATGTTGTGCTCCACGCGGGGGCGGCGCAGTCTCTCGTAGAGGCCGAGCGCGGCCTCCGTGTCCGGCGCGCCCCGCAGGGACTTGGCGAGGACGACGGCGTCCTCCAGGGCCATCGAGGCACCCTGGCCGGTCGCGGGAGAGGCCGCGTGGGCGGCGTCGCCGATGAGCAGGGTCCGTCCTGAGCGCCACGGGGTGCCGGTGGGGATCTCGGTGGCGTTGGTGACCATCAGCTCGTCGCCGGCGGCCGCGACGAGATCCGCGGCCGGCGTGGCGTCCTCGCGCAGCAGCGGCAGCAACAGGTCACGCCAGTCGGCGGGCGTGCCCTGCGCCAACTCCTCGGCAGGCAGCGGGCCGCCGCTCACCCGGGCGAACCAGTACGCCTCCCCGTCCGGCGACACCGCGTACCCGAAGGCGGCCCCGCTGCCGCGGACCATGGTGATGCAGGCGCCCGTGCCGGAAGAAGACGCGGCGCGCGTGTAGCCGTAGAAGACGTACTGGCCTGCGTGGAAGGGCCGCGTCCCGGGTGAGATCGACCGTCGTACGGTGGAGTTCAGGCCGTCGGCGCCGATCAGCAGGTCGCCGGTGGCGGTGGTGCCGTCGGCGAAGTGTGCGGTGACCCCGTCGGGGCCGTCCTCGACGGAGGCGAGCCGTGCGCCGTGCCGGACCGGGACGCCCCGGCGCCGCGCCTCGGCCTGGAGTGCGGTGTTGAGGTCGCCGCGGCGCAGGCACCGGTAGTGGAGCAGCGGGTCGGAGGTCTCGCCCATGGGCGCGTGCGCCAGCTCGGTGCCGCGGTCGTCCAGGACCCGCAGCGAGGTCAGCGGGAAGCCGATCGCGGTGACCGCCGCGGAGGCGTCCACCTGGGCGAGGGCACGCATGCCGTTGCTCGCCAGGGTGAGGAACGCGCCGATGTCCTCGGCCGAGTCGGGGTGGGCCTCGTGCACGACGGCCTCGAAGCCCGCTTTGTGCAGCGCCAGAGCCGCCGCCGTACCGGCGATACCGCCGCCGATGACCAGTACGCGTGCCACACCCACCCCGTTCGTCCCGCGCCCGCCCGCACGGTCGTACGGACAGGGAAGGAACGACCGGACGGTGGCGGGGGTTCCGCCGCCGTCCCGTCCAGTCCCGTCGGGTCAGGCGCCGCTCTCGCGCAGCATGTCCTCGCGCTCGACGAGCTTCACGCGCTCGCGGCCCTGGGGCTGCCCCAGCGCCTTCTCGGCGGCGTCCAGCTTGTACCAGCCCTCCCAGGTGGTGAAGCGGACGTTCCGCTCGGCGAGGAACGCGTCCACAGCCTCCGGCTCGGGCGAACCGGGGCTCTGGAGGCGGTCGTTCGCGAAGTCGTCCAGGAGATTCGAGACCGTCTCGTTGGCGTCGCCCTTGGTGTGGCCGATGAGGCCCACCGGACCGCGCCGGATCCAGCCGGTGACGTACGTCGACTGCAGGTGCTCGCCGTTCTCCTGCATGACCCGGCCGCCCTCGTCCGGGACCGTGCCCGAGTCGATGTCCCAGGGCAGCTTGGGCAGCTTGTCGGAGAGGTAGCCGACCGCGCGGTAGACCGCGGTGACGTCCCAGTCCTTGAACTCGCCGGTGCCCTTGACGTTGCCGGTGCCGTCCAGGGCGGTGCGCTCGGTGCGCAGGCCGACGACCTTGCCGTCCTCGCCGAGGATCTCGGTGGGCGACTCGAAGAAGTGCAGGAACAGCTTGTGCGGGCGGTCGCCGACATCGCGGATCGCCCAGTTCTCCAGGGTCTTGGCGACCATGTCGGCCTGCTTGTTGCCGCGCCGGGTCTCGATCGAGCCCTCGTCGTAGTCGATGTCCTCGGGGTCGACGATGACCTCGATGGTGGGGGAGTGGTCCAGCTCGCGCAGCTCCATCGGGGAGAACTTCGCCTGCGCCGGGCCACGGCGGCCGAACACGTGGACCTCCAGGGCCTTGTTGGCCTTGAGGCCCTCGTGGACGTTCGGCGGGATCTCCGTGGGCAGCAGTTCGTCGGCCGTCTTGGCCAGGATGCGCGCCACGTCGAGGGCGACGTTGCCGACGCCGAGGACGGCGACCTTCTCGGCCGCCAGGGGCCAGGTGCGCGGCACGTCCGGGTGGCCGTCGTACCAGGAGACGAAGTCGGCGGCGCCGTACGAGCCGTCGAGCTCGATGCCCGGTATGCGCAGCTCGCGGTCGGCGGTCGCGCCCGTGGAGAAGATCACCGCGTCGTAGAACGCGCGCAGGTCGTCCAGGCTGACGTCGGTCGGGTAGTCGACGTTGCCGAACAGGCGGATCTGCGGCTTGTCGAGCACCTGGTGCAGGGCCGTGATGATGCCCTTGATCCGGGGGTGGTCCGGAGCCACGCCGTAACGGATCAGTCCGAACGGGGCCGGCATCCGCTCGAAGAGGTCGATGGACACGCCGGGGTCGGCGGCCACACCGGACTTGAGCAGCGCGTCGGCGGCGTAGATCCCGGCGGGGCCGGCTCCGACGATGGCTACCCGCAGGGGGCGGGGCATGATCAGGTTCCCTTCGAGCGGTGACAGATCAACTCCAGGGAAGCCTAAGCTGAGGCAAGCCTAAGTCGGTACGCGGGTCCACTCTATGAGCTCATAAGCTCACCTTATGAGTGGCCGAGGCACTTCAACCGGGGTCACGGGAGCTGCTGTTCCGCCCAGATGACCTTGCCCGCAGGGGTGTACCGGGTGCCCCAGCGCTCGCTGAGCTGCGCGACGAGGAACAGTCCGCGGCCGCCCTCGTCGGTCATGGCCGCGTACCGCAGATGCGGTGAGGTGCTGCTGCTGTCGAAGACTTCGCAGATCAGCGTGCGGTCGTACAGCATGCGGACGTGGATGGGGTCGCCGCCGTAACGGATCGCGTTGGTGACGAGCTCGCTCAGGATCAGCTCCGTGGTGAACGCGAGGTCGTCCAGGCTCCAGCGGGCGAGGTGCCGGGACACGGTCGCCCGCATTTCGGAGACGGCCGCCGGGTCGGCGGGGACCTGCCACTCGGCGATCCGGTCGGCCGCGAGCGCCCGGGTGCGGGCCACGATCAGGGCGATGTCGTCGGTGGCCCGGGTCGGCGGCCGTGCGTCCAGTACGGCCCGGCAGGTGTCCTCGGGCGAGGGGCCGGCCTGTTCCAGGGCGGTGCGGAGCAGCTCCAGGCCCACGTCGATGTCGCGCTCCCGGTCCTCCACGAGCCCGTCCGTGTAGAGCACCAGGCGGCTGCCCTCGGCGAGTTCCAGGTCGACCGTCTCGAACGGCAGGCCACCGAGGCCGAGCGGGGGACCGGCGGGCACGTCGGCGTACTCGACGCTGCCGTCGGGGTGGATGACGGCGGGCGGCGGATGGCCGGCCCGGGCGATCGTGCACAGCCGGGAGACCGGGTCGTAGACGGCGTACAGGCAGGTCGCCCCCGTGACCGGGGAGTTGCCGCTCTCCTCCGCCTCGTCCTGGTCGATCCGGGCGACCAACTCGTCGAGCAGGCCGAGCAGTTCGTCGGGCGGCAGGTCCAGGGCGGAGAAGTTGTGCACCGCCGTGCGCAGCCTGCCCATCGTGGCCGCGGCGTGCAGCCCGTGCCCCACGACGTCGCCGACCACCAGCGCCACCCGCGCACCGGACAGCGGGAGTACGTCGAACCAGTCGCCGCCCACCCCGGCCTGCGCGGGCAGGTACTTGTAGGCGATGTCCAGGGCGTCCTGCTCGGGCAGCCGGCGCGGCAGCAGGCTGCGCTGGAGCGTGACCGCCATGGTGTGCTCGCGGGTGTAGCGGCGGGCGTTGTCGATGGAGACCGCGGCCCGGGTGACGAGCTCCTCGGCGAGGGCGACCTCCTCGGTGTCGAAGGGCCGGGGCTTGTCCGAGCGCCAGAAGCTGACCGTGCCCAGGACGAGGTTGCCGGCCCGCAGGGGAACGGCGATCAGCGAGTGGATGCCGTACTCGATGACATGGGCGGAGCGCTCCTTGTCCTGCGCGCGCCACCCGGCGGCCTCGGACAGACGTGCCTCCAGGACGGCCCGGCCGCCGCTGATGCCGCGGGACTGGGGAGCGGAGTCGACCAGAGGGATGCGCTCGCCGACCTTGTACAGCGGGGCGTCCTCGCGGATGCCGCTGAGCGCGGTGCGGCGCAGGGTGGTCGCCGCCTCCGGCTGGCCCCCGCTGAGCACCGCCTCGAAGAGGTCGACGGTGGCGAAGTCCGCGAACCTCGGTACGGCGAGCTCGGCCAGTTCCTCGGCGGTGCGGGTCACGTCCAGGCTCGTGCCGATGCCGACCGTGGCGTCGTACAGCATGTCGAGGCGCTCGCGGGCGACCTCGGCGCGTCCGGACAGGGCGCGCAGCTCGGTGGAGTCGCGCAGGGTGGCGACGCTGCCCGGCGGGCCGCCCTGGATGTCGGTGGGCCGCTGGTTGACCGCGAGGAGGCGGTCCTTGACCCGGTGCACCTCATCGGTGGCGACGCGTCCGGACGCCAGCAGCCCGGCGATGTCGGCGGGCAGCGCGAGGTCCAGGACGTGCCGGCCCTCGGAGTCGGCGGGCAGGTCGAGCAGCCGGTGCGCCTCGTCGTTGGCGAGCAGCAGCAGGCCCTCGCCGCCGACGATCAGCACTCCCTCGCGCACGGCGTGCAGCACCGCGTCGTGGTGCTCGTACATGCGGGTCATCTCGTGCGGGCCCAGGCCGTGCGTCTGGCGCAGCAGCCGTCGGCTGACCAGTGCCGTGCCCGCCGTGGCCAGGGCGAGCCCCACCGCGGCGGCCATCAGGAGCAGCGGCAGCTGCTGGTTGGCGGTGCCGCCCACCTTGGCGGTGGTGATCCCGGCCGACACCAGGCCCACCACCTTGCCGTCGTCCGCCTTGATCGGGACGACGGCCTGCACGAGCGGTCCTATGGTGCCCGTGATGTCCTCGGTCACCACACGTCCGGCCAGCGCGGGGGCGATGTCCCCGACGAACTTCTTGCCGATGCGGTCCGGTTTGGGGTGCGTGTACCGGATGCCCTCGGTGTTCATGACGACGATGAAGTCGACGTCGGTCGCCAGACGGGCCGCCTCGGCACGCGGCTGGAGCACCGCGGAGGGGTCGGGACCGCTGAGGGCCTCGACGGTGCCCGGCGCGTTGGCGAAGGCCTGGGCCACGGCCACCGAACGGTTGCGAGCCTCGACGGTGCTGTCGTGCCGTACCTGGAGCACGAGGGCGACCACCGCGGCCACGACCAGCAGCAGGACGATCACGACCTGGAGGACGAACACCTGTCCGGCCACGCTGCGTCCGTCGACCGCCGCCCGCAGCGCTCCCGGCGGCCGTCGCGTCCGGACTCCGTCGCGCTCCGCCCGCGTGGGCGAACCGCCCCTGAGCGGGCCTTCGTGGCGGTCGTCGGCGTGGTCGGGTGTCTGCGGTGGGCGGGGACCGCCGGGGCGACGGGCCGACCCGCCCCCGAAGCGGCCCAGGAGTCGGACCATGTGCCCATGTCTACACTGCCGCGCCCCGGGAGGCGAGGGGCGTCACGCGGTGTGACGGCCCATCGAGAACCGGCAGACCTCTCCTATTGACCGCGACTCATGGTGACCGCGACGGTGCCGTGCGCCGGGTGGCGAGCAGCAGCGCGATGTCGTCGGGGCGGTCCACGGCGTGCCGGGCGGTCGCCGTGAGCCGGTCTGCCACGCCCGCCAGGAACCTGCTGCCCGGCCGGGCGGCCGGTGCGCCGGCCTTCGCGAGGGCCACCCGCAGGGCGGTGATCCCCTCGTCGATGTCACTGCCGGAGCGTTCCACCAGTCCGTCGGTGTAGAGAGCCAGGATCGCGCCCGGCTCCATCTGGAGCTCGGTCACCGGATAGCGGGCGCGCGGGGCGACCCCGAGGACCACCCCGCCGGGCAGGTCCAGGACCCGGGTGCGGCCGTCGGGGCTGCGCAGCAGGGGCGGCGGATGTCCGGCGCGGGCCGCTCTGGCCACGCCGGTGGCGGGGTCGAGCCGGATGTAGCAGCAGCTGGCGAACAGGCCGGGGTCGAGGTCGATGAGGAGATGGTTGGTGCTGCTCATGACCTCGTCCGGCGGCCGGTCGCCGAGCGCGAACGCCCTGACCGCGCTGCGCAGTTGGCCCATGGTGGCCGCCGCCTGCACGCCGTGCCCCTGGACGTCCCCGATGACCAGGGCCAGCCCGTCGCCGGACTCGACGACGTCGTACCAGTCGCCGCCGACGTCCATCCCCGCGGTGCCCGGCAGATAGCGCCCGGCGGTCTCCAGCAGCGGATGCGCCGACAGCCGGCGGGGCAGGAGCGCCTGCTGGAGGCCCCGGGCGAGCACGGTCTCCGACTCGTAGCGCTGCGCCTTCTCCATGGCGTGGGCGATGAGCCCGGCCAGCGCGGTCAGGACCGTGCGCTCCTCGGTGCTGAAGCTGCGCGGCCGGTCGAAGCCGAGGATGCAGGAGCCGACCGGGCGCCCGGAGGCGATCAGCGGCAGGAAGGCCCGGGCGCCCTCGGTGGCGTCCAGGGCGATGCCGGGGTAGGCGGCCGTCAGCTGTTCCATCGAGTCGAAGAACAGCGGGCGGCCGGTGGTGAGGGTCTCGACGCCGGGCAGGTGCGTGCCCAGGTCCGCGCCGTCGAAGGGCGCGAGGAAGCCCTTGGGGAAGCCGGTCTCCCACTCCAGGTGCAGATGCCGTTCCTGGAGGAGATAGATCGCGAGCCGGCGGCCGCCGAACGCGGGAAGCAGCTCCCGCATCACGACCGCGGACACCTGCCGGGCGGTGACCGCCTCGGTGAGGGCGATGGCCAGCGCGATCGGCCGGTACAGGTGTGCAAGCGGGCTCACGGCCGCCTCGGACACCTCGGCGGCCCCCTGCCCCGCGGGACTGCCCGTCACCCGGCTCGCGGGCCGAACCGTACAGGTCAGCCGGTCAGGACCGGGATGCACGGAGAGGGCCAGCCAGTCGCCTTCGTACGGCTGCGGGGCGGCGGCGTCTTGAGGGGGCGGGGGTGGGGCGGTGTGGCCGGCGGAGGATGGGGGGCCGGTGTGGCGGGCGGGTGGTGGTTCCGCATCCCCGGCGGTCGGCGGTGGTTCGGTATCCCGGGCGGAGGACGGTGATGCCGTGTCCTGGACCGGTGGCGGCGCGCCGATGTGCTGAACGGATGGCTGGGGTCCGGCATCTCGGGCGGACGACGGTGATCCCGTGTCTCCAGCCGGAGACAGCGAACCGAGGTGCTGAACGGGCGGAGGTCCGGCATCCCGGGCGGTCGGCGGTGGTCCGGTGTCCCGAGGGGACCGCGGTGGCCTGGCGTCCCCAGTGGCCGACCGTGTCTCGGAGTTCTGCGTGGGTGGTCGTACGAGATGGAAGTGGACCGGGTCGGAGGTGAGGAGGGCCGCTCTCAGGTGGTCCTCGAACTCGGGGCGGGCCAGCCAGGGCACTGCCTCCCACAGGTCGCGGCCGACGAGCTCGGCGCGGGGGCGGCCCAGGAGCTCGGCGGCGCGCGGATTGGCGTAGACGACCAGGCCCAGTCGGTCCACGCAGAACACGCCGTCGGGCAGCAGGTCGGCCGCCGAGTCCGCCGTGGGGGCCGGGCCCGGGGCCACGACGACGCCCCGGACCGCGGGGGCGGCGGGCGGTTCGTAGGCGTTCCACAGGTCCAGCAGGCGCAGCGCGCCGTCCTCGTCCCGCAGGTACAGGGGCAGCGCGGGAGGGCGGCCGGCGGCGGTGTCGCGCAGGGAGGCCAGGATGCGGTGGGCGTCGCTGGGGGACACGGCCTCGGCGAACGCCTCGACCGTGCCGGGGAACTCACTGGGCGGCACACCCAGGAGGGTGTGCAGGTCCTCGTCCAGGCTGATGTCGGCTGCCTCGGGGTCCCAGGCGAAGCGTCCGGCGCGTCCCACGGAGGTGGAGGAGGTCGGCGGCCGCAGGCAGACGGGCTCACCGTCCCAGGCCACCTGGTCCGGGTTCGCGTCCTCCAGGCCCCGCAGCGCCTCGCCCAGCTCCTGGGCGAGGCGCACCATCCGGTCGCGGCCGGACAGCACCTCGGCGGCGTCGGTGACGGCCGGGCGCAGCACGGTCAGCACCCCGAAGGTCGTCGAACCGCAGACCACGGGCACATAGAGCGAACCGAACTGGAAGGGCAGGCCTGCGGCGAACTGCGGGTAGCGCCGCATCGTCTCGGTGGCGTTCGGCAGGACCACCTGGACACCGAGCCGGTAGGCGTCGGCGACGGGGAAGGGGCGGTCGGAGTGCAGCCGCCACCAGGGGCGGAACAGCGGTCCGGGCAGCCCCGACAGGACGGCGAGCCGCAGCAGCCCGGGCGTGCGGGCACGCAGATAGACCCCTCCGGCGTGGCCGCCGGCCGCACTGATCGCCTCCGTCGAAGCGTCGATCAGCAGCGCCGCCAGCCGCCCGGCCATGGGGTGTGCGTCCTCGACGCTCCCAGTCATCGGCCCTACCTAGTCCGTGCACCGTCCCGCGGGCGACACAGCAAGAATGCGCCACAAGGACACCGGCCCGCACCCGGGCGGCCATATGTATACCTCCCTCACCCTGCTGGACAACCGCCGGTCGGACTCTTAGGCTGAACTTCCAGATTTAGACAATCAGTCTATTGAGTCCTTGGACTGGAGCCCGATGGTGAAAGGCGTCGTTGACGGTGCGGACGAGCACCTCATCGGTGAGGCAGAGAAGATCGCTGTCGCGCTCGGCCGTATGTTCCCCGGTCTGTGCGAGGTGGTGCTGCACGACCTGCGCGATCCGCGGCAGGCGATCCGGGCGATCGAGAACAACCTCTCCGGCCGCCGGGTCGGGGACTCCGCGACGGAGCTGGGGCTGGCGCGCATCGCCGATCCGGAGTACCCGAGCGTGATCCAGAACTACCCCAACCGGTTCCCCGACGGCCGCCCGGCCAAGAGCACGTCCATCGGGATAAAGAACAAGGCCGGTGAGTACATCGCGGCCCTGTGTCTCAATCTCGACGTGTCGGTGCTCTCACCCGTGACGCTCGCCCTCTCGAACCTCGTGGCCACCGACACCGAGCACCGCGAGCAGCCCCTGGAGACCCTGCGGGACCGCACCACGCGCGAACTGCGCCGGACAGTGGAGGAGTTGGCCGCGGAGCGCGCCGCCACACCACGCTCCCTGAGCAGACAGGACAAGAAGGAGCTCGTACGTCGGCTGCACCGGGACGGGTACTTCGACTCGCGGGACGCGGCGCAGACCATCGCGGATCTGCTCGGCGTGTCCCGGGCGACCGTCTACAACTACAGCAAGTGAAGGACCTCTCATGACCTCCGCCGGACCGCACCCCGGCCCGCCACCGGCCGCCCGCACCCTGTTGCACATCACCGAGGAGCGGACCGCCGCGGTCGTCGACGAGGACCTGGCCCTGGCAGCGGCCCGCGCCGCCTTCGCCGCGACGGTGGACGGCCCGGTCTTCGCCTCGCTCGCCGTGCACGGATCCGATCCGCGCAACCGGTTCACCCTCAAGCCGTCCGCGTCCGCGACGCACGCAGGCGTGAAGATCGGCACGTACTGGCCGGCGAACGACGAGCACGGGCTGCCGCGCCACCACTCCACTCTGCTGCTGTTCGACCAGACGATCGGCAGGCTCGCGGCCGTCCTGGAGGTCGGCACCGCGAACGCCTACCGGACGGCCGCCGCCGACGCCCTCGCCGTCGACCTGCTGGCCCGCCCGGACGCCACCACCCTGGCGGTCTTCGGCACCGGGCACCAGGCTGCCTACGAGGTGCGGGCCGTCAGCCGGGTCCGGGCCGTCCGCGAGGTCCTGGTGGTGGGACGTACGGCCGAGCGCGCCGAGCGGACGGTGGCGGCGCTGACCGCACAAGGCCACGCGGCCCGTGCCGCGGGCGCCGAAGAGGCCTGCGCCCGGGCCGACGTGGTCATCACCGCCACCACCGCGCGGGCCGACACCCCGCCGCTTTTCGAAGCCTCGTGGATCCGACCCGGTACACATCTGTCCTGCATGGGCGCCGACGCCCCCGGCAAGCGGGAACTTCCGCCCGAACTGTTCGCCCGCGCCCGGGTGTTCTGCGACCTGCCCGAGCAGGCCCGCCGCATGGGCGAGTGCCGGCAGGCTCCCGCGGGCACGGTCCTCACCCCGCTCGGGGAGGTCCTCACCGGCCGCGCCGAAGGACGTACCGCCGACAGCGACATCACGGTCTTCGACAGCTCCGGGATCGGAGTGCAGGACCTGTATCTGGGCCTGGCCCTACTCGAGAAGATGGACATCTCCCTGTGAGCCCCGCGAATCCTGTGAACCCCGTAGATCCTGCGAGCCCTGCGAGCCCTGCGAGCCCTGCGAGCCCCGTGAGCCCGAGCATCGTCGCGCGGACCCTGGCCGATCCCGACACCCCCTTCGCCGTGGTCGACGTCCACAAGGTCAGGCGCAACGTCGAGCGGCTGGCGGCGAGGGCCCAGCGGCTCGGTGTGACCCTGCGGCCCCACGTGAAGACGGCCAAGAGCCTCGACGTCGCCGCCCTCCTGCACGAAGGCGGCCCGCCCTGCCCGGTCACCGTGTCCACCCTGGCCGAGGCGGAGGCGTTCGCCGACGGCGGCTATACCGACATCACCTACGCCGTGGGGATCGACCCCCACAAACTCCCGCGTGTCGTCGCCCTGTTGCGACGCGGGGTCACCCTGCGCGTCCTGCTGGACAGCGCGGAACAGGCGGAGTTCGTCGCCGAGGCATCCCGCCGGGCCGGACTTCCCGTCCCCGCCCAGATCGAGATCGACTGCGACGGTCACCGCGGCGGCCTCAGGCTCGACGCGCCCGCTCTTCCCGGGATCGGCCGCGTCCTGCACGAAGCGGGCTGCCTGGACGGGGTGTTGGCCCACGCGGGCGAGTCCTACTTCGCGTGGACCGCCGAGGAGCAGCGCCTGGCCGCGGGGAACGAACGCGACAGCGCCGTCGCCGCGGCCGAGCGGCTGCGCGCGTCGGGCCTGCCCGTGGCCACCGTCAGCGTCGGTTCAACCCCCACCGCCCATGCCGCCGAGGACCTCACCGGGGTCACCGAACTGCGGGCGGGCAACTACGTGTTCTTCGATCTGGTGATGGCCGGCCTCGGTGTCTGCCGCGTCGACGACCTCGCCCTGTCGGTCGTCGTCACCGTCATCGGCCACCGCCCCGAGTACGGCTGGATCCTCACCGACGGCGGCTGGATGGCCATGTCCCGCGACCGCGGCACCGCGGCCCAGGCGCAGGACCAGGGGTACGGCCTGGTCGCCGACCTCGACGGCAATCCGGTCCCGGGCCTGGTCATGACGGGCGCCAGCCAGGAACACGGCACCCTCACCGCCCGCGACGGCAGCCCCCTGCCCGAGCTGCCGATCGGCACCCGCCTGCGCGTCCTGCCCAACCACGCCTGCGCCACCGCGGCCCAGCACCACGGCTACCACGTCGTCGACGGCACGCGGGCGACGGCGGGCGCGCCGGTCGTCCAGGCCTTCTGGAGCCGCGTCAGCGGGTGGTGATCAGGTGGTGGTCACCCCAGGGGCGACACGCCCGATGGGGTGACCGAAGTCGCTTCGACACACGGGCGTAAAGTGCCGTGTGGGAGGGGAATCACCCTTGTGCAGATCGTGGCTTGTGGTATTGGAGAGGCTGTTTAAGGGGTAACTACCACCATCCGCGGCTGTTCAATCGTGGTGATGATCATGATGTGATCAGGGGCTGCCTCGGACTACGTTTCCGCTGTGATCACCTCTCAACTCCCCGTAACGACACCCCCGCTGACCGAGACGGCCGCGATCCGGCACCTCCTCTTCGGCGCACAGGACGAGATCCACGAACCCTGGCGCCAGCTGTTCAGCTCCGACGTGTTCGCCTACCACGAGGGGCTCACCCACCAGGAGCGCACGGAACTGTCCTATCAACGCCTGCGCACAGTCAACGCGGCCGTGCCCGACCCCCAGGCCCTGGCGCGGGACCCGGTCGCACTGAGCGCCCTGCACGAGTGGGCCGGGGTGGTCGACGCCGGCATGACGACGATCGCCAGCATCCACTACAACCTGTTCCTCGGCAGTCTGCTCGAACACGACCACGAGGGCCGGGACTTGGGCCCCTATCTGCGGATGGAACGCATCGGCACCTTCCTGTGCACCGAGCAGGCGCACGGCAACGACGCCCCCCAGCTGGAGACCACCGCGACCCTGGACCCAGCCACGGGCGGATTCGTGCTCACCACCCCGACGCGGGGAGCGCGCAAGTGGATGCCCAACACCTCCCTGGCCGGCGGACCCAAGGACGCTCTGGTTGCCGCCCGTCTGGTCATCGACGGGAAGGACCAGGGCGTCTTCCTCTTCCTGGCCCCCCTTACCGACACGAACGGCCGACATCTGCCGGGCGTGGAAGTGGAGTTGCTGCCGCAGACCGCGAGCAGCCCGGTCGACCACTGCGCCACCTCCTTCCACGGGGTGCGGCTGCCGCGGACGGCCATGCTCCAGGGTGAACACGGCAGGCTGACGGACGAGGGGGAACTCGTCTCCTGCCTGGGGAGTCCCCGCAAACGGTTCCTGCGTTCCATCGGCCGCGTGACCATGGGCAAGCTGTGCATGAGCGCCTACAGCCTCGGGGTGACGCGGCACGCCCTGGCCGTCGCCGTGCGCCATGCCCACCAGCGCGTCACCTCGGGCATGACCAGCGGTCAGCGGGTCCCGCTGTTCGCCCACCGCACCCACCACGCTCCGCTCGTGGAGGCGCTCGCCACGACCTACGCCGCCACCTTGCTGCAGCGTGAGGTCGTCCGGCGATGGGCGCGGGCGGAGGGGGAGGAGCGCGAGGAGGCCGAGCGGCTGGTGGCCGTGGCCAAGGGGTGGATCACCTGGCAGGCCCGCGCCGTGATGACCGAGTGCCGGGAACGCTGCGGCGCCCAGGGGCTGTTGCTCTCCAACGGGATCGCGGGACAGCTCGCCGCCAACGAGGGCACGATCACCGCGGAGGGCGACAACGCCGTCATCTGGGTCAAGGCGGCCGGGGAGATGCTGCTGGGCGGCTTCACCCCGAGACCGCCCAGCGAGGTGCCCCCGGCTACCCGGAGCCTGCACGATCCGGCCCACCTGCACGACCTGATGGGGGACCTGGAGCGAATACGCCACGAGCGGGCCCGGGTGCGGCTGCGCGCGAAACGGGCCGGCTCGCCCCTGGACCGCTGGAACGGCGCCTCCGGCGCGGCGCTGTCCCTGGTCGACGCCCACGTCCACCGGCTGGCCGCACAGGAACTCCTCGCCGCGGCCGCGCAGGTGGCCGACCCGCAGGTGGCCCTGCTGCTTGAGCACCTCCACCGGCTGTTCGCCCTGCGCTACGTGGCCGCGCACAGCGGTGAACTGCTCGCGCACGAGCGGCTGACCGCCGAGCAGGTCCGGTATCTGCCGGAGGTCCTGGAGGCCACCGTCGCCGCGCTGGTGCCGCACGCCCTCGCGCTCACCGGTGCCTTCGCCGTGTCGGAGGAGATCACGGCGCGCCACCCGATGCTGGGACCCGAGGTGGTACCGGCGTAACCGGCTCCACCACTTCCTGAGTCCGGGGCCGCGCGACACTTCGCGGCCCCGGACTTCTGTTTCAAGGCCTGGCTCACATCCCCGGCTCAGGCGGCGCGCAGGGTGCGCCGCGCGAGCTCGTACGCCGGGAGCATCTCCTCGTGCTCATCGGTGTCGAGGCCCCCGAGGTGCACCACCACCGGCCCGTCCGCGGTCGTGACGGCGAAGGCTCTCTCCTTCTTGGTCTCCTCCAGGAGCTCGCTCGTGTACAGGTACTCGACCCTCACCCCCGAGAGGCCACCGGACGTGAAGGCGCTGTACTTCTCCTCGCCCACCCCGTCCTCGGCCGCGACGAAGGCCTCCAGCACGGCCCGGGCGTCGGCGTCACCGGGCTTTCCGGCCCATACGCGGAGGAAGCCGATGTTGCCCGCGGGCTTCGCGTCGATCTCGCAGGCCAAGCTGACGGGCCCCTGGCTCAGAGGCGCCGTCACCGCCTCGGCCTTCCAGCTCTTCGCCGTGTCGAAGGTGACGGGCAGCTCGCACGCCGAGCCCGCGGCGCCGACCGAGCCCCCGCTGCTCGCGGCCGTGCCCTCAGGAGCGGACGTCCGTGCCCTGGCCGACGGCAGCGCGGACCCTGTGGAGCCGTCCCCCTCGGCGGCCTCCGAACATCCCGTCAGCACACCCGCCAGCAACGCCACATGGGCCATCCGAAGCCACGTGTTCCCCGCCCTGACCGGCATGGCCGTCTCTCCCTCTGTTCAGTGGTGGTGCTCGAAGGAGTCAGGTTAGGTGGCAGGAACAACGAATCGTGCAGCGATGGGGGAAGCGTTGTTGGCCTTCGACGAGTACTGCGACGCGATCGTCGCCCAGACCGACCTGCTCGCCCGCCACGCCAAGGGCGCCGATCCGACCCTCGCGGTGCCCACCTGCCCCGGCTGGGACCTCGGCCGGTTGCTGCGGCACGTGGGCGGCGATCACTGCTGGGCGGAGGAGATCGTACGGACCCGGGCCACCGGTCCCGTCGACGACCACTCGGTCAACGACCCTGCCTCCTACGCCGGCCTCGACGACTCCGAGCTCGGCGGCCGGCTCGCCGAGGGCGCCAGGAGGCTGGCCGGCACCCTGCGTGCGGCCGGGCCCGACGTGCCGGTGTGGACCCCCGCCGACGAGCAACTGGTCCAGCAGTCCGCGATGTTCTGGGCCCGGCGCATGACCTACGAGACGCTGCTGCACCGGGCCGACGCGGCGCTCGTGACCGGGGCGGAGTTCCTGGTCGAGGAGTACCTCGCGGTGGACGCCGTGGAGGAGTGGCTGGAATTCTCCACCGTGCCCGAGGCCTACGAGCCCCTGCCGGGTGTGCCCGGGCTGCTCGGGCACGGGCGGACCGTGGGCCTGGACGCGGGGGCGGCGGGGGAGTGGCTGCTCGACCTCGGCGGACAGCGGCCGGTGTGGCGGCGCGGGGCCGGCGCGACCACCGTCAGCGTGCACGGGCCCGTGACGGACCTGCTCCTGTTCCTCTACGCCCGCCCGGCGCCCGGTGTCGGGACGCGAGGGGACTCGGAGCTGCTGGATCTGTGGCTGAGGCGCACCCGGTTCTGGCTGGAGGCGTAGGCGCGCGAGGGGGCCGGTGTGGCCGAAGCCACGTGCCGGGTGAGGCCGGAGCCATGTCGTCCCGGTGGGAGCGCGGGCTACCGTTCGCGCAGTCCCCTCTCCCACCAGTCCCTCGGGCGGCCCGCCAGTGCAAGCAGATCTCTCCCCGGTCATCGCGGCGACCGCGCACTGGCTGACCCGCGCCTACCCGTCGGCGGGAGGTGCGCTGGCCGCCGCGCTGTGCGAGGTGCAGGCGCGACAGGCCGTGACGGTCGCCGCGTGGCTGCGCTATCCGACGGCGATGGACGCCGCGCTCGTCGGGATGGCGGGGCCGGGCGGCTCCGCGCGTCTCGACTGGGTCACCGGCGCGGACGTCACCATCGGCCGGGACGCCGAGGAGCACGCCTGGCGCACCTGGGTGGACGAGGTCGTGGCCAGCTGGGCGGCCTGTCTGCTCAGCGACCCCGAACTGGCCGAGCGAGCGGTGGCCGACATAGCGGAGGGCGAGCACACGACGGGCTCACCGGCCGCGTTCCGTCGTCTGCTCGCCCCGGACGCGACGGACCGGAATGCCGCCGCCCTGCTCCGCCATCCGGACCTGCTCGCCCCGGTGGCGGGCCTGCACCGGGGCGAGCTAGTGAACCGGCTGGGCTCGGACGAGGCGCTCGTCGCCTGACGGCGGGCGCCGCGAGGATCGATTACGGCGGCGTCGGCCGACGCCCCTGCTGTTTCCTGTCCCCGGACCTCAGTCCTGCTTGCCGCGGCCCGAGAGCGCGTCCCGCAGCCGGTCGACCAGGCCGGCCCCCGGAGCGAGCAGCTTGTTCGCCGGAGGAGTGTCCGGAGCCGACGGGTGCGGGCGGGTCGGCGCCATCTTCTTGGCGCGGCGCACCTGGTCGCCCAGCTTGTCCAGCTCCTCGTCCGAGCACGCGACACGCAGCTGCGGGAAGAGGGTCTCCTCCTCCTCGGCGATGTGCGAGCGGACCTCGCCCATCAGCTCGCCCACCAGCCGGTCGAACTCGGGATCGTCCGCCTCGCAGCCCTCCAGGTCCTTCATGAGCTGCTCGGCCTTGGAGTGGTCCTCGATCTCCCGGTCGGCCATGGTGTTCCCGTTGACCAGGTGCTCCCGGACCGCCGGGTAGAGGTACTCCTCCTCCGCGACCGAGTGCCGGATCAGCTCCATGGTGACCTGGTCGGCGTACACCTTCCGGTCCTTCTCGCCGGGTGACAGCGCCTCGATCTTCCCGAACAGTTCCTCGACCTCGCGGTGATCGGTCACCAGCTCGTCGATGACGTTTCCTCCGTGTCCCATGTTCTTTCACCTCCGCCCCCCGGGTGCCCTGTGCCGTGCTCTCTACGCCTGGTCACAGGCTTGCCGGAACCCGTGGGGACGACTGTTCGATCAGCACGGAGACCGCGCTGCTCCGAGAGGTCCTCGCGCCGGCGGCCGGTTTCAGCCGGTGACGGCACCTCGGGTGTAAGGCGGCCCGCTGGAAGGAACCCGCACCAGGACACAGGCGTACGACGTTCCGAGGAGGCCGATGTGACCGACGCCGTGGACGAGGTGCTGGCGCGAGTGCGCGGAGAGGTGGCCGCACGGGCGGACCGGCTGTGGGACATGGCGCGGATGCTGCACTCCGACCCGGAGTACGCCTTCGAGGAGCACCGGGCGGCCGCACTGCTGTGCGGGGAACTGGAATGGGCGGGGTTCGAGGTGCGGCGGGACGTCGCCGGACTCCCCACCGCCTTCACCGCACGCTCCGGCACCAGGGCCCGCCCCGCGGTGGCCCTGATGCTGGAGTACGACGCCCTGCCCGGCCTCGGCCACGCCTGCGGCCACAACCTGATCGCCGCGGCCGGCCTGGGCGCGGCGTTGGCCGCCCGTGCCGTGCTCGACCGGGACGCGGGCACCGTGTGGGCCATCGGCACGCCCGCGGAGGAGGGCGGCGGAGGCAAGGTCGCCGAGACCGACGCCGGGGTGTTCGACGACGTCGACGCGGCGTTGATGTTCCACCCCGGTGTGCACAACTGGCAGTGGGCACCGCTGACCGCGCAGGCCCAGTACCGGGTCGCGTTCCGCGGACGCGCCGCCCACCCGACCGGGAACCCCACCGAGGGCGTCGACGCGCTCGCCGCGCTCATCCAGCTGTTCAACACGCTGGCCGTGCTCGGGCGCAGGCTCCCCGAGGGCTCGCACGTTCAGGGCATCGTCACGGACGGCGGCAAGGCGACCAATATCATCCCCGAGTACGCGGAGGGCCTGTTCGGACTGCGCGCGGTGACGACGGCCGCCCTGGAGGACCTGGCGGGGGAGCTGCTGACCTGCGCCCAAGGGGTGGCGCGGGCCACCGGCACGACGGTCACGGTGGAACGGGCCACGCCGCGCTACGAGCACTTCCGGGACAGCACGGCGCTCTCGGCCCGGTTCGCCCGGCACCTCGCGGACACGGGCATCGAGATGACACCGCCCGCCCCGGGCGTCTACCTGGGCTCCTCCGACGCCGGCAACGTCAGCGGCCGGGTGCCCGCCATCCACCCCTTCGTGGCGATCATGGAGGAGGACGGCTCGGACCACACCCCCGAGTTCGCCGTCGCGGCCGGCTCCGAGCGCGCCCGGCAGGTGATGCTGGCGGCGGCGGAGGCGCTGGCCCGCACCGCGGTGGAGGTCCTGTTGCGCCCCGAGCTGCGGGACGAGGCGTGGGAGGGCCACGACCGGGCCTCCGCCCGCGTCTGAGTCGGAGTCCGAGGTCGAAGAAGGGCCGGGCCGTCAGTCGGCGTGCAGGTGGTACACGTTGAAGGCTCGCCGGATCACGGGCTGGGCGACGTTCCGCACCCGCACGCCGCCGGCCGTCACGCCGTGCTCGGTGCCCGCGTGGGCGTGTCCGTGCACGCTCAGGTCGGCCCCCGCGGTGTCGATCGCCTCGGCCAGCAGATAGCTGCCGAGGAACGGATAGATCTCCGGCGGCTCACCGGCGAGCGTGTCGGCGACGGGGGAGAAGTGGGTGAGCGCGACCCGCGTCCCGCAGCCCTGCCGCTCCAGTTCCTCCAGCGCGGTGCGCAGACCGTCCGCGCAGCGCCGTGAGTACCGTACGAACTCCTTCATCAGCGGCTCGCCGAACTCCCCGGCGCTGCGGCCCACGAACCCGCCGCCGAACCCCTTGGTGCCGGCGATGCCCACGCGCGTGTCGCCGCACTCCACGACCGTCCCCTCGCCCTCCAGCACCCGCACGCCCGCGTCCTCCAGGAGGGCCGCGACCTTCTCGGGCTGCTCGTCGTGGTGGTCGTGGTTGCCGAGGACCGCCACGACCGGCACCGGGAGGTCCCGGACCTCCTGAGCCACCACCCGGGCCTCCTCCGGAGTGCCGTGCCGGGTGAGATCCCCGGCCAGCAGGAGCAGGTCGGCGCAGTCGGGCAGCGTGTCGAAGGCCGGACGCAGCACGCCCTGGCTCTCGAGTCCCATGTGGATGTCCCCCACGGCGGCGACACGGATCACGGCAGTTCCTCCGCATGATCGGGCGTGGCGGTCTCCGCCACCACCACGTCGGTGTGCACGGCGAGCCCGGCGAGCTCCTCGCGGACGGTCCGCAGCACGGTCTCCCGGCACTGCGCGGACGGCACCGTGCCGGTGACGACGACCGCCCCGGCCCGCACCTCGGCGCGGACGCCCAGCTCGCCGAGTTCCTCCGCGGCGAGCCGGTCGCGCAGGTGGGCGACGCGGTACTCGATGTTCTCTTCCTCGTTGTCCTCGGAGCGTTGCGTCAGAGGCTCGCTCATGGCCGTCCCTCCGTCGTCCTCGGCTCGATGACCTCCAGGCGTTCCAGGAAGTAGAAGAACGCGTCCGGCATCGGCGCGTCCCCGCAGCCCCGGCGTACGGCCTCCCAGTCGACCTTCTCCCGCAGCGCGCGGGCGATCGGCAGTACGGCACCGAAGTTGCAGTGGTGCTCGGAGAACGCGGACAGCAGGCTGTGCAGCAGGTCGGTCGGGGACAGCACGGGCATGAGCACCGAGTCCACCGAGAGTTCGTCGGCCCGCGCCAGCAGATCCGTGCTGACGGGCTGGTGGGCCAGCTCGAAGATCAGGTCGACCTGCTGGCCCATGCAGTCGGCCTTCAGCAGCCAGTCCTCCGGAGGCGTCCGGACCTGCAGACCCGCCTTGCCGAGGGTCTCGGCCACGGCCTGCGCGTCCTCGGGGAGGATGGCGAAGTCGACGTCGTGCTGAAGATTCTGGGCGCCGCCGTGGGCGTAGACGGCGACGCTGCCCGCGAGCGCGAACGGGTGCCCTTCCCGTTTCAGGATCGCGCCGACCTGCTTGGCCGCCTCCAGGATCGCCTGGTTGCGGTCGACAGGCAGACTCGAGGCGAGCGCGTCGGCGGCGCTCTCGGTCGCCAGTCGCAGTCCGGCGACGCCCCCGTGGCGGGTGACGTCGTCGTCGGCGTGCTGCGTCATCAGTGTCCCCTTCCTGGTCGGCCCACACCGGAGGGCCGTGACGGCGAGCCCCGAGTACCCGGGGGGCGGGCTTCGACACGGCGGTACGCCGGGCTTGGGCGGAGGGCGTCTGCGAGCGGGGGCGTCGGGCTCCGCCTGGGGAACAGGTCGGCATGGGCCGGTGGGCGGTTGGCCTGCGGTGACAGGACGGGCCGGCCCTCGGCCGGTGGGGGTGTCGGTCTGCGGCCGGGGCCACGTCGACTCGTGTCGGTCGGTGATCAGGGGTACCTCGGCCCACGGTTGGACCGAAGCGTCGGCCGTCGGCCGGAGGATGCGTCGGGCTTCGGGCGACGCGGTGCCGCGGCGCCCGGCCGGGTGGCGCCTCAGTCGAGGAGCTTTCGGGACCGGAGCAGCGACAGGACGTGGTCGTGCACGGCGGCTGCCCGGGGGAGGTCGGGCTCCTGGCCGGTGATCCAGCACATCTCGGCCAGTTCGGCGGCGGGGCGGTGGACGCCGGTGACCGTGGTGTCGTAGACGGTCATCGTCCTCGGGACCCGCTGCAGCGCCGCGAGTGCCCGGACCGGATGATCACGGAGGCGGTCACGACGAGGGTGTCGCCGGCTCGGTGACGGGCTCGCTCATTCCGGTGGCCAGCCGTCCCGCGCCGCCAGGTGCAGGACGAGCGCCGCGATGTTCCACGCGTCGTCCTCGCCGCGATGATGCCGTCCTTCGAGCGGCAGCCCGGCGATTCCGAGGGCCTGCGCCATGCCGGGGCGCTTGCGCAGGCCGTGCACCTCGGTGAAGACCGCCTTGGCGTTGGTGTGGCGGCGGCCGAAGGGATACGGCGTCCTCGTGGCCCCGCACTGCCGGGTGAACAGGTGACGGTCGTAGTCGCCCCAACTCGCCCACGGCCGCACCCCCGAGGCGTGTCCGGCGGCCAGCAGTCGGCACGCCTCCCCGAAGGACAGGCCCCCTTCGGCCTCTTCCTGCGTGAGGCCCGTCAACTCCGTACAGAAGTCGCTGACCTCGGACCGGGCGGGCCGCACCAGGATCCGGTGCCGTTCGACGCGCTCGGCGGTCGACAGGTCCACCACCGTCAGTCCGATCTCGATGATCTCGCCCACCGCACCCGGGGGAGGGGAGCCGGGCCAGCACGTGGCCTCGACGTCCACGACGTTCAGGAGGCGCCCGGTGCCCGTGCTGTTCATGGCGAGAACCGTAAGGGCGCAGATGTGGGCGAGTCATCTCGTTTTCCCTGCACGGAGGTTCGGGGGGGGTGTGGAACCCTGTGTTCCGTATGAGAGTGCTGTGAATTTCCGAGGTGCTTGAACGCGAGGGGCCCGCCGTCCGTATGGGGCGAGGGATTTGCATGCCCGGAGAGCCGACACGCGCAGGAGTACTTCCGTGGGACGCAACAATCGCAGACGACCGACAGGCGCACGACGTGCGACCTTCGCCGCAGTGGCCCTGATGCTCGGGGGTGGTGGCCTGGTCGCGGCGAATGTGTACGCATCCGCCACCGAGAGCGGCACGCCGCAGCAGACGTCGTGGGGAGCGGTCACGATCGACTGCCCGGACGTCGGGGACACGCTCACCAGCGTCCCGGACGGGTCGAGGGCGGAGGTCGACAAGGAACTCGCCCTGCTGGACCAGCAGATAGCCGAGGCATACCAGCGACTCCAGGACCCGTCGGTGCAGGACCGCGAGTCCGCGCAGAGCCGTATCGTCGATCCGCTCCAGGAGAACCGCGCCGCCACGATCCAGCGCATCAGCGCCGCGCTCGAAGGCGCGGGAGAGCAGCCGGACGGACTCGGTGACATGGCCGGCTGCACCCTGCGCGAGACCGAGAACCAGCCCGAGAACGCGAACGGCGACGGTCAGAACCAGCAGCAGGGCGACGGTCAGGACCAGGGCGCTCAACAGGGCGACGGCCAGCAGGGCGACGGCCAGGACCAGGGCGGCCAGCAGGGCAACGGCGGGCAGGCGGGCAACGGCCCCGTCGCCGCGGACTACGCCGACATCAACACCGCTCCGTCCACCGCGCAGGCGCCGCAGGCTCAGGGCGACGCCTCTCGTGGCACCTTCGTCACCAGCTGCGGTGTGAACGCGAACGGCCTGTTCAACTCGGACAACGTCATCGTCGCCCCGGGTGTCTCCAACGGCGCCCACCACTTCCACGACTACATCGGCAACCAGTCCAACACCGCCTTCGCGAGCGACCAGGACCTGGCGAACGCCGAGACGAGCTGTGTCGACCAGGGCGACAAGTCCACGTACTACTGGCCCGTGATCCGGCTCCAGAACGGAACGCAGGAGCAGGACGCCAACTCGCCCGGCGGTGGCATCGAGGGCAACGCCGGCCAGATCGTCACCCCCAAGGAGGTGACGTTGACGTTCGTGGGCAACCCCCGCAGCAAGGTCACCGCGATGCCGCGGTTGCTGCGCATCATCACCGGCGACGCCAAGGCCTTCGTCAACGGCACCGCCAACGCCAACGCGTCCTGGAGCTGCACCGGGTTCGAGGACCGGCAGCTGAAGGACAAGTACCCGCTGTGCCCGCAGGGCAGTGACGTGGTGCGTACCTTCAAGTTCCAGAGCTGCTGGGACGGCCGCAACATCGACAGCGCCAACCACCGCACACACGTGGCGTTCGCCCAGAACGACGGCACCTGCCCGGAGGGCTTCGAGGCCATCCCGCAGCTGGTCCAGCGGATCGTCTACGACGTCGACGCGCCGAGCCTGGGCGACGGCGGCCGTACGACCCCGCTGTTCGCGGTCGACTCCTTCCCGGAGCAGCTCCACAAGCCCGTCACCGACCACGGCGACTTCATCAACGTCTTCGACGAGGACCTGATGAACCAGATGGTCGGCTGCATCAACGACGGCCGTCAGTGCGGCGCGGGCACCGGCCAGGACGACCCGGGCAACGGCGGCGGCGACAACGGCAACGGCGGTGACAACGGCGGCGGCAACGGCAATGGCAACGGTGGCGGCTCCGCCCCGGACACCGGCGCCAGCCAGAACCCGGGCAACGACAACGGCGGTGACAACGGCAACGGCTCCGAGGACACCCCCGGAAACGGCGACGAGCCGCAGCAGCAGCCGACGCAGACCGCCGAAGCCCCCGCAGGGGAGCAGACGACCGCCCCCGCCGACAACGAGCCGAAGACCTACAGCTCACCCACCGCCCACAGCACGACCGCCCCTTCGCCCAAGAACGAGACCGGCACCGGCACCGGTGACGGGAGCGGAATCGGCAACGACCGGACGACCCAGCCCAGCCCCCAGGACGACACCGTCACCGACGCCCCCGCTGCCGTCGCTCAGCCCCCGGTCGCCGCACAGCCGGAACCCCAGGGCAGTCAGAGCAGCCTCGCCGAGACCGGCACCCAGCTGTGGCCGGCCGCACTCGGCGCGATCCTCCTGATCTCCGGTTTCGTGCTCCTGCGACGCACCAGCCGCCGTTCGATGTGATCGACCGGCACGAATGAGAAGCGGAGTGGCTGTCCGCCGCGCGGTTCCACCGGCGGACAGCCACTGCCAGTGCCTGACCGTGGCTGACATGGCACCTCGAAATCGACGTGGTTATTCTTGGTCTGCGAAACCGAATTCGGACCGTACCCCCGCGGCCGCTCGGAAGATGTAGGTGTATCCGCAAACCAGGCTGACCATGGGCGGCCGCTGATCCCGGCGGGGTGAATTCACGGCACCACTCCGTGGCCCTGCCACTGGTCCATGTACGGCAGCCCGGGAAGCAGGGGACCGTGGCTCCCGGCGCGGCCTGACGGGCCAGGACGTCCCATCTCCGGGAGCCCCCATGTCTCTACGCCGACCCCGCCTGCGAGCGGCATCCGTCCTGGCGGTCTGTCTCGCCGCGCTGGCCCCGACGACGGCCGGTGCCACCGCCGATCCATCGGGTGACCAGACGCTTCAGCGTCAGCTCGACGAGTTCGTGCACCGCTCGGGCGGCCCGCCCGGAGCCATCGCCGTCCTGCGGAGCGAGAAGGGGACCAGAGTCGTGCGCGCCGGCGTCGCCGACGTCCGCACGGGCCGCCCGCCCGGCACCGACGACCACATGCGCATCGCGAGCACGGCCAAGGCCTTCAGCGGGGCGGTGGCCCTGACCCTGGTCGACCGGCGCGCTCTGCGCCTGGACGACACGCTCGGCAAGAGGCTTCCCCAACTCCCCGGCGCCTGGGCGTCTGTGACGCTTCGTCAACTCCTCAGCCACACCAGCGGATTGCCGGACTACTCCCGGAGTGACCGGTTCCTCGACGAGCTGCGGGCCGACCCCCTCCACCACTTCGACTCCCGTCGCCTGCTCGACTACGTCGCCGGTCAACCCCTGCTCTTCAAGCCGGGCACGCAGTACCGCTACTCCAACTCGGACAACATCGCCGTAGCGCTCATGGCCCAGGCGGCGACCCACAGGCCGTACGAGGAACTCCTGCGGGAAATCGTCCAGGAGCCGCTCCAACTGCACTCCACCAGCCTGCCGCAGGGCAATCGGATGCCGAAGCCCTATCTGCACGGCTACGACGTGAGCTCGCCCGCGGCCCCGCAGGACGTCAGCGAGGTCATCGGCATGTCGGGCGTCTGGGCCTCCGGAGGCATCGTCTCCACGCCGGCCGACATGACCCGCTTCATCCGGGAATACGCCGGCGGACGGCTGTACGGCGGGCCGGTCGTGGAGCAGCAACGGCGATGGGTCGAGGGCGGCGCGTCCGAACCCGCCGGACCGGGACGCAACTCCGCGGGCCTGGCACTCTTCCGGTACGAGACGCGCTGCGGTGTGGTCCTCGGACACACCGGTAACACGCTCGGATATACGCAATTGATCGCGGCCACCCCCGACGGCCGCCGTTCACTGACCTTCTCGGTAACCGCTCAGATAACCCGGTCCTCCGACGCGAAACAGTTGGGGAGAATGCGCGCCATTCAAGAGAACTTCGTCTGCGCATTGTTGCGCGGCGAGAACCAATAGCGATTTCCCGTAGTCATACGCGTTCAACTCAGCACGATTTCCCAGGTGTCGACGGCGTAACGGACCGACATTCCGTTGCGCGCGTACAACGCGGGGGCCCCGGTGGCGTTCTCGGTGGCCACGCTGAGCCCCACGGTGTCCCGTCCCCGGGCAGCGAACGCCGCGAAGGCCTGCCGCGGCAGCAGCCCTCCGAGGCCCCGGCCGCGGGCCTCGCGGACGACTCCGACGCTGCGGATCCACCCCATGGCCTCGCGGCTGTCGCGGGCGATCAGCAGACCGACGTCTCCGAGGTCCTCGGTGGAGACGAGCCACACCAGGGACCAGTCGAGCTTGTCGGCCTGGATGCTGTCCAGCCACCGCTCGTACCGGGCGCGGTTGGAAGCCGAAGTCCTCGGTGAAGGCGGCCTGGTGGAGGGCGTGCGCCTGCTTCCGGTCCGCTTCGTCGGAGCAGTCCCGCACCCGTACGCCCGCGGGCGGCCGGGCGCCAGGTCCTCGTCGGCCCGCAGGGCCCGTTCCAGCACGTGATGGCGGCGTACGACCGACCACCCGCGCGCCCGCAGCAGCGCGAGGTCGGTCGTGGGCGCCGCGTTGAGGTGCAGATGCAGCACGGCCCGGGAGGCGCTGTTCGCCCGGGCCTTCTCCAGCGCCCTGGTCTCGGCCGCCTCCAAGAGGAGTTCACCGGCCTGCTGATGGTCGGGGAGCACATAGTGGTCGACGTTGACGCGCTCGCCCTTGGAGTCGTCCCACACCAGGGCGTACGCCACCAGGCGCGGTCCGTCGAAGGCCAGCCACGAGTCGCGGTCGGGGTCGGTCTCGGGGTGCCCCAGATCGGACTCCACCGTGTGCAGATCCGTCTCGGGCCGCCCGATCTCGATCCGGTCGAGCTCGTTGAGCAACTCGGTGACGGCCGGCGCGTCGGTGGGCGCGGCAGCACGCAGGAGGCCTTGGTAGGCTGCGCCCGTTGATCATGAGCGAGCGGCCGGAACAGGGGGATCCCCTGCGGACCGCCACCGCGGCGACCACCACCCCCGCCCGGCGTGGATGAGTCCTTTGCGGGATCTTTGTGGAGAGTCCTCAAGTGTGGCGCCTGGTACGCCTGTTGACACTGTGATGGCTGATAAGATCATTACACTTTTCAGTAGGCTGATGACGCGTCATACGCGCGTACGGGGGACAGCCAAAACGGCCCCATCGTGAAGGAGTGACGGTTGGTCCGCCGGTAACGTCCGCGCCGCACGGCGACGGGCATTTCCGGGGTCCCATGCACGGTCAGTCTCCCGACGCGAGGCGACTTGAAGAGAGTCTCATGACGTCATTGTTCGAAGATCCACTCCTGTGGGTCCTGCTCGTGGTACTCATCGCTGCGATTCTCGCAGTGATGCGCGCACGGAGAACCAACATCCAGCTCCGCGCGAACAACAACAAACTGCACGGCGACATGGCGGGTGTGCGAGGTCAGCTCGCCGAGCTCCAGACGACCTACTCGTCCGTGAGCGCACGGCACGCCGCGGATCTGGAAGAGGTGCGCAAGGACGCCGAGTCGGCCACCAAGGCGACCCTGAAGTCGGCCGTCGGCACCCTGGCGACCCTGGCCGAGGAGCAGCTGGCCCTGCTCGACGGACTCCAGCAGAAGTACGGCGACGACCACGCGGTCCTCGCCGACCTGATGCTGGTCGACCACACCGGCAGCCAGTTCAGCCGCCGTACCAAGGGCATCTCGGTGCTCTGCGGCGGCTGGCTCGGCCGGCGTGACCGGGACGCCTCGGTGTACGACGTCGCCCGCAGCGCCCAGGGGCGGATCCGCGACTTCGAGCGGGTCAAGGTCCACTCGCAGGCCAACGTGGCGATCACCAGCCGCGCGGTCGAGCCGGTCGCCATGGTCCTGGCCGAACTGCTGGACAACGCCACCAAGTACAGCGCCCCCGGCACCCCCGTCGAGATCAACATCCAGGCCGTTCCCACCGGGATCTGCCTGATCGTCGACGACGCCGGTCTCGGCATGGACCAGGAGACCAAGGCCCGCGCCGCGTCCCTGCTGACCACCGGCGGATCCGTGGACATCACGAGCCTCGGCGACCCGCCCAAGTTCGGCTTCGCCCTCTCCGGGAAGCTCGCCGCCCACTACGGGTTCCACGTCTCCGTCGACGCGGTCTCCCCGTACGGCGGCGTGCGTGCCGTGGTCCGGGTGCCCGAGAACCTCCTGACGGCGGACGTGCCCGCACCCGCGCCCGTCGAACTGGACGACCAGGAGGGCGAGCCCGTGGCGGCCAAGCCGACCCCCGTCGCCTCCCTCGTCGTAGGACAGACGGCCGGCGGCCTGCCCAAGCGCCGTCGCCGCCGCAACGGCGCCGTCTCCATGGTCGCCACGCCCAGGGCCGAGGTGCCCGACCTGGACGCGGCCGGCGAGGAGACCGCCTCACGGCTCAAGGCATTCGCTCGCGGAACCCTGCTCGGGCGGGACTCGGACAACACGGAAGGACCTCAGAACCAGTGAATCCCGACCTGTCGTGGGTGCTGAACGACGTGCTCGAGGTACGCGGAGCCCGCCACGCCATCCTCGTCTCGGCGGACGGCCTGCTGATGCAGCGGTCCGACGGCATCGTCCGTGACGACGCCGAGCGCAACGCCGCCGCGATGAGCTCGCTGCAGTCCCTGTGCCGCAGCGTCGCCCCCTTCGTGGGCGGCGGCAAGGGCCTGTGGAAGCAGACACTGATCGAGTTCGACGGCGGCTGGATCTTCCTCATCGCCGGGGGCAGCGGCTCCTACCTCGCCGTCTCGACCGCCCTGGACGTCGACATGGAGGCCATGTCGATCCGGATGCAGAAGACGGTGGGCGCGCTGACCAAGGCGATGAGCGCGACCCCGCGCCAGCACACCGGCGCAGACGCATGACCTGGCCAGGCGAGGACGCTCCGGTAACCAGCGACTTCGTCCGCTCCTACGTCATCACGGGCGGCCGCCGTCTGCCCTCCGACGACGACCTGGCCCTGCACACCCTGGTGTGCCTGGCCCCCGACCGGACCCTGCCGCTCGGGGCCGGCCCCGAGGTACGGGCCATCTGGGAGCTGTGTTCGGGCGGCTACCTCTCGGTCGCCGAAGTCGCCGGTCATCTGGGCCTGCCCGTCGGCGTGGCCCGACTGCTGCTGTCCGATTTATTCGAACAGGGGCACCTCCTGCGCCGCGCTGAACCGGCCCCCGCCCAGCACGTCCCCCGAGCGATACTCGAGAAGGTTCTGCATGGACTCGAAACCCTCAACATCGGCTGACCCCGGGGCGAACGGCTCCATCTACGTGTCCGCCGACGTGACCACCGCCGCGAAGATCCTGGTGGTCGGACACTTCGCCGTGGGCAAGACGACCTTCATCGGGTCCCTGTCGGAGATCACTCCTCTGCGCACCGAGGAGAAGATGACCCAGGCGTCCGTGCACGTCGACGACCTGCGCGGGGCGCCGGAGAAGGCGACCACCACCGTGGCGCTGGACTTCGGCCGGCTGACGCTGAGCGACGAGCTGGTGCTGTACCTGTTCGGCACCCCCGGACAGCAGCGCTTCATGCAGCTGTGGGAGGACATGGCCCGCGGCGCGCTCGGCGCCCTGCTCCTGGTCGACCCCTCGCGACTGGAGGAGACGTTCCCGGTCATCGACCTGATCGACGAGTACGGCCTCGAGTACGCGATCGCCGTCAACACCTTCTCGCAGACCAGCCACTTCGAGGAGGAGGAGATCCGCGAAGCCCTCGACCTGCTTCCGGACACTCCCGTCATCTACTGCGACGCCCGTGACCAGCGCTCCTCCGCCCGTGCCCTGATCGCGCTCGTGCGTCACCTGCTCGACCGCGCCGCCTGAACCACCACTCCCCGCCCGGGCCGCACGGTCCGGGCCACCAAAGGACACCCACATGGACGTTCACGACACGGCCGCCACCGGTGCGGCCAGATGCCCCATGTACGACGGCTCCTTCGCGGCCGACCCGCAGAAGGTCTACGACTACCTCCGGGCGCACGGCCCCGCCGGCCCGGTCGAACTCGCCCCCGGTGTCGACGCCACCCTGGTCGTCGACCACGAGACCGCCCTGCGCGTCCTCCAGAACCCCACCCTGTTCGCGCGCGACGGCCGCCGCTGGACGGCCCTGAACGACGGCCGGGTCCCCCTCGACAGCCCCGTCCTGCCGATGATGGCCTACCGGCCCAACTGCCTGTTCACCGACGGCGCCCAGCACCTCAGGCTGCGCAAGGCGGTCACCGAGAGCCTCGACCGCCTCAACGTCACCCGCATCCGCCGCGACGTCGAGCCGATCGCCGCCTACCTCATCGACCAGTTCAGCGAGCGGGGCCGGGCGGACCTGATCAACGACTACGCCAAGCTGCTGCCGATGCTGATGATCAACAAGCTCTTCGGCTGCCCCGCCGCCATCGGCGACCGGGTCACGAGCGCGATGGCCGACATGTTCGACGGCAAGGACGCGCTGAAGGCCAGCGAGGAACTCACCGCCTGCTTCATGGAGCTGGTCTCCCTCAAGCGCCGCGAACCCGGCGACGACATCACCTCCTGGCTGGTCCAGCACCCCGCCGGGCTCAGCGACGAGGAGCTCAAGGACCAGCTGGTGATGCTGATCGGCGCCGGTGTGGAGCCCGAGCGCAACCTCATCGCCAACGCCCTGCTCCTGCTCCTGGACCGGGACGGCGGGGACGGTCCGAGCATGCAGATCGAGGACGCCCTCGACCACGTCCTGCTCAACAACCCGCCCATCGCCAACTACGCGACGCACTTCCCGCTCCAGGACGTCGACCTCGGCGGAGTGGTGGTCCAGGCGAACTCCCCCCTGGTCATCAGCTTCGCCGGAGCCAACAGCGACCCCGCGCTCGCCTCCTCGGGCCAGGCCCACAGCCGGGGGGCCCACCTCGCCTGGGGTGCGGGCCCGCACGCCTGCCCGGCCAAGAGCCCGGCCCAGGTCATCGCGGTCACCGCCATCGAGCTGATCCTCAACGCGCTGCCCGACCTGGTCCTGAGCGTCCCGGCCCAGGAACTGCAGTGGCGTCCCGGCCCCTTCCACCGCGCCCTGGCCACCCTCCCCGTCCGGTTCAGCCCCACCCCGGCCACCCGGATGGCATCGGCGTACGGCGTGCCCACCGCGCCCCGCCCGACCGTCGTCCAGCAGCCCCAGCAGGCGGCGCGTGTCCCGGCACCCGCACCCGCATCGCAGAAGCCGGCCAAGAAGGGCTTCTGGAGCAGCTTCCTCGAGATCTTCCGTGTGTGACGGCTTAGCGCCGCCCGGCCTCCGGTGCCGGAGAGAGGACTGACCGTTCCCAAGTCCCCTCTCCGGCACCTCTGTTCGTTCGGGGCACAGATCGCCTCGCGCGCGCCCGAAGGGCCCCCTCCTCCGGCAGAATTCGACTTCCGTACAGCACAGCGCGCAGTGCGAGGAGCGGCGCATGGAGTACTACGACCTCGGCTCTCACGGCCGGCCCGTCACCACCGACTCCGCCGAGGCCCAACTCTGGTTCGACCGCGGCCTGGTGTGGACGTACGCCTTCCATCACGAGGAGGCTGTGGCCTGCTTCGAGAAGGCGGCCGCCGCCGACCCGGACTGCGCGATGGCCCACTGGGGCATCGCCTACGCGCTCGGCCCCAACTACAACAAGCCCTGGGAGTTCTTCGACGACCGGGACCTGGTTCGGACCGTCGAGCGGACCCATGCGGCCGTCGAGTCCGCGCACCGGGAGGCGGCCGACCGGGCCACCCCGGTCGAGCGGGCCCTGATCGACGCCCTGCGCCTGCGCTATCCGCAGGCCGAGCCCGCCGAGGACTGCGCGGTGTGGAACGTGCCGTACGCCGACCGCATGGCCGCCGTCCACGAACTCGCCCCGGACGACGCGGACGTGGCCGCGCTGTACACGGACGCGCTGATGAACCTCACACCCTGGCAGCTGTGGGACCTGCGCACCGGCGAGCCCGCCGTCGGCGCCCGCACCCGCGAGGCCCGGGCCGTGCTGGAACGGTCGCTCGCCGGCGCCTCCGGCCGCACCCACCCGGGCGTCCTGCACCTGTACGTCCACCTCATGGAGATGTCGCCCACCCCCGAACTGGCCCTGCCCGTCGCGGACCGGCTGCGCGGTCTGGTACCCGACGCCGGACACCTTCTGCACATGCCCTCGCACCTGGAGGTGCTGTGCGGCGACTACCGGCGGGTGGTGACGGACAACAGCGCCGCGATCGCCGCCGACGAGAAGGCCCTCGCCCGGGCCGGAGCCATGAACTTCTACACGCTCTACCGCTCGCACAACTACCACTTCAAGATCTACGGGGCGATGTTCCTGGGCCAGTCGCAGACCGCTCTGGAGACCGCCGCCCAGCTGGAGGAGTCGATCCCGGAGGAGCTGCTGCGGGTGGAGAGCCCGCCGATGGCCGACTGGCTGGAAGGCTTCCTCGCGATGCGCGTCCACGTCCTGGTCCGCTTCGGCCGCTGGGCCGACATCCTGGACCTCCCGATGCCCGCCGACCCGCGCCTGTACTGCGTGACGACCGCGATGCTCCACTACGCCCGCGGCGTCGCCTGGTCCGCCCTCGGCCGCATCACCGAGGCGGAGGGCGAACGCACCCTGTTCCACGAGGCGGTCGGCGAGGTCCCCGAGACCCGCATGCTCTTCAACAACACGTGCGCGGACATCCTGGCCATCGCCTCGGCGATGCTGGACGGTGAACTCGCCTATCGCAAGGGCGAGTTCGACACCGCCTTCGCGGCGCTCGAACGGTCCATCGAACTGGACGACAGCCTCCCCTGCGACGAGCCCTGGGGCTGGATGCAGCCGACCCGGCACGCCTACGGCGCCCTCCTGCTCCAACAGGGGCGCGTCACCGAGGCCGAGGCCGTCTACCGCGCCGACCTCGGCCTCGACGACACCCTCCCGCGGCCGCTCCAGCACCTGGGCAACGTGTGGGCGCTGCACGGCCTTCACGAGTGCCTGGTCCGCGGGAAGAAGGAGGGAGAGGCACGGATCGTCGCCCAGCAGCTGCGGGTCGCCGCCGCGCTGGCCGACGTACCGGTGCAGGCGTCCTGCTTCTGCCGTCTGGAGACCGGTTCGGGGTGCTGCGGATAGGCTCTCGGCAACAGGTCTTTGTCGGCGGGGAGTTGGATGCGGAACACGAGTGACTTCATCGCGCAGGCCTACGCGCTGGGCCCGGGAGACCGGACGATGACACCCGTCGCCCGCGGTGCCCTGGGCCAGATCTGGAAGCTGTCCGGGAACGGCACCGCGTGGGCGGTGAAGGAACTGCTCTTCGAGAAGGACGAGCCGGACGTCGGCGCCGAGTCCGCACTGCGCGACGCGGCGGAGACGCTGGGCGTCTCCTCGCCCCGGCTGCTGCCCGACCGCACCGGCGCCCACGTCGTACGGCTGCCCGAGGGTTCCTACGTGAAGCTGTACGACTGGGTCGACGGCACCGCGGCCGACCCGTCGGACCCTGAGATCCTGAGTTGGTGCGGCCGTACGCTCGCCCTTCTGCACAGGGCCGGTCAGGGTGCGAGCGGTACTCCGAGCGGCTGGTACGAACGCTGCAACCCGGCGTCCGACTGGGCCGGGCTGCTCGGGAAGGTGGAGCGGGCAGGCCTGCCCTGGGCGGGGGAGCTGGGCCGGTTCGTCGCCACGACGGCCGTCGAGCTGGCCCGGCATGTCTCGCCGTCGTCCCCCGGTGACGTGGTGAACTCCCATCTCGACATGCGGCCGCAGAACGTCCTGGTCGGCGCGGACGGACCGGTCCTGCTCGACTGGGACAACGCCGGGCCCGTCTCGGCGGAGCGTGAACTGGCCCGTGCCGTGTACGTGTGGTCGGGCGGCAACCGCTTCGACGCAGCGGCGGCACGGCGCATGGTGCGCGCCTACCGGGACACCGGAGGCCGCGCGGTGATCAGGAACCTGGACGCCTTCTCGATGCTCTTCGCGACCGAGCTCAACTACGTGTATGTGCAGGCCGATTGTGCGGTCGATCCGGCGATCACGGCCGAGCAGCGCGCGTTCGGGAGCCGGGAGGCCCTGGCCAAGCTGCGCGGCCTGCCCGACGTGAGCGCCGT
Source organism: Streptomyces sp. NPDC058307 (assembly GCF_042880295.1). Lineage (NCBI taxonomy): Bacteria > Bacillati > Actinomycetota > Actinomycetes > Kitasatosporales > Streptomycetaceae > Streptomyces > Streptomyces sp. NPDC058307. Next base: position 276,082 of record NZ_JBHVYZ010000001.1, read on the forward strand.
CTCCCGGCTGACGGAGGCGCTGGCGGCCGAGTGGTGACGTAGCGGCACCGTGGCCCGCGGGCACCGCTCGGCAGCCCGGACTAATGTCCTCGGCATGAGCGAAAACTCCGCGCGGTCGGTCACCGTCGAACGCACCGCCACCGGCCACTTCGTCGCCACCAACACCCGAGGCGGCACCATCAACTTCGGCACCGGCTCCGACAGCGAGTTCACCCCGGTCGAACTGCTTCTCGCCGCGCTCGGCGGCTGCACGGCGGTGGACGTCGACCTCGCCACCAGTCGCCACGCCGAACCGGCCTCCTTCAGCGTCGAGGTGAGCGGCAACAAGATCAACGACGAACTCGGCAACCGGCTGACCGACCTCGCGGTCGCCTTCACCGTGACCTTCCCCGACGGCGAGGGCGCAGAGCGGGCCCGCACGATCCTGCCCCGGGCGGTGAAGACCTCCCACGATCGCCTGTGCACGGTCAGCCGCACGGTCGAGATCGGCACGCCCGTCACGGCGACCGTCGAGGACGCCTGACCTCTGCGTAGCCTGTCCCCGTGTCCGTCTCCCGCCTTCGCCGCGTCGCCGTTCTCGTCCTCGAAGGCGCGAAGCCCCTGGACGTCGGCATCCCCGCGCAGGTGTTCACCACGCGGGCGAGCATGCCGTACGAGCTACGGCTGTGCGGCGCGGCCCCGGGACTCGTGAGCGGCGGGGACGGGCTGTCGTACCACGTCGCCCACGGTCTGGAGGCGCTCGCGTGGGCGGACCTCGTCTTCGTCCCCGGCTACCGGTTCCCGGACCGCGAGGACCCGCCGCCGGCCGTCGTCCACGCCCTGGTCGCCGCCCACAGCAGGGGCGCGCGGCTCGCCGCCATCTCGACCGGCGCCTTCGCGTTGGCCGCGACCGGCCTGCTCGACGGGCGGCGCGCCACGACCCACTGGCACTACACGAGGGCGCTCGCGGCGCGGCATCCCCTGGTCCGGGTCGACGAGAACGTGCTGTTCGTCGACGAGGGCAGCGTGCTGACGTCGGCCGGCGCCGCCTCCGGCATCGACCTGTGTCTGCACATCCTGCGCGGCGACCTCGGCGTCGCCGCGTCCAACCACGCGGCCCGGCGCCTGGTCGCGGCCCCCTACCGCAGCGGCGGTCAGGCGCAGTACGTACCGCGCAGCGTGCCCGAGCCGCTCGGCGAGCGCTTCGCCGCCACCCGGGAGTGGGCCCTGCACCGACTCGACCAGCCCCTCACCCTCGACCTCCTGGCGCGGCAGGCCGCGGTGTCGCCGCGCACGTTCTCACGCCGCTTCGTCGAGGAGACCGGGTACACGCCGATGCAGTGGGTCATGCGCGCCCGCATCGACATGGCCCGCGAGCTGCTGGAGCGGTCGGAGCGGAGTGTCGAGCAGATCGCCACCGACGTCGGGCTCGGGACGGGCGCGAATCTGCGGACGCACTTCCAGCGGATCCTGGGGACGACGCCGAGCGAGTACCGGCGCACCTTCACCCGGGGCGAGTAGCCCTCCCGCGCCCGGGATCGCCTGGCGCGATCCTTTTGAACCATGGCGATCGCGCCACTGTCAGCGGCGGAGGCCGCGCGCGAGCCTGGTGGCGTAGGAAGTGGACATCGGAAACGGGACACCATTCATGACTCGCATCGCCATCAACGGATTCGGCCGCATCGGGCGCAATGTGCTGCGCGCGCTCCTCGAACGCGACAGCGCCCTGGAGATCGTCGCCGTCAACGACCTCACCGAACCCGCCACCCTCGCGAGGCTTCTCGCCTACGACAGCACGGCCGGCCGTCTGGGCCGTCCGGTGACCGTCGACGGGAACACCCTGGTCGTCGACGGCCGCCGCATCACCGTGCTGGCCGAGCGGGAACCGGCACAGCTTCCCTGGGCCGAACTCGGCGTCGACCTCGTGCTGGAGGCCACCGGCCGGTTCACCTCGGCCAAGGCGGCCCGCGCCCACCTCGACGCGGGTGCGCGGAAGGTCCTGGTCAGCGCGCCCTCGGACGGCGCCGACGTCACCCTCGCGTACGGCGTCAACACCGACGCCTACAACCCGGACGTGCACACGATCGTCTCCAACGCCTCCTGCACGACCAACGCGCTCGCCCCGCTGGCCTCGGTCCTCGACGAGCTCGCCGGCATCGAGCACGGCTTCATGACCACGGTGCACGCCTACACCCAGGAGCAGAACCTCCAGGACGGCCCGCACCGCGACGCCCGCCGTGCCCGCGCCGCCGGTGTCAACATCGTGCCCACCACGACCGGCGCCGCCAAGGCGATCGGCCTCGTGCTGCCGAACCTGGACGGCAAGCTGTCCGGCGACTCGATCCGCGTCCCGGTTCCGGTCGGCTCCATCGTCGAGCTCAACACGACCGTCGCCCGCGACGTGACCCGCGAGGACGTGCTCGCGGCGTACCGCTCCGCCGCCGAGGGCCCCCTCGCCGGGATCCTGGAGTACTCCGAGGACCCGCTCGTCTCCTCGGACATCACGGGCAACCCCGCCTCGTCGATCTTCGACTCGGCCCTCACCCGCGTGGAGGGCCGCCATGTCAAGGTCGTCGCCTGGTACGACAACGAGTGGGGCTTCTCGAACCGCGTGATCGACACACTGGAACTCCTGGCGAACGGCTGAGCGACGCTCGGACCCGCACGGCCCGCGCGTGACTGTCTTGACCGGTGATGACCCGAACGGCAGGGTCATCACCGGAGCAGGGCGAGCGGGAGCGGCAACACGCCGAGCGCTGGGAGAGGGCAGCGCCTCCCTCCCCGGGTCGATAACCTCGCCTGTCTTGAACGGCTGTCCCAGCAATTCCCGGTCTTCACAGGAACGGCGTACCGGCGTCCAGTCCGGACAGCACCCTGCCGTACAGCTCCAGGTTGGCGGCCGGGTTGACGAAGGAGTGCAGGTTCAGGGCGTTCAGGTCCCGCACGGCCCGCTGGACCGGCACCTCCAGGTGCAGTGACGACGCTCCGGACGCGGAACCGATCAGATCCACGGCCTCCTTGCACAGCCGCGCCACATAGCCGGCCTGGGCCCGGATGCGAGCCCGTTCCTCTGTCGTGTAGGAGTTGCCGTCGGCGACCCGGGTGTCCATCAGCGAGACGAAGTCGGCGGTGAGCAGTTCGGCGCAGGAGATCTTCATCGCGGCCTCGGCGAACTGCAGATGGGTGACGGGGGCTTCGTGCTGATGGTCGTAGATCGTGTAGGTGATGCCGCGCTGATGGACGCGCTCGCCGAAGTCCGCGAGCGCCGCCCTGGCCGGACCGAGGGCGCCGGCTGCCGTCCAGGCGCAGAACAGCAGGAGGACGGGCATGCCGTAGAAGGGGTCGGCGCTGTTGAGGCGAGAGGGGAAGGAACCGGCCAGCAACGGCCCCAGCGGCAGCACGCGGTGGGCCGGGACGTGGACGTCACGGGCCACGACACTGTTGCTGCCGCTCCCGGCCAGACCGGAGACCTTCCAGTCGTCGAGCACGTCGAGGTCGGCCATCGGAACGGCCGTCCACAGCAGGTCCGGTGGGCGACCGTCACCGGAGTCCGCCACAGCGGTCAGCAGATGCCAGTCGGATTCCTGACAGCCGGTGGCGAACGGCGAGGTTCCGTCGACCACGTAACCGCCGTCCACCGGACGGGCCTTCGCCTTCGGGACGAGGGTGCCGCTGACCCGTACGCCGGGGGCGGTGAAGATCTCGTCCTGCGCCTCGTCCGGGAAGAGCGCCGCGATGAACGCGCACCCGGCCTGGATCAGCGCCGTGAACCCGGTCGATCCGCACGCGGCCGAGATCTCGCTCAGCACGTCGACCTGTGTGCGCACCGAGGACTGGTGACCGCCGTACCGGCGCGGGACGTTCATGCGGTGGACCCCGGCGTCGGTCAGGGCCGCGACGACCTCGCCCGTCACCCGGCGTTCCCGTTCCGTGCGCAGGGCCTGCGAGCGGATGAGCGGCTGAAGTTTCCGTACGCTTTCGAGGAGTTCGGCGTCCGAGTTCGGTGCGGATGAACCAGCCAAGACAAGACCTCCGGGCCCGATGCGCACGGGAAACCCTCACCGTGACGCCGAACCCGACGGGTGTCAACGCCTCTTTCAGGCCCAGCTTTCGGCGCGCATACATCGGATGAGTCGCTCAGGCTGGTCTAGGCCAGCTGACGTGCTGATCTGCGCTGCGTGTCCCTGCGTACAGCCCAAACACCTGCATTCACGAGGTGTGGAGTCATTGACAGGTGCACATGCGCCTCTTAGGTTCCCGGATACACCCGATGTATCAAGGAACCCGTCAGCCCTGGAGGACGACGATGACCTCACAGCCGGAGAGGCACGCCCAGCCGCCCCGCAGAGCCGTACTCGGCACCGCGCTGGGCGGTGCCGCAGCGGTCGCGTTACCCGGTACGGCTCACGCAGAAGCACCGATGTCTTCGCGGGCGGGCGCCAAAAGTCCCTGGAAGCTCCGCGACACGATGACCACCGACAGCGCCTGGGCCCGCTTCCTGCGCGACCAGGACCTGCTGTGGACCAGGTTGCCCACCCTCTGGTACGAGGGCCCGTTCCTCGGTGACGGCCAACTCGGCAGCATGATCTACCAGGAACCCGGCGCCAATCAGATTCGTTTCACCGTCCAGCACGGCCGAGTGCAGGACCACCGCCCCGAGTTCGGCAGCGGCTGGGGCACCTGCCGCCTCCCCGTCGGCCACCTCACCCTCGAACCGGTCGGCACCATCACCGCCGTCGACTGGCGGCTGAGCCTGTGGAACGCCGAACTCACCGGCACCGTCACCACCACGGCCGGCACCCTCACCCTCGCCGCCCTCATCCACGACGAGGTCCTGGCCGTACGGGTGAAGGCCACCGGCGGTGAACGGGCCACCTGGACCTTCTACCCCGAGGAGGCCATCAGCCCGCGCAAGATCAGCGAGGCGCCGCCCGCCGACTACACCGCCAACCCGCCCTGGACCACCCGCACCACCTCCGACGGCACCGAACAGGTCCTCCAGCCCCTCACCGGCGGCGGCCAGACCGCCACCGCCCACCGCCGCACCGGCGACGACCTGCTCCTCAGCGTCGGCCACAGCCACCCGTCCGACACCGCCGCCGAGGCCGACTCGCTGCGCAACCTCCGCCGCGCGAAGTCCTACAGCACGCTCAGGCAACGGCACACCCGCTGGTGGCACGCGTTCTACCGCAAGAGCTTCGTGTCGTTCCCCGACCAGCGCCTGCAGAGCTTCCACTGGATCCAGCTCTACAAGGTCGCCTCCGCCAGCCGCGCCGGCGGTCCCGTCATGGCGACCTCCGGGCCCTGGCTGGAGCCCACACCCTGGCCCGCGGTCTGGTGGAACCTCAACGTCCAGCTGGAGTACTGGCTCATCCACGGCTTCAACCACCCCGAGCTCGACTCCCTGGCCACCACCCTGCGCCAGAACCAGGAACAGCTCATCGCCAACGTGCCCGCCGCCTACCGCGCCGACAGCTCAGGCATCGGCCGCAGCTCCGACATGTTCGCCAACCGCGGCGTCGGCCGGCCGGGCACCGGAGCCGAGACCGGCGACCTCACCTGGGCCCTGCACAACGTGTGGCTCTCCTACCGCCACTCCATGGACGAATCCCTGCTGCGCGACACGATCTACCCCGTACTGCGCCGCGCCATCAACTACTACCTGCACTTCCTCACCCCCGGCAGCGACGGCAGGCTCCACCTGCCCAGCACCCTCTCGCCCGAGTACCCCGTCATACCGCCGCAGGACACCAACTACGACCTCGCCCTGATCCGCTGGGGTTGCCAGACGCTCATCGAATCCGCCGAACTCCTCGGCATCGACGACGAGTTGACACCGCGCTGGCAGGAGGTGCTCGCCAAGCTCACGCCGTACCCGGTCGACGCCAACGGCTTCATGATCGGCGCCGACACCCCCTACGCCCAGTCCCACCGCCACTACTCCCACCTGCTGATGGTCTACCCGCTCTACCTCGTCAACTGGGACCAGCCCGAGAACCGCGAGCTGATCACCAAGTCGGTCGTCCGCTGGCACGCGTTGACCGGCGCCCACCGCGGCTACAGCTACACCGGCGCCGCCTCCCTGTACGCCATGACCGGCGACGGCGACACCGCGATCACCTACCTCCGCAAGTTCTTCGACCCCACCACCCGCTTCCCCTGCAGGGCCAACACCCACTACACCGAGGCCGGACCGGTCATCGAGACCCCGCTGTCCGCCTCGCAGTCCCTGCACGACATGTTCTGCCAGAGCTGGGGAGGGGTGGTCCGTGTCTTCCCGGCCGTCCCGACCGCCTGGGCCGACCTCACCCTGCACAACTTCCGCACCCAGGGCGCCTTCCTGGTCAGCGCCGTCCGCAAGGCGCGGACCACCCGGTTCATCCGGGTCAAGAGTTTGGCGGGCGAGCCCCTCAAGCTCCGGCACGGCCTCACCGGTCGCCTCACCGCCGTGCTGGACGACGGCACCCCGGCCCGCACCCAGGACCTCGGCAACGGCACCCTCGCCATCGACCTGCCGCGCGGTCGCGAGGTGCTCGTCCACACCGGCTCCCGTCCCGACCTGAGCATCGCGCCCGTCGCCGTCAGCGAGCCGGGGCCGGCCTGGGGACTGCCGTAGAAGGCCACTTAACGGACACACATCACGGAGGATTTCGATGGCGGTTCCCATAAGAACCGCCGTCGCCGCACTCTGCGTCTCGCTGGCGGCCGCACTCCTCACCACCGCACCCGCACAAGCCCAACAGCACGGCCCGCGCGACCTGCACGACCGGGCATGGTCCCTGTCGGCGGGCCCACACGCGCCCCGCGCACAGGTCACCCTCGAACACGCTGGCCTTCGGATTGGCGAAGTTGGCAACGAGGCCCTGCCCGTACGCCCGCCGAAGCGACACCGCGGCTGTTTCCGCTGGTCCCTGATCCGGCTGTCCAGCTCGCCTCGCCTGCCACAAGGCACGCGCTCCGATCCACACCAATACCGCGGCGCCGACAATCCGGATGACGTCGTAGGCGACCTGCGAAGCCAGCAGTAGGGCGGAGAGAGACCGAAGGCCGCGGCCAGGCCCCACCGCAGCACCCCGCACTCGTTACCCAGGACCGTGGCCATGCCGGTCCTCCGGCCGTTCACCACCGCTCGGCGCAGGATCACGACCGTGCTCGGCCCTGGGACCATGGCGACCAGGAAGGCCGCACCGACGAACGCAAAGAGGGAAGTCATCATCGGGGCAGCATCGCCAAGCGCGTTGATGCGCCACAAGGCTCTTGTCGGGCCCAGCTGCGGACGTGTTCCGCAGATCGTCCGTCAAGGCGAAGACCAGGGTTCACGCCGCGGAGAAGGCGCGGAATCGGATGGACACGGCTCGATACGGTGGCCGATGATCTCCAGCATGATCCGGGCCGCCACTGTGAACGACATCGCGGAGATCCGCGCGATGATCCGCGAACTCGCTGAGTACGAACGGGCTGCCGAGCAGGCCCGAGCAACCCAGGAGCAGCTCCGCGACGCGCTGTTCGGAGAACACCCCGCTGCTGCCGCACTGATCGCTGAGGACGATGAGACCGGGCAGGCCGTGGGCTATGCCCTGTGGTTCCCCCGCTTCTCGACCTGGACCGGCACGCGCGGCATGCACCTGGAGGACCTCTACGTGCGGTCGCACGCCCGAGGTGGAGGACATGGCAAGGCTCTGCTCGCCTCATTGGCCGCGATCTGTCAACAGAACGGCTACGAGCGCTTCGAGTGGTGGGTCCTGGCCTGGAACGAACCGACGATCGACTTCTACAAGTCGCTCGGCGTGGAGCTGCTGAACGAGTGGACGGTATGTCGGCTGGGCGGCGAACCACTCAAGGAACTCGCTGCCCAGGCCCCGGCAGTCCTCAACCAGACCCCGGCCCGGTAGGACGGAGGGTCATGCAACCTCCTGTCGCAGTAGTGGTCGAAGCCCACCGGACACTGGAAAGGCTCGTGGCCGGACTGAGCGACCAGCAGGTCGCCGAGACGTCCGCCCTTCCGGGTTGGTCACGCGGCCACGTCCTCGCGCATCTCACCGACAACGCGGGAATGTTCGCCCGTCTCGCGGAACATGCCCTGCGCGGTGAACTTGTAGCGGGCTACGACGGCGGGGTCGACGAGCGCAACGCGATCATCGACACGACGGCTGGCCGCAGCGCAGCCGAGCACCGCGCGCAGCTCGCCGCGCACACGGCCGGGCTAGAGGCATCCCCAAGGGCATCCAGCGCACCTGGCCGCAGGTCATGACCCTTGGTGCCTTCGCCGAACTGATGATGGGCCTGGACCCGACCGGGGACGCGGCGGCCCTCGAAATCGGCGGCAACCTTTCCGGATCCGGCGGCAACCTTTCCGGACCCGGCGGCGACTGACACGTCGCAAGGCCCTCCGCCGGAGGCTCGCACGGATCACCAAGGACGCACCAGTGGCATCTCGTTCGCATCGTTCCCCTTCGTCGGGCAGGGGGCGCACGGCCCTCGTGTCGGCGGCCGCCGTCGCCGCCGTGGCGCTCGTGGCAGCGCTGATCCTCGCCTTCAGCCCCGACCACGAGACCGACGCCGGTCCTGCCGCGGCCACGCGCGTCGCCGGCACCCCTGGCACACCGACCCCGACGACCGAGAAGTCGGAGCCCGCCACCGCGTCCCCCTCGGCGTCGGCCCGCACCGGCAGCCCGAAGGCCACCGCGAGCAGCAGCGCCTCACCCCGGCCCTCGAAGACGCCGTCCACGCGGCCGGCGCGGAAGACGTCCACGTCGGCCGCGCTGACCGGACGGATCAAGCCGGGAGTCACCTACGACGGCGTGGCCACCTTCTACGACACCGGCAACGGCGACGGCGCCTGCCTGTACGGCCCCACCGCCGACGTCATGACCGCGGCGATGAACACCACCGACTACGAGACGTCCCGGGCGTGCGGGGCGTACATCCTCGTCCGCGCCGCGAGCGGCGCCTCCGTCACGGTCCGCATCACCAACGAGTGCCCCCTGCCCTGCGCCCCCGGCCAACTCGACCTCAGCCCGCAGGCGTTCGCGAAGCTCGCCGCCCCCGTGACGGGCCGGATACCGATCACCTGGAGCCTGCTGAGCCCCAGCACCTCCGACACGATCTCGATCCGGTACAAGACGGGATCGACCCGCTACTGGTGCGGCATCCAGGCGATCGGCCACCGCAACCCGCTGGCCCGGCTGGAAGTGCAAACCGCTGCCGGGTGGACCGAGTTGCCCCGCACCGGCTACAACTACTTCCTCTCCGAGCAGGGCAGCGGGTGCGGTGGTGCGATCAGGATCACCGACATCTACGGAGAGCGGCTGGAGATCGACGGGATCAGCGTGAAGCCGGACGTCGTGCAGTCGACCGGGGTCCAGTTCGCCCGGCACTGACCCCGCCCCTCGTCCCGCCGGTGTCGTGGTGCGGCAACGGTTGTCACTGGCGTGTCACAGCACGCTCGGCCCCCACAACTTCTTCCCGGGTCGTCGTGTCGAACCCTGCGTTGAGACAAGACCAGTCGGCCGGACCAACCGGCTGACGGAGCGTCAATATCCCACGGGGGGAACAGACATGAGCATCACCACGCGCACCACCCGGCGTACCGCAGGTTCGGCCGCCGTCGCAGCGGCCTCCTTCCTGCTGCTGGCGGGAGCGGGCATCCTGGCCGCGCCGACCGCGTTCGCGGGCGTCCCCGGCGGCACCTCCGCCGCCGACCGCAACAACGACTTCAACGGTGACGGCTACGGCGACCTCCTCATCGGCGTCCCGGAAGGCACCGTCGACGGCAAGGAGGGCGCCGGATACATCACCGTCCAGTACGGCGCCCCCAACGGCATCGGCACCAACAACACCGTGCCCAAGGGCGAGGTCCAGCTCCTCAGCCAGTCGACCAAGGGCGTGCCCGGCACCTCCGAGACCGGTGACCACTTCGGACAGGCCGTCGCGAGCGGCGACCTGGACGGCGACGGCTACGACGACGCGGTCATCGGCACGCCCGGCGAGGACGAGGGCACCGTCGAGGACGCGGGCCGGGTGACCGTCGTCTACGGATCCGCGAAGGGCCTCGACACCGGCCGGACCGCGACCGTCACCGCCGCCAAGCCCGCCGAGGGCGCCCGGTTCGGCCACTCCGTGGCCGCCGCCCGGTTCACCGGGGACATCGTCGGCGACCAGCTCGTCGTCCTGGACCAGAAGGTGGGCCTGCACGTCTTCACCTACCACGCCGGCGTCCTGCGCCAGGTCGGCACCCCGCACTCCACCGGTCACACCCTCCAGGCCGCCTACCTGACCACCGGCGACTACGACAGCGACGGCTTCGCCGACCTCGTCGTCTCCGGCTACAGCCCCGACGACGACTACATCAAGGGCTGGTCGGCGCTCTACGCGGGCGGGGACGAGGGCCTGAGCTACCGGAGCGACCTGCACGGCGGCCTGGGCACGGCCTCCGGCGACATCAACGGCGACGGCTACGACGACCTCGTCGTCGGCCAGCTCAGCGGCGTGGACGAGTCGGCCGGTGACGCGGAGGCCCCCGGCGGCCTGGTCGGCGTCTACTACGGCGGCGCGGAAGGACCCGCCGGCGAGGTCGGCCCCGGCACCGCCCCGCAGTGGTGGTCGCAGAACTCCCCGGGCGTGCCCGGAGCCGGGGAGACGGACGACTCCTGGGGCAACGAACTGTCCGTCTCCGACGTCGACGGTGACGGCTTCGCCGACGTGGCCGTCGGCGCGCCCGGCGAGGACGCGGACGGCGAAGCGGGCGCGGGCGCGGTATGGCTGCTGCGCGGCGCGCGGGAGGGCCTGACCGCCACCGGTGCGCAGTCCTTCGACCAGAACACCGCGGGCATTCCCGGTGCCGCCGAGGCCTTCGACGGTTGGGGCGGCCAGGTGCGGCTGATCGACACCGACGGCGACGGCCGGGCCGAGCTGGTGGCCGCGGCGCCCGACGAGAACGCCGGTGACGGCGCGGTGTGGCTGCTGCCCGCGAGCGGTAAGGGCCTGCTCGCCGACGGCTCCCGCTCCTACGGCGCCGCCGCCCTCGGCGGGAGCGCCCACGGCGCCCACTTCGGCGCGGTCATCGACGAGTGAGCGTGACGCGTCCGGTCCGGGTCCGGGGCCGTCACTCGGTGCCGCGCAGCGCGACCCAGGTGTCGTGCGCCACGACACCGTCGGCGTCCAGGCCCCGCTCGTTCTGGAAGGCCCGGACCGCGCTCTCGGTGCCGGACCCGAACTCGCCGTCCACACCGGCGCCTCCGACGCCGTAGCCGCGCTTCGTCAGGATGCACTGCACCTGCTGTACGCGTTTGCCGCTGTCGCCGAGGCGGGTGCGTCCGTTGCCGGCGTAGTACGTGCACTCCGAGAGCCAGGGAGCGGTGTCGGTCCCGGCCGACGGGCTGTCGGCGGGCGGGGTGGGGGAGGGCGTGGTGGACGGATCGTCACCGGGAGGCGGGGCGTCCACATCGTCCCGGTCTCCGGCGGAGCCCGAGGCCTTGGGCTCTGCCGAGGTGGTCCCCGTCTTCGTGTCGCGGTCCTCCGCAGCGGCGCCGTCGACGTCCGTGCGGCTCGGTCCGCCGGCACTCGGGGATTCCGAACCGCCGGAGGTCTCACCTGAGCCGGTGCGGGTGCCGTCCGCCCTGGTGGGACCGGCTTTGGGAGAGGCGACGGCAGGGGGATCCTGGCGGATGAGCAGCAACGCCGTCGCCATCACCACACAGACCGTGATGCCCGCGACGGCGAGGAGTAACGCCTTCCGCCGGGGGCTCCGGGCAGGGGCTGTCGACGGTGCCGGCGGGGGCGGGGGCGGGTTGTTCTCGCCCTTCGCGGGGGACTGCGCGTCGGGAGCAGCCGGCACGGGAGCAGCCGGCACGGGAGCAGCCGGCACGGGAGCAGGCCGGGAGGGACGCGCGGAGAGAAGCAGGGGGAGGTCGTCCGGAGACCGCAGACGGCTCATGCCCGCGACCGGCAGACGGTGCAGCGCCTCGTACGCCTGCTGCCGGGCGAGCACCTCGGCGCCCAGCGGCTCCGGCCAGGTGGAGACCACGGGACGTGCCCGGGCGGCGTCGATCAGCTCCTGCGGGGTGGGCCGCCGCGCGGGCTCCTTGTCCAGACAGGCGGTCAGCAGGGCGCCGAGCTCCTCGTCCGCCGCCGAGATCTCACCGACGACCTCGGGGTTCGGGTCCTCGTACGCCACCCGGTGCATCACGTCGACCCCTGTGCCGTCACCGAACGGCGCACGTCCTGTCGTCGCGTAGACCAGTGTTCCGGCCAGCGAGAACACGTCCGACGCGGTGTCGGACCGGCCCTCTCTCAGATGCTCGGGCGACATGTAGGCCGGAGTGCCGACCCGGTTGCCCGTACCGGTGATGGCACTCGCGTCAGCGGCCTTCGAAATACCGAAGTCGATCACGTGCGCGCCACGGACGGACAGCAGCACGTTGGACGGCTTCAGGTCCCGGTGCACGATCTCCTCGACGGCGAGGCTCCCGAGTGCCTGCCCCAGCTCCGCGACCAGCCGCCACACCGCGGCCGCCTCCAGGGCGCCGTACTCCTTCACGGCTTCCGCCAGGTCGAAGCCCGGGAGGTACTCCGTGGCCATCCACAGCAGCTCGTCCTCGAAGCCCGTGCCGCACAGTCGCGGGGCGTGCGGTGTCCGCAGACGGGCGTGCACGGCTGCCTCGCGCTCGAACCGGCGCCGGAACCTGGGATCCTCCGCGTACTCCGGCCTGATCACCTTCACCGCGACCAGACCCGGACTGTCGTCCGCGGGACGTGCCAGATAGACCCGTCCCATGCCGCCACTGCCCAGCAGCGCCACCGGCGCGTAGGGGCCCACGCGCCCCGGGTCGCCGAGCCGCAGTGGTAATGCACCGGTCTGCCGCAGCGCGGCAGTCGCGTCGTCCGCCGACACCGGCCGCTGTACCGACAAGAAATCCCCCGAAGTCACGTTCGATGCACGCCAGTTCACCCCCAGTGAGAGAAGAGCGTAACTCAGCTCGCTCAGGTGTTCAGGAAATCGACAACCTCCGTCACGCGGACCGATCCGGGGCGAGTCGGGAATGAACCCGCCGCATCCGCATGTTTGGGCAGCGCCGACCACCGGCACTGTCCGGTCCCCGGAAGGAAGCAGGCCCATGACGTCCTCGCCGAACACCATGCGCGCCGTCCGGCTCTCCGCTCCGGGTCCGGTGGACAACCTGCGGCTCACGAGGCTCCCGCTCCCGCCCGAGAGGGACGGCTGGGTACGCATCCGCGTCGAGGCGTTCGGCCTCAACCGCTCGGAGCTGAAACTGCGGCTGGGTCTGGGCGTCGGTGTCACCTTTCCCCGGGTACCGGGCATCGAGGCCGCCGGCACCGTCGACGCGGCCCCGGCCGGCAGCGGACTTCTTCCCGGGCAGAAGGTCGTCGCGATGATGGGGGACATGGGCCGCACCTACGACGGTGGCTACGCCGAGTACACCTCGGTGCCGCTCTCCCAGGTCCTCCCCGTGGACACCGACCTGCCCTGGGAGGTGCTGGGCGCCCTGCCCGAGATGGTGCAGACCGCCTACGGCTCGCTCACCGTCGGCCTGGACCTCACGCCCGGCCAGTCCGTGCTGATCCGGGGCGGCACCTCCTCGGTCGGCCTGGCAGCGGCCGCGCTGGCCACCTGGCGCGGCGCGACCGTGCTGTCCACCACCCGGCGGGCCGACCGCCTCGCTCTGCTGGCGGAGCACGGCGTCGACCACCCCCTGCTCGACACCGGCGAGATCGCGCCCGCCGTACGGGAGCTGTACCCGCACGGCGTCGACGCCGCCCTCGACCTCGTCGGCACCCCGACCCTGCCCGACACCTTGCGTGCGGTGCGCGTGCACGGCACGGGCTGCTTCGGCGGCAGCCTCTCCAACCAGTGGACGGTGCGGGACTTCTCCCCGAACGAGTACCTGCCCCGGGGCGTACGCCTCGCGGGCTACTTCGGCGACGCCGCCGACCTGCCACGGGAGGCCTTCCAGGAGATCCTCGACGCGGTCGAGGCCGGCCGGCTGACCTTCCCCGTGGACCGCGTCTACGACGGACTCGAGCAGGTGCCGCAGGCCCACGACGACATGGAACACGACCGCGCCACCGGCAAGCTCGTCGTACGCGTCCGGCACTGACAGCACCGGCTGCGCAGGAGTAGCACTGTCAGGGGTGGGGACTTGAAGAGCAGGCCGGCGTGGCGGCGTACCCATGGGGGCCGCACCGGCCAGGCTTCTCCGGTTCAGCCAACGAGCCGGGGAAGCCGCGGTCCGGCGAGGCCACCCACATGTGAAGACATGCCTCAGGGCTGTACGCCGCGCGCGGCAGGCGTCACAGCGAGGCACTCGGCGTGAAGGCGCACTCCGGGGCGGCGGTAGGGTGGCCGCACCGGTGGTCGAGGCGGGTGGTGGCGGTGGAGTGGCGAGAGTTCGCCGAGGCGATGGCTCAGCTCGCGCGGCAGTTGCTGGCGCAGGAGTCGGTGCAGGGGACGCTGGACGAGATCGCGGCGTCGGCGGTGCGACTGGTGGACGGCTGCGACGCGGCCGGAATCCTGGCGGTCCGCAAGGGGCGGGCGGTCACGCTCTCGGCATGCGGCGAGCTGGTGGAGGCATCGGACCGGCTGCAGGGTGAGCTGGCCGAAGGCCCGTGCTTCGATCTCGCCGCCCGGGCCGACGGTGTCAACGGCGAGCGCGTCTTCCGGATCCCGGACATCACCGAGCCACAACCGTCCTGGCCGCGGTTCGCCACGGCGGCTCGCGACCTGGGTATCGGCAGCATGACCGGCGTACTGCTCTACACCCACGACGCGGACTTCGGCGCGCTGAACCTGTACTCCCGGCGCCCCGGCGCGTTCGGCAAGGACATCGAGACCGCCGGCTGGCTGCTGGCCTCGCACGCCGCCGTCGCCCTGGCCGACGCCCGCACCATCGACCAGCTCGAGGAGGCCATGGAGACCCGCCACGCCATCGGCGAGGCCATGGGCATCCTGATGGAACGCCACCAGCTGAGCGAGGACGACGCCTTCAACGTGCTGCGCCGCATCTCGCAGCAGCACAACATCAAGCTGCGCGACGTCGCCCAGCGGGTCCGTACCGACCGCGCGAAGAAGGCCTGACCCGCACCACCTGGCGTACGCACTGGGCGCAGACGAGAAGGCCAGGCTGCGCTATGCCGCAGCCTGGGGCACGGACAGCCCCCGCGCCGTGGACGCGCGACGCGATGTGCGTGCCGTCCTCGCCCACGCTCCGTGCGGCGACCGCCCCGCCGTCCCCGCGTCCAGGGTCATGGACGCCGAACTGGTCGTCAGTGAGCTCGTCACCAACGTCCTGCGGCATGCTCCCGGCCCCTGTGCGCTGACGCTCCGGCTGTCCGGCACCGAGCTGTCGATCAGCCTGTACGACACCTCGCCCGACGCGCCCGCGGTCCAGCCACCCGACCGCCGCCGCGTCGGCGGGCACGGCCTCCACCTGGTGCACTCGGTCAGCGACAGGGTCGTCGTCACCCCCCGTGACCACGGCAAGGAGATCACCGCTCACCTGCGACTCGTCGGGAGCGGCGACGCCGGCCCGGCAGCCAGGACCCCGCGGCGGCCCGTCAGCTCCGGCGCGCGCTGACCAGCCAGGCGCGCGAGTCGAACCACACGCCGTCGTCGCTGCCGTGCGCGTCCAGAGTCACGGACAGCCGATCGAGGGCGCGCTCGGCGGACGCGGCATCGAGACCGCTGACCCGGTCCTTCGCCATGCGCAGCTGGAGGACGGCGGCACGCGCGCGCTCGGCGTCCGGGCCGTACCGGACGGGCTCGCGCACGTCGACGACGTCCACCGCCGTGAAGCCTGCCGCGGTCAGGACGCCGGCCACGTCGTCCGGATCGGCCAGCGCGAAGGCGTCGTCTGCTGGGGCCGGCATCAATGACGCGGGCCCGCCGGAGAGCGCCGCCCGGATCGCGGTGTGCCACTCCTGACGGTCGGCGGCCTGCCAGACCAGCTGCACGAAGCGCGCACCCGGACGCAGGCCCCGCCCGATATTGGCGAACGCGACGACCGGGTCGGAGAAGAACATCGTGCCGAACCGACTGATGGCCCAGGTGAAGTGCTCGGGCGGGAACGCGTGCTCCTGGGCGTCGCCCTGCACGAAGTCGACATTGTGGAGCACCTCCGCCTGGGCC
This sequence comes from Streptomyces sp. NPDC058307, assembly GCF_042880295.1. Classification (NCBI taxonomy): domain Bacteria; kingdom Bacillati; phylum Actinomycetota; class Actinomycetes; order Kitasatosporales; family Streptomycetaceae; genus Streptomyces; species Streptomyces sp. NPDC058307. Next base: position 292,205 of record NZ_JBHVYZ010000001.1, read on the forward strand.
TGTCGCCGGGCCCGCGCCAGCATCGGGCCCGAGACGTCGATACCGAGCGCGGAACCCGACGACGCCGCCCGGGCCGCGTCCCGGGTGGTCAGGCCGGTACCGCAACCGACATCGAGGACATGATCACCGGGGCGGATGTCGAGGGCTCCCCACAGCCGCTCCTGATAGCGGGCGAGCTCGGAGTCGTAGTCGAACACGGGGATCGCCTCCTCACGTCGCCGGGCCGTCGCGGAGCACGCCCCGCACGGTGTCGAGCCGCACACCCGGCTCCAATTCTGGCAGCCACCACATCGTCCCGGCCTTCTCGTACGGCTGGGGATCGACGCCCGGTGGCAGCCCTACGGCGATGGCGTACGAGGCCATCTCGCAGCCGTCGAGCCGTGCGGCCAGGCGGTCGCGCGCGGCGGTGCCCGTCCGCAGATCGTGTTCCGCACCGCGGTCAACGACACCTTGCCGTCGATGGTGCGAGCCGGAGGGGAACTCGCAGCACCGCCGACCGGCGCTGACGCAGGCGGACAAACGGCTTGGCGCTCACTGCTCGGCCCGTTCGACCTCCTCGACCTCTCTGGCGAGTCTCGCGACCTTTGCCTGTGCCGCGGTGATCGCGCGGAGTATGAGACGCAGGTGGGTGGTGGACTCGGGTACAGCGGCCTCGAGTTCTTCCAACCGCCTCCGCTGCGCGGCGAGTTCTGCCCTGAGCCGCGCGGCCCGGTCGGGTGGTGGGGGAGGGGCGGCCCCGTTGAAGACGACGTTGTGCAGGGGGCGTTCGGTGTGGACCGCTTCGCGTTCGGCCGCGTGTGCGTCGTGGGGGTAGTCGATCCGGATGCCGATGACGCGGGGACCCCAGAGCTGTTGTTGCAGATGGGTGCGGATACGGGTGAGCGGGCAGGCGGAGATGCCGACGTACAGCAGGCCTTCGGGGCCGTAGAGGCGGTACAGGGCGGTGCGGCCCGCGGTGTGCAGGCCGCCTTCCTCGTCGAACAGGCTGCGCAGGAACTGGGTGTCGGTGTCGGTCATGACGCGGCCTCCCTCAGTCCGGGGCGCACGGCGACCGCGCGCCGTTGTCCGTCCTCTCACGCTCCCACGCGGGTGTGACACTGCCCCTCGGACGACGACACGCCAGGCGTCGGCACGGAAATACACGAAGGTGTCCCGCGGCCGGTTGTCCGTGAACTCACCCGGAATTGTCCTTGATCCGTAACGGACGCATCCTGTGGCCGCAGTTCCTCGTCTTGCCAGGTGGTCGTTGAGTGACCAAGGCATTGACGAGGAACTGCGGGAAAGCGGGGCGGACATGGCGCGGCACGGTGGGCGGGGCTGGAACGGCAAGGTGCTCGGGGTGGCGCTCGGGGTGACGTTGCTCGCCGCCGGCGCCTCCGTGTGGACCGCGCAGGCCGGCGCCGTAAGTGTCACGTCGCCCAAGGCGTCCACGCCGGCCACGTCGGGCAGTGCGGTGAAGCCCGTCGACGTGACCATCGTGCACGCCTCGGACAAGGGAGCACGCGGCGTCAACATCACCATCGACGACGGTCCCGACCCGATGTGGACCCCCCAAGTGCTGGACGTGTTGCGGGAGTACGGGGTCAAGGCCACGTTCTGCATGGTGGGAACGCAGGCGCGGGCATACCCGGACCTGGTGAAGCAGGTGGTCGCCGCCGGACATCGGCTGTGCGACCACTCGGTGTCCCACGACACCACCATGGACAAGAAGTCCGAGGCATACCAGTCGCAGGAGATTCTCGACGCCGAACGCATGATCACCCAGGCCTCGGGCGGTGTACGGCCGATGTACTACCGGGCCCCCGGCGGCGCCTTCACCCCCTACAGCCGCAAGCTCGCCGCTTCCCGGGGCATGCGTCCGCTGGGCTGGAACGTGGACTCCAAGGACTTCGAGCGGCCGGGCACGGACGCCATCGTCGCCACCGTCGAACGCGAACTGCCGGGCGGCCCGACCGTCCTGTTCCACGACGCGGGCGGCGACCGCTCCCAAACGGTCGAGGCGCTGCGGCAGATCCTGCCTTGGCTCAAGGGCCAGGGCTATTCGTTCGGCTTCCCCGTGCGCTGATCCGGGTGCCGCGGCCGGCCGGCGCACACGCTCCCGGCCGGCCCGGCCTCTATCCGACGAACTCCGGTTGCCAGGGCAGGACCCCGAAGCCACCGGTGCCGTTCTTCACGCGTTCGAACGGCGCCGAACTCACACATTTGGGCAGGTTCTTGGTCTCCACCGGACTGCCCACGGAGGCCGACCCGCTTGCCCTTCGCTCCCGGCAGGTGGCTGCCGGTGATGACACCGGCGGCGACCGCGACCTTCCCACCGGTCACCAGACAGTCGATTCTTCCCTCGGCCCGGGAGAACACGGTTCCGCGTCGCACCATCGTCACCAGCCGCCCTACGCGGGCCGTGATCACACGCAACGAGGTCAGTGGGAGCGTCCCGTCCTCCTGATCGCTCGTAGGTGCCCTTCGCGTCGTGCTCGCAGCAGTGTTCCCATGTCCCATCCTTACATCGAGCAACGATGTAAACCGATCGAATCTCGGTAGGTTGGGCAACTTTCCAAGGGGCGCCACGTCAGTGCTCGTCCCGCTCCGCGGTGAGGCGTTGCAGCAGGTCGAGGAGGGTGGCGCGGTCCGGGTCGGGCAAGGCGGAGAAGCAGTCGGCGAGTACTTGGTCAGCGACCTTGTGGCCGGCCGCCAGGACCTGTTCGCCGGCCGGTGTGAGGTGGTGTTCGATGCGTCGGCCGTGTCCGGGTCGGCGTTCGACGAGGTCCTGGGCTGTGAGGCGGCCGGCGAGTGTGCCGAAGGCCTGCTCGGTCTGAAAGGTCGCCGCGGCCAGTTGACGGGCGGATGCTCCGGGGGAGCGGCTGATCGCGCGTAGCGCGTCCCACTGGGCCAGGGTCGTGCCGACGGCCTGTAGGGCGCTGTCGAGGGCCCGGTGTTGTCGATACTGCGCCTGTTTGACCGCTCTGCCGAGTTCTTGCAGCTCACCGTGCATGTATCAAGTCTACGTCATGACCAAGCTAGCTTATATAAAGATGTTTAGTTACAGTGGTCAGCATGTCCACCAACGCAGCAGCCAGATACGCCGACCTGTCCCTCACGCTGTCCGAGGCCGGAGCGGGAAGGCCGGCCCTCGTCCTGCACGGTGGCGGGGGCCCCGCCACCGTCGCCGGCCTCGCCCAGCATCTGTCCCGCACCGCTCACACGATCACGCCCGTGCATCCCGGCTGGGACGGCACCGACCGCCCGGCCTGGCTCACCGGCATCGACGACCTCGCCCTCGCCTACCTGCACCTCCTGCGCGAACGCGGACTGCGCGACGTACTCGTCGTCGGCTCCTCCCTCGGGGGCTGGACGGCCGCCGAGATGGCCGCCCGCGACACCACGGGGTGCGTCACCGGCCTCGTCCTGATCGACGCGGTGGGCGTGCGGGTCGAGACGGAACCGATCACCGACTTCTTCGCCCTCGACGCCCGCGGCGTCGCGGAGCACTCCTGGCACGACCCGGACCGCTACTACCTGGACCCGGCCGAGATCCCGGCCGGAGAACTGGCACGCAGAGGGGCCAACATGGCCACCATGCGCGTACTCGCCGGCGACCCCTACATGCACGACCCCACCCTGCTGTCCCGGCTCGGGCAGGTCCAGGTGCCCACTCTCCTGCTCTGGGGCGAGAGCGACCGCGTCGTCACCCCCGCCTACGGCGCCGCGTACGCCGACGCGTTCGGGCGCGGCCGACTCGAGGTCATCCCCAAGGCCGGCCACCTTCCGCAGATCGAACAGCCGGATGCCACCTTCGCACTGATCGACGAGTACCTGCGCCAGACGAACAGCCCGTTGCGGCAGCGCTGAGCAGTCAGCGCGGCCAGAGTCTCGTCGGGCGCCTCTTCCGTCCCACCCGTCAGACGCCGGGGCCGCTGCGCACGAAGAGGCAGAACGGGTGGCCCGCCGGGTCGTACAGGACCCGTACATCACTCTGAGGCTGGACATCGGCCATGGTCGCTCCCAGGTCAAGGGCGTGCTCGACGGCCGAGGACAGGTCGTTCACCTCAATGTCCCGGAAGGACAGCCCGACGTGCGCGCGGGCCGCACAGGGGTGGGACGCCGGGCCCGGGGTAACCGCGTCTGTACGAAGACCTTGTCGTGCGGCAGTTGTCGTCGACCTTCCAGGGAGGACAGCCGTGCCTGGCATGTTGGAGAAGATCAAGCAGTTCAGCAGGAGCCCGCAGGGACGGCGTGCCGCCGAGCAGGTACGCCGTGCCTCGGCCGATCCGCGTCGCCGGGCCCAGGCTCGGCAACTGCTCGGAAAGCTCCGCGGACGGAGCCACTGAACCGGAGCGCGCTCGCCACGGCGGGTGGACGCCGGTAACGCCTGTCGGTGGGAAACCGAGCGCACCGCATCCACCCGCACGGCTGCCCGGGAAGACAGACCACCGGGTGCGCCGACGGGGCGGGAAGGAGGTGCGGCGGAGATGACCGACCTTCGTGATCGGCTGGGCAGGGCCGTGTTCCGGCGTGTGGCCGGTCCGGACGGCCCCGCCAACCGCGCCCGCATCCACGACACGCCCGGACCCCGCTGGTTCGGTCCGGAACGTCCCATCCGCGCCGTCCACGGCGACGCGTCGATGTTCATCGGCGGCCTGAGCGCTCTGATTCTGCAGTCCCTGCACCCGCTCGCCATGGCCGCCGTGTCCGCGCACTCCGGGTTTCGCGGAGATCCCTGGGGGCGGCTGCAGCGCACCAGTACCTTCCTGGCCGTCACGACCTACGGCACCGCCTCCGACGCCGAGGAAGCCGTCGAACGCGTGCGCGCCATTCACCAGCGGGTGCGGGGGACCACCACCGAGGGCCTGCCGTACCACGCCGCGGACCCGCATCTGTTGGGCTGGGTGCACGCGGCCGAGACCCACAGTTTCCTGCGCGCACACGAACGCTACGGAGCCCGGCTCCTCGACCCGGCGGAGTACGACGACTACGTGGCCGACACCGCGCGGGTGGCCGAGGCACTGGGCGTGGTCGACCCACCCCGGGACCGCCGGGCCCTGGCCGCCCTGCTGGCCACCTACCAGCCGGAACTGCGGGCCACCCCGGAAGCCCGGGCCGCCGCCCGGTTCCTGCTGCTGCACCCACCCGTACCGCTGGCCGTGCGGCCGTTCTACGGCGTCCTGGCGGCGAACGCGGTGGCACTGCTCCCGCCGTGGGCGCGCAGCGTACTGCGACTGCCCCGGGTCCCAGTGGTGGAAGGTCTCGCGGTCCAGCCCGCGGGTCTGCTGCTGACGCACACCATCCGCTGGGCCATGACCCCGCGAGCGCGCTCACAGGTGGAGTGAGGTGCGGCGGGCGCACGGTGTGGGCCCCGCACGCCGTACGGGGCCCACACGGTCAGCAGGCCGAGTTGGTCTGGGTCAGCAGACCCAGCCGCCAGGGCAGGCTGTTGTAGTCACCGCCGGCGTTGGGATCCTTCCCCTGGTACAGGTACTGGAGCTTGCAGGCCGGGATCGTGAGCGGCTGCCGCAGACCGGGTCGAGGTCGAGGGGGCGTCCGCCCGCTGTGCCGCGGCACTGCCGCCCAACGCCGTGAGCGTCGACTGGTAGGCGGGCTTCTTGTTGCCGTTGCGGTCGAACAGCAGCGGGTTCTCACCGCTGCGCCAGGAGTCGCTGTCGCGGATGCCCCAGACGGTGATGCCGGTGCAGCGCGCCACGTTCATGCAGGCCCGCACCGTGTTCGTGTACGCGGCCGTGGGCGCCTGCGCGATGTCCAGCTCGGTGATCTGGACGTCCACGCCGAGCGCGGCGAAGCTCGACAACGTCGTCTGGAAGCTCGCGGGCGGGCCGCCGGTGCCGAAGTGGGACTGGAAGCCGACGCAGTCGATGGGCACACCGCGCGCCTTGAAGTCGCGCACCATGCGGTAGACGCCCTGCGTCTTGGCGTCGCTCCAGTTGTCGATGTTGTAGTCGTTGTAGCAGAGCTTGGCCGACGGGTCGGCCGAGCGCGCGGTGCGGAAGGCCTCCTCGATGAAGCCGGTGCCCAGCACGTCCCGGAAGACCGAGCTGCGCATCTGGCCGCTGCCGCCGTCGGCGAAGGCCTCGTTGACCACGTCCCAGGCGTAGACCTTGCCCCGGTAGTGGTTCGCCACCTGGGTGATGTGGTTGTTCATCACGCTGCGCAGGGTGTTGGCGTCCCTGATGGAGCTGACCCAACTGGGCAGTTGCTGGTGCCAGACCAGGGTGTGTCCGCGCAGGCGCTGCCCGTGTGACTGGGCCCGGTTCGCGATCTGGTCGCCGGGGCCGAAGTTGAACGAGCCGCGGGATCGCTCGACGGTGTCCCACTTCATCTCGTTCTCGGGCGTGACCGAGTTGAACTCACGGTCCAGGATCCCGGTGTACGTGCCGTCGCCGAGGCGTCCGGCGGCCACGGCGGTGCCGAAGTACCGTCCGGACTGGGCCGCCTGGGCGCCCAGCGTGGAGGCTTGGACGCCGTCGGGTGCGGCGCTCGCGGCGCCGGGGGTGACCAGGGCGGCCATGGCCAGCAGGGACAACACCGAGGCTCGGCGACGGCCGAGCCGTTTCAGCGGGTTCATGGTTCTCCTCGTACGGTCTGGGTGGGGGGTTGCGCTGTGCGGTCGACGGGACGGGATCAGGGCGTCGACAGCTCGAACCGCGGGACGCGGACCGCGCCGCCGAGCGCCCGGGTGGCGTGGTGGAAGAGGGCGAATCGGTAGCCCATGAAGAAGCGCCAGTCGTTGCCCATGGAAAAGGCGGGCCCGAGCCGGGTGAAGCGGGTGCCGTCGGTGCTGTAGGAGAAGGTTCCGGGGCGGGCGGCGCCGGGGCGGATGTCCGCGGCCGCGCGCAGCCAGACGCGCCCTCCCGGCAGGGGCGCGCTCGCGACCTCGGTACCGGTCGCGGTGGTGTTCCAACTGCCGTCCATGGACAGTCCGTCGACCATCGCCACCCGCGCCGCCCCGCCGTCGCGCTTGACGCCGATCCACGCGGAGGAGTCGCGCAGCAGCGCGAGTCCCGCCCGGTCGCCGTCCCGCATGGCCGAGTGGTCGAGCTCGACTGTGGCGGTGGAGGTGGGTCCCTGGATGCGGTGCGTGAGGGTGTTGCGGGCCCCGTACAGGTCGTCGGTGACAGTCGCGGTCCGCAGGGTCAGGCCGTTGCCGGCCGACCACTTGGTGTTGTCCGGGTTGTGGTTCCACTCCCATCTCGGCTTGAGGGCCGTGCCGTCGAAGGTGTCCACGCCGGTCATGGGGGTGACCTGGCGGGGTGGAGCGGGCACGGCCGGGCCGGGATACGTCGCACCCCAGGCGCCGTTCACCAGTTGGACGACGGGCCAGCCGTCCGAGGTCCACGTGACCGGTGCGAGGACCGGCACCCGGCCGCCGGGATAGGCGTCCACGAAGGCCATGTAGTACCAGGCGCCGCCCTGTGTCTGCACCAGCCCGCCCTGGTGCGGGACACCACCGCCGGGGATCGGCCCGCGCAGGTCGAGGAGGACCTGTCGCATCGTGTACGGGCCGAACGGGCCGCCCGACGACTTCAGGATGTACTGCCCGTTGGCCGGACGGGTCAGGAAGATGTAGTACTGCCCGTTGATCTTGTAGAAGCGGGAGCCCTCAAGGGTGCCGACGCTCGACGGTGTGGTGAACACCTGCTGGGTGCGGACCTGGCCCCGGCCGTCGGGCGAGAGCTTGGCCACGCTGATGGTGGTGTTCCCGTACGCCACGTACAGGGTGTCGTCGGTGTCGACGAGCAACCCCGCGTCGTAGTACGGGGTGTTGATCGTCGTCAGCCTGCTCCACGGCCCCTCGGCGGCGGTGGCGGTGTAGACGTACGTCCTGGCGAAGTCGATCTGACCGAGCCAGTAGAACGTCCTGTTGCTCGGGCGGTAGGCCAGTGACGACGCCCAGATTCCCCTGACGTAGCCGCGGGCACCGTTCAGGTCGTACTTGGCACCGAAGTCGAGCACGGGCACCGAGTGACCGACGATCTCCCAGTCGACGAGGTCGTACGAACGCAGGACGGGGGCGCCCGGCGAGTAGTGCATGGTCGAGGCGGAGGCGTAGTAGGTGCCGCCGACGCGGATGACGTCGATGTCCGCGAAGTCCTGCCAGATCACCGGGTTCGAATACTGCGCGGGGGCCGCGGAAGCGGCGATGGGGGAGGGTCCCGCCAGAGACAGGAAGGCGCCGGTGACCAGGCCGCCGGTGGCGGTCAGCGCCTGGCGGCGATCCATAAATTGGCGAGGACATGACATATCCATGTGTCGTTCTCTCTGCGAGGGAGCGCTGTGGGGGAGGGGCTGTCCTGCTCGTTCGAGAGTGCGAACGTCGACTGACGCGTCGAGCAACCAGGATGATATGTGCCTGACACATCCCGTCAATGGCTCTCGCAGGATTCGCTGTCGATGCCGAAATATTTCGATCAACTGGCCCCTCCGGGCGCACCGAAGCAAAGAGGCGACGGCCTGTCAGGTGTTGACATGCACAGGATCCTCCCTAGCATCCGTACGGCCAACGATCCGAAACATGACCGAAATTTCGAACTGCAGATAGATGTCATGTCCCTGACATGCCGACCGCCCTGCGCGGTTTCATCCACTGTCTTGAAAGGAGTCACCGATGCTCCGACCCTCAACCGGACGACTGCTCCGCGTCCTTGCGGCCACCGCGCTGGCCGTCACCGCGTCCCTGGCGGCTTCCGTCCACTTCACCGCTTCGGCCGCCCCCGGCAGCCCCGCTCTCACCCCGCCCTTGGGCTGGAACAGCTGGAACAGCTTCGGGTGCGGGGTCTCCGAGGCGCAGGTCCGCCAGGCCGCCGACGCGATGGTCTCCTCGGGCATGCGGGACGCCGGCTACCGGTACGTGGTGGTCGACGACTGCTGGTTCGACCCGCAGCGTGACGCGGCCGGCAACCTCCGGGCCAGTCCGACGAAGTTCCCGAGCGGGATGAAGGCGCTCGGGGACTACATCCACGGCAAGGGCCTGAAGTTCGGCATCTACCAGGTGCCGGGCGAGCGCACCTGCGCACAGACCAGCGGCCTCTATCCGGGATCGACGGGCAGCAGGGGGCACGAGGTCCAGGACGCCTCGACCTTCGCCTCGTGGGGCGTCGACTACCTCAAGTACGACTGGTGCTCCTCCAGCGGCACCCGCGACGAACAGGTCGCGCGTTTCTCGCTGATGCGGGACGCCCTGCGTGCCACCGGACGGCCGATCGTCTACAGCATCAACCCCAACAGCTTCCACGCCATCACCGGCGCCACGTACAACTGGGGCGAGGTCGCCGACCTGTGGCGGACGACCGAGGACCTCCTCGACATCTGGCAGAACGGCAACACCAACAGCTATCCGATGGGCGTCGGCAACGTCCTGGACATCACCGCGCCCTTGGCGGCCCAGTCCGGCCCGGGGCACTGGAACGACCCCGACATGCTGGTCGTGGGCCGCCCTGGTCTGTCGCTCACGGAGTCCCGCTCGCACTTCGCCCTGTGGTCCCTGCTGGCCGCACCGCTCATGGCCGGCAACGACATCCGCACCATGTCCGCCGACGTGAGCGCGATCCTGCGCAACCCGCGTCTCCTGGCGGTGAACCAGGACGCACTGGGCGCCGGCGGGCGCCGGGTCCGCGACGACGGCAGCGCCGAGGTGTTCGCCAAGCCCCTGTCCGACGGCTCGGTCGCGATCGGGCTGTTCAACCGGGGCAGCGGCACCGCGACCCTCACCACCTCGGCCGCACAAGTCGGGCTGTCCGGAGGGTCGTTCACCCTGACGGACCTGTGGAGCGGCGGTACCTCCAGCACCTCCGGGCAGATCTCGGCGAGCGTCCCCGCACACGACGTGGCCGTGTTCCGGGTGAGCGGCGGCAGCCCGCTGGCCGCCACCACCTCGCGACTGCGCGGCAACGCCTCCGGCCGCTGCCTGGACGTGGACAACGCCTCCACCGCGGCCGGAGCCACCGCACTGATCTGGGACTGCCACACGGCCGCGAACCAGCTGTGGACCACGTGGGCCGGCGGCGAGATCCGCGTCTACGGCGACAAGTGCCTCGACGCCTACGACCAGGGCACCACCAACGGAACCCGGGTCATCACCTGGACCTGCAACGGCCAGGACAACCAGAAGTGGACCCTCGGCTCCGACGGGACGATCCGCAACCTCCACGCCGGGCTGTGCCTCGACGCCGACCGGTCCGGCACCGCCAACGGAACGCCACTGGTCCTGTGGAGCTGCAACGGTCAGACCGGTCAGAGGTGGACCCGCACCGACGTCGCCACCGGCCGCACGGTCGACACGGGCACGGGGCCTACTACGCCCCACAGGGCCTCGACAACGGCTGGGCCAACTCCGGCGGGGAGGACGTCGCCTTCGTCGACGACATGATCCGGCGGATCGAGGCGGACCTGTGCGTCGACACCACCCAGCGCTTCGCGCTCGGCTTCAGCTACGGCGCCGCCATGTCGTACGCCCTCGCGTGCGAGCGCGCCACGGTCTTGCGCGCGGTCGCGGTGCAGAGCGGCGGACAGCTCAGCGGATGCGGCGGCGGCACCCAGCCCATCGCCTACCTCGGAGTGCACGGCCTCAGGGACAACGTCCTCGGCATCTCCGGCGGGAGGGCGATGCGGGACCGGTTCGTCAGGAACAACGGCTGCACCCCCCAGAACCCGCCCGCCCAGGGCAGCCTGACGCACCGGGTCACCACCTACTCGGGCTGCTCGGCCGGGCATCCGGTCGCCTGGGCAGCGTTCGACGAGGGACACATCGCCGCCCCGCAGGACGGGACACCCGGTGACAGCGGCCGGACCTGGATGCCGGGAGAGGTGTGGAAGTACTTCACACAGTTCCGGACCTCCGGCTGGAACGCGGACTACTCACCCGCCTCCGGCCAGGTTGCGGCCAGGAACCTCGCCCACAACGCCACGATCGCGCCGGGCGCCTCCGTCGGCATCTGCTACCAGGCCGTCCACACCGGCGACACGGCCGCGCCGGGCTCCTACACCCTCAACGGCAACGCCTGTGCCGTATCGGGGAGTTGACCGGACCGACCGCAGAGGCCGAATACAGAGAGGCCCACTACAAAGAGGCCGACTACACCGCCGTGAAGCTCCACAGCAGGTTGGTGCTGCCGTCGTAGGTCCACTGTTTGGTGACGGAGCCCGACGCGACGTTGCCGCCGCCGTCGAGGACCAGTCCGGTGGTGCGGTTGGCTATCGAGTAGCGGTCGCCGCCCCGGTGGATGATGGTCCACTGCTGGTTGGTGCCGCCGTTCCAGGGTGCCTGCCGGGCGGCGGAGCCGTCCTCGGTGGCGCCCCATCCGTCGGCGACCATGCCGTTCGTGCGGTTGACCAGCCGGTGGTAGCCGCCTCCGACGGCCTCCGCATGCCACTGCAGGTTCGAACTGCCGCCCCAGGTCCATTGCTTGAGGTCGGCGCCGGAGGCCACGTCACCGCCCCTGTCCAGCGCGAGACCGTCGGTGGCGTTGACGACCCGGAAGTACGTCGCCGGGTTGAACTGGACCCTGAGCGAGGTGATCCGGTCGTTGTTGCCGGTGACCCGCAGATCGGGGTTGTCGGCGGTGAACGTCCACGCGGTTCCGGTGAAGTCGTCGCCGGAGTAGCCGATCACCTGGTAGCCGGGGGCCGGCCGGAGGGAGGAGAGGGTGCCCGGCCCAGGCCCGGCCGCGCTCAGGTCCGCCGCGGTGTGGTCGCCGACGCCGAGCACGGCGGCCTTGCCGGTGTAGCCGATGTCCGTGAAGACGACGGCGCCGGCGAGCGGCCGCAGAGCGGGGATCGGACCGGAGAAGGCGAGCTTCAGCACGTAGGCGTTGGCACCGTACGGCGCCGAGGACGGCAGGGTGACGGTGAGCCCGGAGGAGTCCTGGGCCGGCGTGGGCAGGTCGAGGTAGGTGCCGGCGGTGGAGCCGAGAAGCTTGACCGAGGTCAGCGACGAGAGGTTGATCCGGTCCGAGCCGAGCGTCTTGATGGTCAGTGAACCGCCGGGCCAGCCCAGGACGGTGGCGTACAGGACGTTGCCTGCCTTGTCTCCGGTGAAGCGGATGTCCTGTGGGGTACCGGCGGTCGGGCTGGTGAAGGCGCCGCCGCCCATCTTCGTCGGACCCTCGCCGTACGTCGTCCAGGCCCGGGTCGCGTACACCGACTCGCCGAAGCGCCTCAGGTGGTCACCGATACCGAGCAGGATGTCCTTCTGCGCCTGGGGGATGGTGCCGTCGGCCATCGGCGCGATGTTCAGCAGCACGTTGCCGTTCTTGCTGACCCGGTCGATGAACGAGTGCAGCATCTGCTGGACGGTGTAGTAGCCGATGCCTTGCGTGTAGCACCAGCTGCTGCTGGAGATGCTGTCGTCGGTCAGCCAGTACGGCGTGGTGAGGTCGCCCGGGCCGCCGCGTTCGTAGTCGAAGACCTCGCCCTGGCCGTTCATGCCGTCCTTGTAGGTGGCGACGACCTCGCGGCCCCAGCTGTCGGCCTGGTTGTAGTAGTAGGAGAGGAAGTCGAGGCGCTGCGCCTCGGCGACGGCGTCGAGCTTGAAGTCCTGCCAGAGGATGTCGGGTTGGGCGCGGTCGACGACCTCCTTGAGCTTGTCGTACCAGAGCTGGTTCTCCGCGGCCGCACCCAGCTGCCCGTAGAGCTTCTGCAGGCTGGGTTCCGTCTGTGCCGGGGCGAATTCGTAGAAGCCGTTGAAGTGGTACGCGTGGTGCATGGCCACCAGCAGCTTCAGGCCCTTGGCGCGGATCGCCGTGGAGAACAGCCCAAGCAGGTCGAGGCCCGGGCCCTTCTTCACCGAATTCCACTCGTTGACCTGGCTGTCCCACATGGAGAAGCCGTCATGGTGCTCGGCGACCGGCCCGGCGAACCTGGCGCCGGCGTCGACGAACAACTGCGCCCACTCGTCGGGGTCGAACTTCCCGCCGGCCGACTTCAGCTTCGGTGCGAACTGCACGGTGTTGCCCGCCAGGTCCCGCGCCCCGTTGATGAAGTTGTGGTACGGCCAGGCCGTCGGTTGGCCGTAGGTCGCGATGTGATGCCGGTTCGCGTCGCTCCCGGCCTCGTACATGGTGCGCGGATACCACTCGTTGTCGAAGGCGGGGACGCTGAAGACGCCCCAGTGGAAGTAGATGCCGAACTTCGCGTCCTGGAACCACTCCGGGGCCGGCGGGTGCTGGTCGACCGAGTTCCAGTCGGGCGTGTACGTGCTGGGCGCCGCCTCGGCGGCACCGGCCAGCAAGTTGCGTCTGCTGATGGAACTCGACATGGAGACATCCCTGGGGCGTGGGGGCCGCTTGTTACGCATGACGCTCTGCCATGGCTCCCTGGGATGTCAATCAGTGTGAAGGGATGAAAGTGGTGGTGAGGTAGGGCAAGTTGCCCTACTTGTCACGTCTACTTGGGTAATTCGATCAGGCAGACATCACATGTATTGCGGCGATCGCCGAGGTCTGTGAGGCGCGTGGGACCATCTCTGCACGCCTTTTCTTCGGGCGCGACGTGGAGGAAGGGATGCGCGGTGTCTCTGACGGACAAGGCGATCGAGCAGATCCGTGAGCTGATCCGGACCGGAGCGCTGCCTCCGGGATCGAAGCTTCCTCCGGAGCCGGATCTCGCCGCGCAGCTGGGACTGTCCCGCAACCTCGCCCGCGAAGCGGTCAAGGCTCTGGCCGTGGCACGGATCCTGGAGGTCAGGCGGGGCGACGGCACCTATGTGACCAGCCTCCAGCCGAGCCTTCTCCTGGAGGGACTCGGGGGTGCGGTGGAACTCCTGCAGGGCGACTCGGTCGCCCTGCAGGACCTCATGGAGGTACGGCGGCTCCTCGAACCGGTTGCCACGGCGCTGGCCGCGACCCGGATCTCCGAGGACCAACTGGCCGAAGTAAAGTGGCACTTGGATGCCATGCGTGAGGCGTGTGAGGACGTCGAACGGCTCAACGCCCATGACGCGGCCTTCCATCGGGCCGTCGTCTCGGCCACGGGCAACGAATCCCTGCTCGCGCTCCTGGAGGGCATTTCCGGCCGCACACTGCGTGCCCGGATCTGGCGCGGCCTGGTCGACACCCAGGCGGCGGGCCGCACCCTCGCCGAGCACGAGGCGATCTTCGAGGCCCTGGCCGCACGCGATGCGACCCTCAGCCAGGCGGCGGCGCTGCTGCACGTGAGCAACACCGAGCGCTGGCTGAAGGAGCACCTGCGCTCGGCCGAGGTCCTTCCCGCCGGTACGACCGCGGGCTGACGGGGAGCCCTCCCGCCCGCGTCCTCATGGGTCAGGGCCGCCAAGGGCCTGGTCCTACTGACTTGCTGCGCGCGAGGCGCCCCCGACATCGCCGGCACGGCAAGAAGGCCCGGGCGAGGCTGACCTGGTACGACCGGATGGTGGCCCGCCGCAGGCTGACATGGGCTGCGAACACCGGCGGGACAAGAACTCCTCCCGCGTGATGCTCGTCCGTCTGGTCTCAACCCGGCTGACGCTGATGGCGGAAGACCTCCTGGAGGGCTGCTCCAGGAGGCGGCACCTGCCCCCACGGCACCACAGACCTGACGGGGTCCCGCCAGGACTCCGAGGCCGTGTTCCCGGGCGCCAGGCCCGGCCAGGGCCGTGACTCCCGTCGGCGTGCACAGGTGGACGGGGCAGTCCTTCCTGTCGTGTGGGCCGGCTTTCATGGCTACCCCGGTCTGGCGTTCCCGTCCCGCACACGCTCTCTGTAACCGATCGTGTTCACACCGTTGACATCTTCCTCACCTGCCTCTACCGTCGCGCCGCCATATAGAACGCGTGACGAAATCTCGGACATCCGAAGGCAGTTCCTCTGTGCATGCCCGCAACAGCGGAAGGCAGGCCTGTACGGCAGGACCACCGACCCCCTGACGTTCGGCCCGTCCAGGGCAACCGGGTATCCACCCGCTCCACCCGCACGGCACCCGTCCGGGTACCTGCACGTCTGATGCGCCGTCATCGCGTCAACGACGAGAAGAACAAGGACCCATTCACGATGCTCAACCGAAGAGCCGCCCTCGCCGCCCTCGCCGGAACCGCCTCCCTCGCCCTTACCGTGTCCGCCTGCGGCAAGGAGAGCGAGGCCAGCTCCCAGAGCCGCTCCGAGGGCGGTACGGTCGGCATCGCCATGCCCACCCAGTCCTCCGAGCGCTGGCTCGCCGACGGCAAGAGCGTCGTCGAGGGTCTGAAGAGACGGGGGTACAAGACCGAGCTGGTCTACGGCGACGACGACCCGAAAGCCCAGCTGTCACAGATCGGGACCCTGATCGAGCAGGGCGTCGACGCGCTGATCATCGCGGCCATCGACGCCAGGTCGCTGAAGGGCGTGCTTCAGCGCGCCTCCGACGCGCGCATCCCGGTGATCTCCTACGACCGGCTCATCCTCGGCACCGGGAACGTCGACTACTACGTCTCCTTCGACAACGAGATGGTCGGCCGGATGGAAGCCAGCTACATCATCGAGAAGCTCGGCCTGGAGAAGGGCAAGGGCCCGTTCAACATCGAGCTCTTCGCCGGTTCCCCCGACGACAACAACACCAAGTACTTCTTCAACGGATCCATGGCGCTCCTGCAACCGTTCCTGGGCAGCAAGCAGTTGGTCGTCCCGTCCGGTCAGACCTCGCTGGGCCGGCTCACCACCCCGCGCTGGGACGGACCCACCGCACAGAAGCGCATGAGCGGCCTGCTCACCCGGTGGTACGTCGGCAGGACGCTCGACGCGGTCCTGTCGCCGTACGACGGCATCTCCCGGGGTGTCCTGTCCGCGCTGGAGGCGCAGGGCTACGGCTCCGCCGGCAAGCCCCTCCCGATCGTCACGGGCCAGGACGCCGAGCTGCCCTCGGTGAAGTCGATCATCGCGGGCCGGCAGTCGCAGACCGTCTACAAGGACGTCCGCTCCCTCGCCGAGGCCGCCGCGTGGATGGTCGACGACATCCTCAGGGGCCGGGCGCCGCGGATCAACGACCGGTTCAGCTACAACGACGGCGTCAAGGACGTGCCCGCCTACCTGCTCCAGCCGCAGAGCCTCGACAAGACCAACGTCGAAGTACTGGTCAGGGACGGCTACTACACCGCCGAGGAGCTCACGTAGCGACGGGATGTGGCCGCGACCGGCCCCGGCCCTCAGGCTGGCTGCCGCTCGGACAACTCTCGGAGCAACGCGCCGTATTCGTCGAGATGCTGTTCTCGCAGGATCCCCAGCCGCTGGTGAATGGCAGTTGACGTGGCTGTCCAGTTCGTCCGACAGGGCTTCAGCGGAGTGGGGGTTGGCCACTGGAGTGAGACGATCAAGGGGTCGGTCAGAAGCCTTCGAGGCTGAGACCGCCCCGACGGCGCACCATCAGGGCCGTGAGGCCAGCGAGCCGGGTGCGGCACCGGCGACGCCGCCCGACGACTGCCATCTGCTGAAGCCGGTGCGCGACAACCTCAAGGCCCTGACCCCGCTGCGCCCGAAGCTCGCCCCCAGCCGCCTGGGCGAGGACGCGGTCCTCCTCGGTGCGGTGGCGACAGCGCTCGGGACGGCCCGGGAGGTGGTGTTCGAGCGGCGAACGACCGCGTCCTGAGCGACCCGGGCCAACCTTCTGCCCCCGACGCCCCGTCCGTCTTCTCCCGCCCCATTGTGCTCAGCCAACTGCCCCCCTACTGTTCGACTTTGCCTGAGTCTGTTTGATGCTGATCGTTCAGGCGAGAAGGAGGCCGCAGTGCGAGGCAATCGGACCGATAGAGAGACGGCGAGACCCGGTCGCCGCGGGTGGTGGAGGGCGGTCCTCGCGACCGCCGCGACCCTCGCCCTGGCCGTGGGCATGACCGCGCCCGCCGTGGCACGGGAAGCCGGAGGACCGGCACCCGCCGCCGACGCGCAGCCGCACACGGTGAGTCTCGACGGCTACTCGTTCCTCGTCGACGGCAAGCGCACCTACCTGTGGTCCGGCGAGTTCCACTACTTCCGGCTCCCGAGCCCGGACCTGTGGCGGGACATATTCCAGAAGATGAAGGCCGCCGGCTTCAACTCCACCTCGCTGTACTTCGACTGGGGCTACCACTCGCCCAAGCCGGGCGTGTACGACTTCACCGGGGTCCGTGACGTCGACAAGCTCCTCGACATGGCCGAGGAAGCCGGCCTCTACGTCATCGCGCGCCCCGCGCCGTACATCAACGCGGAGGTCGACAGCGGCGGCCTGCCCGGCTGGCTGACCACCAAGGCGGAGAACAACCGCAGCGACGACCCGCGGTTCCTCAAGTACGCGGACGAGTGGCTGACGCAGATCGACAAGATCATCGCCCGGCATCAACTCACCAACGGCACCGGTTCCGTCATCGCCTACCAGGTCGAGAACGAGTACTACAACGGCTCCGCCGCCGCCCGTTCCTACATGCAGCACCTGGAGGACAAGGCCCGCGCCGACGGCATCACCGTGCCGCTGACCGGCAACAACAACGGCACCTTCAACTCCGGTGCCGGCGCCCTGGACGTCGACGGCCCGGACTCCTATCCGCAGGGCTTCGACTGCTCCAACCCCACCAAGTGGAACGGCGTCCCCGACATCAGCTACGACCACCCGGCCGGCAAGCCGCTGTACTCGCCCGAGTTCCAGGGCGGTGCCTTCGACCCCTGGGGCGGGCCGGGCTACGACAAGTGCGCCCAGCTGATCAACGACCAGTTCGCCAACGTCTTCTACAAGCAGAACATCGCCGTCGGCGCGACCGCGCAGAGCTTCTACATGACCTACGGCGGCACCAACTGGGGCTGGCTGAGCATGCCCCAGAACTACACGTCGTACGACTACGGAGCCGCGATCCGCGAGACCCGGCAGCTCGATCCGAAGTACGACGAGGACAAGCTGATCGGGTACTTCACCCAGTCGGTGGCCCCGCTGACCAAGACCGACGCGATCAGGAGCACGCCCCCGGACGACTCCGCGGTCGTCGACACCGCCCGGATGAACCCGGACACCAAGACGCAGTTCCACGTGCTGCGGCACGGGAACTCCACGTCCACGGCGGTCGACAAGGCCCACATCTCACTGGACTTCAACGCCCAGCCGGCCGGGGACACCACCTACACCTGGGACGACCCCGACTCCGCGCTGCAGTACGCCGGTTCGTGGTCGCACGTGGCCAACCAGAGCTACACCGGCGGCGACTACAAGAAGACCGAGTCGTTCTCCAACAAGGCCGGTGACTCGCTCACCGTCCCCTTCGACGGCACCGCGATCCGCTGGATCGGTTCGAAGACGAACAACCACGGCAACGCCGACGTCTACCTCGACGGCACCAAGGTGGCGACGGTCGACGACTCCGGCGGCGAGAGCCAGGCGGTCGTCTTCCAGAAGACCGGACTGGCGGCAGGGGCGCACACGCTGAAGATCGTCGTCGCCGGCAACCACAGCTCGGGTTCCACCGACAACTACGTGGCCATCGACGCCATCGACATCCCGACGGGTACCGCTGCCGAGGAGCCGACCTACCCGGTCGTGCCCCAGCAGCCGGGCACCGCGATCACGCTCGACGGACGCGACTCCCACGTGATCGTGGCGAACTACCGCCTCGGGGATGCCCAGTTGCAGTACTCGACCTCCGAGATCATGACCGGCGCGACCATCGGCGACCGGGACCTCGCGGTGCTCTATGGCGACCCTGACAGCGACGGCGAGACCGTCCTGCGCTACGCCTCCAAGCCCACGGTGACCGCCACCGGCGGTACCGTCACGACCACCTGGGACCCGGCCACCGGCGACCTGAGGCTGAACTACACCCACAAGGGCCTGATCCGGATCAGCGTCAGCGGCGGCGGACAGCGCCCGCTGCTGCTGCTCGTGGGCGACAAGGCCACGGCGAAGACGTTCTGGCGCCAGGACACCGCGACCGGCCCGGTCCTGGTGCGCGGCACGCACCTGCTGCGCACGGCGACCAGTCTGAACGGCGGCCGCACCGTGGCGCTGACCGGTGACAACGCCGACGACCAGAACATCGAGGTGTTCACCTCCGCGGCCCGTGTCACCTGGAACGGCCGGAAGGTGGACACCCGGACCACCGACACCGGAAGCCTCACCGGCAGGATCCCGACCGCCGCCGCGATCCACCTTCCCGCCCTGACGAAC
Organism: Streptomyces sp. NPDC058307; assembly: GCF_042880295.1. Taxonomy (NCBI): domain Bacteria; kingdom Bacillati; phylum Actinomycetota; class Actinomycetes; order Kitasatosporales; family Streptomycetaceae; genus Streptomyces; species Streptomyces sp. NPDC058307. The sequence goes on from NZ_JBHVYZ010000001.1 coordinate 311,303, forward strand.
TGGAAGCACGCCGAGGAGTCCCCCGAAGCGGCTCCCGGCTTCGACGACACGGGCTGGCAGGTGGCCGACAAGACCACGACCAACAGCGTGTCCGGCATCAACAAGCTGCCGGTGCTCTACGCGGACGACTACGGCTTCCACACCGGCAACACCTGGTACCGCGGCCGCTTCCACGCCGCCGGCAAGGAGACCGGCATCCACCTGGTCTCGGACTCCGGGGGAGGCGCGCAGGCGTTCTCCGCCTGGCTCAACGGCACCTTCCTGGGCAGCTCCACCACCGGGAGCGCCGACTTCACCTTCCCGGCCGGTTCGGTCAAGTCCAAGGGCGACAACGTCCTCTCCGTGCTCACCGTGAACATGGGGCACGAGGAGGACTACAACTCCACCAACGGCAACAAGACCGCGCGCGGCCTGACCAGCGCCTCCCTCGTCGGAGCACCGCTGACCTCCGTCACCTGGCGCCTTCAGGGCGTACGCGGTGGCGAGGACCTTCAGGACACGGTGCGCGGCCCGCTGTCGACGGGCGGCCTGTACGGCGAGCGGGCGGGCTGGTCCCTGCCGGGCTACCCGGACGCCAAGTGGAAGAAGGTGTCCCTGCCGACGACCGACACCCGCCCCGGGGTCTCGTGGTATCGGACCGAGGCCAGGCTGGACCTGCCGAAGGGCCAGGACACCTCACTCGGCCTGACGTTCACCGACGACCCGGCACGCAAGTACCGGGCCACGATCTTCGTGAACGGCTGGCAGGTCGGCAACTACGTCAACTACCTCGGCCCGCAGCGCACGTTCCCCGTCCCGAACGGCATCCTCGACCCGAACGGCCGTAACAGCATCGCCATCGCGGTGTGGAACCTGGACGGCAGCACCGGCGGCCTCGGCAAGGTCTCGCTCACCGACTACGGCAGCTACGCCTCCTCCCTGCGTGTCGCGCAGAACGACAGCCCCCGCTACGACTCCCGGAAGTACGCGATGCCGAGACCTCCGGGCGCGGAGGTCACCCTGGACGTGCCCGACACAGCGCAGCCGGGGGAGACCTTCACGGCCCGGACGACCGTGCGGGTGCCCAAGAGCGGATCGTCCGCCTCCCGGCTCACGGCCTCGCTCTCGGCTCCCGACGGCTGGACCGTGAGCGATCCGAGCCCCGTGTCCCTCAAGCGCCTGCAGCCGGGCGGGTCGGCGACCTTCACCTGGACGGTCCGGCCACCGACCGGGGATCTGCCCTCCGCATCGGCACTCACCACCACGGTGCGGTACGACCAGAACGGACGGCAGCACACCGGAGCCGACGAGCGCATCGTCGGCGGGATACCACCGGCTCCACCGGCCGGGAAGAACGCGGTGAGCGACCTGCCGTTCCTGTCCTCCACCAACGGGTGGGGCCCGGTCGAGCGCGACAGCAGCGTCGGCGAGCAGGCCGCCGGGGACGGCCGTGCGATCAGTATCGGCGGAGTGGGCTACGCCAAGGGCCTCGGCACCAATGCGCTCAGCGACGTGCAGCTCTACCTCGCCGGAAACTGCTCCCGGTTGACGGCGCAGGTAGGGGTCGACGACGAGACGGGCGGGGCGGGCACGGTCACGTTCTCCGTGATCGCCGACGGCAGGACGCTGGTCACCACGCCGACGATCAGCGGCCGACAGGCCGCCGTCCCCATCGACGTCGACGTGAGCGGCGCCCAGGTGGTCGACCTCAAGGTCGGCGACGGGGGTGACGGCAACGGCAACGACCACGGCGACTGGGCGGTACCGACACTGACGTGCGGCTGACGGCCGTAGCAGGGAAGTGAGTCGCGCCATCCTGATGCCCATGCCTCGCGAGGCATGGGCATCAGCGATGCGTCACCGTGACTGTGGTCAGGCGCGCTGACGCTGTTCGCGCTGCCGGACCAGTTCCTCGACCGCACTCGGCAGTGTCGTCTCGAAGTCGATCAACTTCGCCCAGGTCGGGGTCACGACGATCCGGACCATGCCGTCGTGGTAGAGCGAACGCACCTCCGCCTCCCACTCGACCCGCTGCTCGGGGGTCATCTCGTAGCTGCTGGTCGGCTGGAGATACTCGTCCGGGATGCCGTCGACGAAGTCCAGCTCGGCCCGGCCCCGGATGAGCAGGATCCTGGGTGGGTGCACCTCGGTGTCGATCGTCAGGGCGACCGCCGGGTTCTCTCGCAGGGCCGGGAGCTTCGGGGCGTTCTTCGTGGTGCACATGACGATCTCCGAGCCGTTCCAGACGAACGCGATCGGGACGTTACGGGGTGTGCCGTCCTTCGCGACGTACGCCAGACGGGCCACGTCACGGGCCAGCAGTTCCTGGCTGATCGGTCGGTTCAGAACCTCGATGATCTCGTTCGGCTGCATGGTCGCTCCTCCGTTGTCATTCCCGGTCCGCCGACGGATCGTTGGGCGTCGGTCACACCTGGGACGGAGCCGGAGCCACCTTCTCGACACCGGGAGCGCATGCGAAGAGGCGACGAGGGCAGGATTCGCGTGATCATTGCCTGAGCCGCTGTGTGGGGTACCTGAGCGGCAGCGTGCTTTTTGTTGCCGGAGAAGACTCCGGCCGACCCGCCGGGACTGCCCCCGCCCGGTTCACCTGGTTACCAGGGCACGACTCCGTTCTCGTCCTGGAAGGTTCCTGTCGGGCCGTCCGCGTCGAGAGTTGCCAGGCGTACGACGACCTCGGCGCTCTCCTCCGGCGTCCTTCCGACTCCGAACGCCGCGGTGAGGTCGGTCGCGGTGGTCCCGGGCTCGACCGCGTTGAACTTGATGCCCGGCTGGGATTTGGCGTACTGGACCGTGAGCATGGTGGCCGCGGACTTGGACGCGGAGTACAGCGCCAACGGCAGGTTGAACTCCGGCCGCTCCGGATTGTTCACCGCCCAGAAGGATCCGGCGCTGCTGGACACGGTGACCACGGTGGGGTTCGAGGACTTGCGCAGCAGGGGAAGCGCCGCCTCCGTGACGCGCACGATTCCCACCGCGTTGGTGTCGAAGGCCCGCAGAGCCGTGGGGCCGTCGATGACCCCGTGCCCCAGGATGCCCGCGTTGTTCACCAGGACGTCGAGACGGCCCTCGGCCGAGTCGATCGTCGCGAGCGCGCTGCTCACCGACGCGTCGTCGGTGACGTCGAGTTGCACGAATTGTGCGCCGAGCGCGGCCGCGGCCTTCTCGCCTCGCTCGACGTCACGAGCACCGATGTAGACGACGTGTCCCAGCGCCAGCAGTTGTCTGGCTGTTTCGAAGCCGATGCCCTTGTTGGCTCCGGTGATCAGTGTGATGGGCATGCGTATCCTCACAAGTCATGTGGCCCGAGAGGGCCGTTGATGATGTCCGGACTGTCGCGGCGAAGACTCAGCCAGTCAGTTGCCGGAGAAGCTCACCGGCGTCGTGCAGGGCGGTCATGTGGACGAACCGTCCGTCGCGGACCTGGTAGATGGCGTACTCGGTGATCTCGAAAGAGGCGCCGGTGGGAGCCACGCCGAGCCAAGTCTTCGCCGGGGTACCGGTGTTGACCAGGCGCGCGGCCAGGCGGTCACCGTCGAAGAGCAGTTCCTCGAGTTCCCAGTGGAGGTCTGGAACGGCGTCCACGTCGTGCTTCTGAACCGCTATGAGGTCGTCCCGGGTGGCGGGCTCGCCGTTCAGGGTGGTCCGGTCGTTGATGAACTCGTCCATTCCGTCGAACTCGTGGGCGTTGAGCGCCTTGATGTAGCGCAGGTAGAAGGCGCGCAGGTCGCTGTCGGTCATGAGGTGACCCTTTCGGGGGCGGTTACGGGTGAGGAGGTGCGCGAGCGCTCAGATCTGGTTCAGGCCGCCGTCGACGTACAGGCTCGAACCGGTGATGAAGCTGCTCTGCCCGGAGGCGAGAAAGGCCACGGCCGCGGCGATCTCCTCGGGACGTGCGAGCCGGCCCAGCGGCACACGTGTCGCCAGTTGCCGCTGGAACCCTTCCGGGTCGGGGGTGAGTCCCGACAGGGCGGGGGTGTCGGTCGGTCCGGGGGTGACGGTGTTGACCCGGGATACCGCGTCCCTTGAGTTCGTTGGCCCAGGTCCGGGCGAACGATCGGGTGGCGGCCTTGGTCGCCGCGTACACGCCGAGGCCCTCGTCGCCGACGTCCACGTTGGTGGAGCCGTTCAGAATGACCGACGCACCGTCGTTGAGCAGCGGCAGTGCCTTCTGGACGGTGAACAGCAGGCCCCGGACGTTGATGCCGAAGAGGCTGTCGAAGTGGTCCTCGGTGACCTGCTCCAGCGGCACCAGCGCGGCGACGGACGCGTTCGTGAACAGGACGTCCAGACCCTGTCCACGGCTGCGGATCGTCGCGTAGAGCCGGTCCAGGTCGTCGAGGCTCGAGATGTCGCCGGTCACCGCCGTGGCCGCTGAACCGATCACTTCGACGGCCGCGTCGAGTTCGGTCTTGCGCCGGCCGGTCACGAACACGTGCGCGCCTTCGGCCGCCAGCCGGACGGCACTGGCCAGGCCGATGCCGGTGCTGCCCCCGGTGACGAGAGCGGTCTTGCCTTCAAGTAGTCCCACGAAAGGCCCCTTCGAGTTCTGCAGCGATCGCTGCGGAACTCGACCGTAACACTTCCGCAGCGGTCACTGCAGAAGAGGTAGGCTGCGGGAGTGGAGACGAAGAAGAACAGTCCCGTGGGCCGACCGCGCGGATTCGACACCGACGAGGCGCTCGAGCGCGCCATGCTGCTTTTCTGGGAGCACGGCTACGAGGGCGCCAGTACGGCCGCCCTGACGAACGCCATGGGCATCTCCACCACCAGCATGTACGCGGCCTTCGGCAACAAGGCGGAGCTCTTCCGCAAGGTCCTGCAGCGCTACACCGAAGGCCCGAGCGCCTATCTGGCCCGCGCCCTTGAGGAGCCGACCGCCCTCGGCGTCGCCACCGCGATCCTGGCAGGAGCGGTTCGCACCACCACCCGTCCCGCCCAGCCCCACGGCTGCCTCGGCGTCCAGGGTGCCTTGTCCACCAGCGACTCCGGGCAGGAAGTCCGTGACCTCCTCGTCGCCTGGCGCGCCGACGGCTGCTCCGGCATCCAAGAGCGGTTCCAGCGGGCCGTCGACGAGGGCGATCTGCCTCCGCACACCGACCCGGGGCTGCTGGCCCGCTACGTCACCACCTTCGCCTACGGCATCGCCGTACAGGCGGCGAGCGGTGTGGGCCGCGACGAACTCCAGGAGCTGGCCGACGCCGCCCTGCGCAACTGGCCGGTCCTATGACACCGTCTGGCGTGCGTCTTCCGGTCACCGGTCAAGCGGTTGCCGGCTACGGCAAGTCCGGCTCGGTTATCCGTACGGCGCTGAGCAGTAGGTCGCGAGGCGCCTGGACCGAGGCGTCCGGCACGGCAAGCTCGATGCGGAGCGGCGTGACCAGAGGCGTTGACAACCCGCCGGACCGAGCACGGCTCACTCGGGTCCGGCACCGGTCCTAGCCGGCCGGCGCAGTCCCGCGACGAGGAGGGAGACCAGGGTGCGTGGGTTGTAGCTCGGGTCGTTCTCCGCGCCGACGCACAGGTTGCCCACGCCACGCATCAGCTGGAGTCCTCCGATGTCGGAGCGGATCTCACCGGCGGCCGCGGCCGAGTCGAGGAGCTGCGTGCACACCGGGACGAGGTGGTCGATGAAGTAGGCGTGCAGGGTCTCGAAACCGGCGTTGTCGTGCTGCAGGGCGGCGGCGAGCCCGTGCTTGGTCACCAGGAAGTCGACAAAGAGGTCGATCCACTGTTCCAGCGCCTCGTACGCGGTGGGGCAGCTCGCCAGCAGCGCGGGGCCCGCCTCGGCGCAGGTTTCCACCTGATGGCGGAAGACCGCGACGATCAGGTCCGCCCGGGTGGGGAAGTGCCGGTAGATCGTGCCGATCCCGACCCCCGCGCGGGCCGCGATGTCGCGCACCGGCGCGTCCACGCCCGCGGTGACGAAGACGGCGGCGGCCGCGTCCAGCAGGATCTGCTTGTTGCGCCGGACATCCTTGCGCTGTGACCCGGCGGTTTTCTCCGTGCCCTGGCGACTGTCGCTCACCGCGAGGCTCCTTCGTCTGTCATCACATTGCAGAGCGGATCTCTGTCCGGAATCGTTCCGTGGAACAAGGTTCCGCTTCGCCATGATGGCAGATCGGCTCATACGGGCGCGCTGCTGCTGCCCGGAGGACGTCGGAGCAGGTGCAGACATACGACCGAGGCGATGACGGTCCGCCGCTCGGAGGCGTCCAGACCGGGAGCTGTTTCGACGACGTACTGCTGCAGTCCGATCCACGCGTCGTGGGTACTCACCGTGACCCGGCCGAGGATCTCCGCTGCCGGATTCCGGTGCGGATCGGTCTCCGTGAGCTGCCACTCGGTGGACAGATGACCCCGCCGGGTGAGGAGGAGCCGGCGTCCTTGCTCCGTCTGGAGGCTCAGCTGCCAGGTCTTGATGAATCTTCCGGCACCGGCGGTGCCGACCACCCGGCCCGTGTCGTCGGTGAAGCGGAACTTCGCCGGCCTGAACTGTTCGATACGGACGAGGCACTCGCCGGACGCCTTCGTGAGGAGCAGGTGCGTGTCGTCGGTGTGCGTGACGTGGGCGAGCAAAGTCCCCTCCACGGTCGACACAGTCAGAGCCGGTCCCCTGTACGTGCGCCACCGCGAACGCTTCGGCTGCGCCACGACGACGGCCTCCAGCGCGAACAGCCAGGCTTCCGTCGACCGTCTGTTGTCCTCCGCCACGGATCCCCCCTCCTCGACCGAGTACGTCCACTGTGACCGACAAGGTGTCCGATTCCCAGCCCGTCGCAGGAGACTCGGCTGACGACCGACCTGCCGGTGATCGTGATCCCCGGCAGGTCTTCCGCCCATCGAACCCCGATCAGTCGGTGGGCGTGCCGAACCAGCGGGAGAGATGGTCGTTCAGGTCGCGCTGGTCGTCGCCGATCCAGGCGACGTGGCCGTCAGGGCGTAGCAGGATGCACGGAACATCCAGTGCCGCGGTGGGGTCCGCGAGGTGGTCGACCCGGTCCGACCACCCGCCGACGGTCAGGCGTTCGGTGCGGTCCAGCAGTAGGCCGCGGCCGCGGTGCAGCTGATCGTAGAGGCGGCCCTGTTTCAGGTCGAGGTCGGGCAGTCGGCGGCCGAGGAGGTCGGGACCGTCGCCGAAGTCGTAGCGGATGCCGGTCGCGGCGATCTTCTCGATCAGATGGCGGTTCACCGCGTCGAAGTCCATCAACTCGGTGAGCAGCCTGCGCACGGACTGCGGGCCCGGTTCGGGGGACAGGAGTTCCATCTGGGCGCGGGTGTTGTCCAGCACGTCCTCGGCGACCGGATGACGTTCGGCCTGGTAGGTGTCCAGGAGTGTTTCCGGAGCCCAGCCGCGGATCTGTGCGGCCAGTTTCCAGCCGAGGTTGAACGCGTCCTGAACGCCCAGGTTGAGACCCTGGCCGCCGGTGGGTGGATGGATGTGTGCCGCGTCGCCGGCCAGCAGCACCCGCCCGACCCGATAGCGGTCGGCCAGCCGGGTGGCATCCCCGAAACGGGACAACCAGCGCGGGGAGTGCACGCCGAAATCGGTTCCGGCGACGGCACGCAACTGGCGTCGGAAATCCTCGAGGGTGGGCGGTTCCGCGCGGTCGCTCACCCCCGCGGCGGGGACCACGACGCTGTAGACCCCTCCGCCGAAGGGCCGTAGCCAGAACCGATGAAGGGTCTCCCGGATCTGGTGCACCTTGGCGGCGATCTCCTCCTGCGGCACGCCCACTTCCATCTCGCCCATGAGCGTCTCGGTCCGCGAGGGCTCACCGGGGAAGCCGACGCCGAGCAGCTTGCGCACCGTACTGCGGCCGCCGTCACAGCCGACGAGATAGCGCGAGCGCAGTTGTTCACCGTCGGCCAGCTCGACGGTCACGCCCTCGTCGTCCTGTACGAAACCCGCCACCGTGCACCCGCGCCGGACCTGCGCACCCTGTTGGGCCGCATGCTGTTCGAGCAGGCCGACGATGACAGGCTGCGGGATTCCCAGGAGGTAGGGATGGGCGGAATCCAGGTCCTGGGGCGCGGGCTTGCTGATCGCGGCGAAGAGACCGCCGACCGGCCGCTGCCTGCCGTGCCGGCGAATGCGGTCCAGCAGTCCGCGCATGGCCATCAGCTCGAGACTGCGCATGTGCAGACCGACGATGCGGACGAATGACACGGGCTCGGTTTCCTTCTCCAGCACGAGCACCCGCACGTCGTGCAGCCGTAGTTCGGCGGCCAGCATCGCGCCGGTCGGCCCGCACCCGGCGATGATCACGTCGAAGTCGAACCCGAGGGGCGTGCGATCGGTGCCGGAAGCCGACGACGGCTCGGCGGTGAACTGCGGAGAGTCCATGAGTGTTGCCTTTCGGGAGTGCCTTGTTGGCCAGGCGCTCCCGGCGACACCTACGTCAATCGCCGGCCGTGACGGGAAAGGGGGAGCACCCACATCGCTACAGCGTTCATGGGTCTCACCTCCTCGGGCGGTGTCACGGTCAACCGCAAGCTACAAGTTCGATCCTCACCCCGTCCAACCCTTTTCCCATCCGCGCCCGGCCTGGATGCGGAAGCGTGACGGATAGCCTCGTCCCCATGACGCGCGCTTGGATCCTGCCGATGCTGCTGGTGCTGTGCGGCTCAGCTCTTGCCACTGGGCTGATCGCCAGCGGCGCCCCCGGCGCGGCCACAGCCGTCCTGCTGATCTTTGTGGTGCTCGCAGGCGTGAACTCGCCTCTGGTCTTCCCGAGGTCGATCGGCACGCTGGAAGCACAGCGCCGCAGTGCGGTCGATGGCCGGCCGGTCGTCTTCTGGCGGCCCGGCTGCAAGTACTGCCTTCGACTGCGCATCCGGCTGGGCCGTAGCGCCCATCAGCTGCATTGGGTCGACATCTGGCGCGATCCGGCCGCAGCAGCGGTGGTGAGGGCGGCCAACGACGGCGATGAGACCGTGCCGACCGTCATCGTGGCGGGCGAGCCGCGCACCAACCCCGATCCCGCATGGGTCCGCGAGCAACTCTCTCGTTCCACCTGACCGCCGTGCGACCCGCGCCAAGACGGCAGGACAAGCCGAGGGCGGGCGGTCTGGTGACTCGTAGGCCGAACGTCGAGCCGGCCGCTCCGCGCGCCGGTGCAGCGGTTGACCAAGTCGAGCGCTACCAGGACGCAGGTCGGCGTGAGGGTCGGGGCTTCGGTTGGTGGCCGGCGGGGACGAAGACAAGCACGTAGTCCTCGAAACCCTCGTGGGTGCCCCATTCCGCACGGTCCATCGCCGCCTCATACCGGGCTCGGGAGTCCTGGCGGCCCCTGGCATGGACGTGGACGGTGTAGACCCTGGACGGGTCGAGCGCCAGTGAAAGGTCATCGCCCCGCCCTCCGGAGAGCCAGCCCATGGCGGGCATCGCGGGACCGGTGGTGGGGCCGGACATCCCCATCCGGCCGCCGTACACGGGCCGGTAGGGCCAGGTGCCGAGCAGTTTCCACTGTTCCGGCTGCGGGACGGGTTCCGCGTCGGACAGCATGAGCGTCACCCAGGCGTCATGGGCCTGCACGTTACTGATGACGGTGAGCTGGCCGGGCGTGAGGATCACCGGGGCGTGGGTGCGGAAGTCCGGTGTCTGTGTGGTGCGGTCGAAGCCGGGCTCCACGTACTCACTGACGTAGAAGTGCGAGTAGGCGATGCTCACGACACCGCTGACCAGGCCCATGCTCTGACGGTACGCCACCGTCACGGCGTCGACGCTCAGTTCGTCGAGACGGCGTGCACGACCTGGAGGCCCCGGCGCCGGCACACCGAGTGCCGGTGCCAGGGAGTGCGTCATCGTCCGGGAGCCGGGTTCGCCGGGTTCGCCGGGCGCGGTGGAGTGGTCAGGAGTGCCACTTCACCTTGAAGACCCAGACGTGCTGTCCCGCCTTGCGGGCCGCCGCGGGGACGTCGATCACCAACGCTCCCTTGCTGACGGTCCAGCCCAGGGGCCGGTCGTGGCCCAGCATCGTCACCGTGTCCCCGCCGCGGATCGGGACCGGTGCCTCGATGGTGAGCCGCGAGCCCGGCTCTGCCAGGGAGTGGATGTAGAAGGCCCGGTCCGGGCGGACGGTGAAGCGGATGTCGTCCCCCAGTTCCGCCATCTTCGACCAGTACGTCGTGTCGTAGACGGCCTCGCCGTTCGTCCGCAGCCACCGGCCCGTCTCGCGCAGTCGCGTCTGCATGATCTCCGGGATGGTGCCGTCGGCGCGCGGACCGATGTCGAGCAGGAAGTTGCCGTTCTTGGAGACGATGTCCACCAGGCTGTGCACGACCTGTTCGGTCGTCATGTAGGAGCCGTCCGGGGTGGCCTGGTTGTAGCCGTAGCTGAAGGGGTCCAGGCCGCGGCTGGACTCCCACTTGGCGATCACGGTGTTGTCGTACGTCGTGTACTCGGGCGTCGTGAAGTCGTGGAAGGAGATGCCCGAGCGGTTGTTGACGGTGACGTCGATGGGACGGGCCCTGTTCTTGGCGTGGTTGAAGTACTCGGCGAGCACGTGCACGCTGTCGTTGGCGCCGCCGATGTCGCACCAGATGAGCTCCGGGTCGTAGCCGTGGATCAGCTCCAGCATCTGCGGGGCCTGGTAGTCCTTCACGAAGTCCTTGCCCGCGGTGTATCCGGTGTACGGCACGGGGGCGTGGGTGTACGGGTTGCGCGGGGCGTGGCCCATCCAGGGGTTGTCCGGGTTGAACCACTCGGGCATCGAGAAGTAGAGGCCCCGGTGGAGCTCGGGCGTGTAGCGCCGGGACGCCTCGAACAGCTCCTTGACCAGGTCCCGCTTCGGGCCCATCTTCACGGCGTTGCGGTCGGAGACCTTGGTGTCCCAGAGGGCGAATCCCTCGTGGTGCTTGGAGGTCAGCACGTGGTACTGGGCGCCGGCGTCCCGGAACAGTTCGACCCAGGATCGCGGGTCGAACTTCTCGGCCGTGAAGCGCGGGATGAAGTCGTCGTACGCGAAGTCCTCGCCGTAGGTGTCGCGGTGGTGGGCGTACGTGGGGTTGTTCGGGTCCTGCATCTGGTTCCAGTACCACTCGGCGTACTGCGTGCCGACCGGCGCCCAGGCGGGCACCGAGTACACGCCCCAGTGGATGAAGATGCCGAACTTGGCGCTGTGGAACCAGTACGGGGCCTGGTGACCGGACAGGGAGGTCTCGGTCGGCTGGTAGTCGGCGACGCCCAGGGACAGCCGGCTGTGCTGGGTGGCGGCCGTGGCGCCGCGGCCGGTGACCGTCACCACGCCGTCCTGGGCGGTGCCGGGTGCGGTCCCCGTGCGGTTGCGGATGCCGATGCGGACGCGAGCCTGCTCGCCGGGGTCGAGGCGGCGGACGGCGGCGGGCTCCACGGTCCGGGCGCCCGGCACGGAGACCTGTACCGCCACGTCGTCGCCGGCCAGGACGGTGACGGTGCCCGCGTTGACGACGGTCGCCTCGACGCTCTGGGCGCCGGTGGACGGCAGGAGCGAGTTCGTGGAGTGGGCGTCGCGCAGGATCAGTGCGCGTCCCTGGGCGACCGGCTGGAGGGACAGCGCGAACACGTGCAGTGAGGTCTGGTTCGGCTCGGGTGCGTGGGTGGTCGGCAAGGTGATGGCGATCGCCTCGCGCTGCGGGTCGACCCACACCTCCGAGGTGCCGATGCCGACGCTGTGTTCGTCCTTCGTGCCGCTCGGACCGTAGCGGTACGGCGCCGACAGCGAACCGCCCGCCGCGTACCAGTCGGCTCCGGTGAGGCCGGCCGTCGTGGTCGAACCGTCCGCGTAGTGCACGGTTGCCTTGCCCGAGGCGTTGCCGTAACTCCCCGAGGTGAGGAAGTAGGCAGCCATGTAGCGGCCCTTGGGCAGGTCGATGCGCTGACCGAGCGCCACGACGTTGTTCTTGGCGCCTGCGGCCGAGGACGGGAAGACGAAGGGAACGCCGTCCACCTCCACCTGCCCCGCCGGGAGTTCCTCGCCCGGGAACGTGTAACCGGAGCCGTCGAAGTCGCCGCCCCGTGCGGAGGCGGTGTCGACGCCGTCGTTGTCGTAGAGGCTGTCGAGGGGCACGGGAACCGGAGCGGGCACGGGCGCCCATGTCCGGCTCTGCTGGGCGACCGTCCCGACTGTCTGAGCAGCGTGCGCGTCGGTCGCGGAGGCGAAGGGAAGAGCGGCTGAGGCAGCGACACCCGCCGTGACGCCGAGGACTTGACGTCTTGGATACGTACTCATGGCGGCTCCCAATCATCGGATGTCTTGATGATTGGGGAGGCATAGGTGAGTGTCAATGGGGTGGGCAAGGATGAGAGTTGAGGGAGAGGTCGGATGGGTCGATGCTTGGGAAGGGCCCGTTCGGTTGTGTCGGTGGGGGCTCCCTTGCCCGTCCCGAACAGCCTCTGGCGAAGGAGTACGGCACGACCGTGGGCGCCCCGGCCGCGCGGAGCGGCAGGTCGAGCGTGTCGTCCTGGCACGGCGTCAGACGGCCGGACAGCGACAGCAGGAGGCGGGCTGGGTGGGCCCGGGCCACTCTGGAGCTGACGCGGCCTCGAAGGTGGCCCAGGTCGTCGCCGTCCGCGCCACCGCCGAGCGCCGCGCGGGAGACCTCGCCGGCGGAGCCCTGATCGCGTCCGTGTGCCCCGGCATAGTCGACACCGCCGCTTCTCGCCCCTGATGCAGCGACTCCACCCGGGCGCAGTCGCGGGCGACGGCCGCCTGCTGGCACTCCCGCGTAGTCAGCAGGCGGCGTATAGGGGGCGCGGCGACTGCGGTACGGCAGTGCCGCCGCATGGTGCGAGCCCGGGACGCGCTGAGCGGACCGGGCCCAAGAAGTGGTCGGTGGCCGGGGACACGTTCTCTACGTTCCGCAGAGCGTCTCGCCGGACCGCAGGTCTGTCATCACCCACACGAGTGGTGCCCGGTCCGGGGAGTGAAGGGGACAGTGACAGGATCCCGGGCCTCACCTGTTGCGCTGGGGCTCCGGGGTGGCTGCCCAGGAGGCGAGCAGGCGCAGGCCGTCTTCGGAGGGGGAGCCGGGTTCGGCGGTGTAGATGGTCAGTGAGTGCGCCTCGCGGGCGGACATGGGCAGGTTCAGGGGCTGGTAGGTGAGTTCCAGGTCCCCGGCGTCGGGATGGTGGAAGCGCTTGACGCCGCCGTGGTGGATGCGCACGTCGTGGGAGGCCCAACGGGTGCGGAACTCGGGGCTGACGGTGGACAGTTCACCGATGAGGTCGCGCAGCGCCCGGTCGTCGGGGTATCGGCCGGCCTCGGCACGCAGGAGCGCGGCGGTGATGGTGGCGGCGCTGTTCCAGTCGGCGGCGAAGTCGTGGGAGGCGTCGTCGAGGAACCAGAAGCGGGCGAAGTTGGGGCGGCCGCGCGGGCCGACGGTCGGGCTGTCGAACAAGGGGGCGAACAGGGCGCGCGCGAGTGGGTTCGTGGCCACGACATCGAGGCGGCCGTTGGTGACGAAGGCCGCGGACAAGGTCATGGAGTCGAGCAGCCACTGGACACGGGGCGGAACGTCGGCGGCCTTGCGGCGGCGCCGGGCGGCAGGGCTCGGCTGGGCGGCTTTGGCCAGGTCGAACAGATAGGTGCGCTCGTCGTCGTCGAGCTGCAGGGTGCGGGCCACCGCGTCGAGGACGTCCTCGGACACGCCGCTGATGTGGCCCTTCTCCAGCCGGGTGTACCACTCGGTGCTGACCCCCGCCAGGACCGCGACCTCCTCGCGGCGCAGCCCGGGCACGCGACGCCGGCCGCTAGTGGGCAGCCCGACCTGCTCGGGGGTGAGCCGGGCGCGCCGGCGGGCGAGGAAGTCACGGATGTCGGCGCGGTTGTCGGAGGGGCGTTCCATGGCCCTCACGGTACGGCCAGTGCCCCAGAGGTGGGGGGTTGAGCTTGTACCCCCCATAAACGCAGCCTTCCGCGCACACGGCCGGGGCGGGTTTCGTGGGACGCGCACCGTGATGTCGAACCCTGCGGAGACCGCGCATGACCCTGCGAGGAGGAACCCTCCACGCTCCCCACCGGCCGGCCGATCGGTGACCGCGAGCGTCCGTCCCGGGGGGTCACGCGCCGGGCAGGATCGCGCGCCGGGCAGGCCGGGGAGACTGTCGCGGACGGTTGATGCCATCACAGACAGTTGGCGCATGGAACGGTGGTCCGTCCAGGCGAGGGGTAGCGTCCAAAGGCACGCCGCACTGGTCGGCGCCGCGTTCCTTTCGACCGGGAGAGACCTGATGCCCCCGACAATCCGCAGGGCCGTGATCCCCGCCGCCGGGCTCGGCTCTCGGCTTCTGCCCCTGACCAAGGCCATTCCCAAGGAAATGCTGCCGGTCGGCGACAAGCCGGTCATCGAGCACACAGTGCGCGAACTGGTGGCGTCCGGCATCACGGACATCACCATCGTGGTTTCCGGTGGCAAGTCCCTGATCCAGGACCACTTCCGGCCCAATCCCGCCTTGGTCGAGCAGCTGCGCGCCGCCGGTAGGACCGGCTACGCGGACGCCGTGGAGGAGATCGCCGAACTGTCACGCCTGGGGCACATCACCTACCTGGACCAGCACGGCCCGTACGGCAACGGCACACCCGTCCTGAACGCCGCCAGGAACTTCGGGGAAGAGCCCATGCTGGTGCTCTGGCCTGACGACGTGTTCGTGGCCGACGTCCCGCGCGCCCAGCAGCTGATCCGAGCGTATGAAGCGACGAATTGTCCGGTGCTGGCGCTGATGCCCATGGATCCAGCGGACTCCCAGCGCTACGGCGTGCCCGTGGTCAAGGAGGACCTGGACGACGGCCTGCTGCGCATCACGGGCCTGGTCGAGAAGCCCAGGCCTGCCGACGCCCCCTCGGCGTACGCGGCGATCGGCGGTTACGTCATCACCCCCGGAATCGTCGAGGAACTGCGGGAGCAGACCAGGCGCTGGTACGAGCACCGCGAGGGCGAGGTGTACCTGACCGACGCCATCAACGCCTACGCCGTGGGCCGTGCGGTGTACGGGCAGGTCATCTCGGGCCGGTGGTACGACACCGGCAATCCGGCGGACTACCTCGTCGCCCAGATGGCTTCCGCCCTCGCGCACCCGGAGTACGGGCCCGTCCTGCGCCGTCTCGCCCGCGAACTCGGTGACGGTGAGAAACCGGCACCCGGCACGGACACCTCCACGACCTGAGGGCAGCTACTCCGGTGGAGTCACGGCTTCGA
Source organism: Streptomyces sp. NPDC058307 (assembly GCF_042880295.1). Taxonomy (NCBI): domain Bacteria; kingdom Bacillati; phylum Actinomycetota; class Actinomycetes; order Kitasatosporales; family Streptomycetaceae; genus Streptomyces; species Streptomyces sp. NPDC058307. Next base: position 326,477 of record NZ_JBHVYZ010000001.1, read on the forward strand.
GCACTATCACCGGCCGTCGAGGTGCGTAGGTCCCGCTGCTTCACCAGGGGACCCCTGGTCGGCCGTTCCTCGCTGGAACGTGGCGTACAGCGCCCACAGCGACGGCACGAGCACCACCGCTCCCACGCCGAGCGCAACGAGGACCGCCGACAGCACCGAGGAGGTCGCCGCGGCCGCGGTCACCGTGGTGCTGCCGACCAGGAGGGCCGGGTACTGGGCCGTGCCCCACGCCCACAGGATCGTGGCGACCGCCAGTGCGGCGGCGGCGCGGGCGGCCACGAAGCGCCGCCGGGCCAGCAGGCCGAGACCGGCGAGACCGGCCACCGCGCTGGTGACCACCAGGGGCAGTGCGCGGTGGGTCAGTCCGTGGAACAGTTCGGGGGCGTCAGCGTGCAGTACCGCGATGCCCGCGAGGGCGACGACGCCCGCCACCAGGCCGCTCGCCACCGCGTCGCGCGTGAACGCGGCGGCCAGTTCGGGCCGCCCCTCGCGGTCGGCGTCGGCGCACAGGTACACCGCTGCCAGATGCGCGCAGGTCACCACGGCCAGCACACCGCCCAACAGCGAGGTCGGGTTGAGCCAGCTGGTGAGCACGTCTCCTTCGGCGAGCCCCGGCGGCACGCGGCCGGAGGCGACACCGCCCGCCACCGTTCCGAGGAAGAACGGTGTGAGCAGCGAGGACAGCGCGAAACACGCGCCGAACAGCCGCTGCTGCCACAGTTCGGTACTCGCCTTACGGAAGGCGAAGGCGGCGCCCCGCGCGATGATGCCCAGCGCGGCCAGGGTCAGCGGGATGTACAGAGTGGACATCACCGCCGCGAAGACGGGTGAGAAGGCCGACCACAGCATCACGATCACGAAGATCAGCCACACATGGTTGGCCTCCCAGACCGGCCCGATGCTGTGTTCGATGAGGGTGCGCCGGGCCCTGCCGCGTTCGGCGCCGCCGGCGATCAGGTCCCAGACTCCGGCACCGAAGTCGGCTCCTCCGAACAGTGCGTAGCAGGTCAGACCCACCCACATCACGGCGAGCGCCGCGTCAGCGAGCACGGTCACCTCCAAGGGTCGTACAACGGGCAGGGGCCGTACAACGGGCGTTCAACGGGTCATGGGGGTCGTCACACGACGGGATAGGCGGTGACGTCCTCCTCCTGTGGCGCCTGTGGCACCGGGGTGCCGCGGGCGAGGCGGCGCAGGACGTAGACGGTCGCGACCGTCATCGCGGCGTACACGATCAGGACCAGCCACAGTCCGGTCATGAGGCCGGGAGCGGGATTGACCGCATCGCGCACGCTCATCACACCCCAGACGATCCAGGGCTGCCGGCCGAGTTCCGTGACGGTCCAGCCGCACTCGAGGGCCACCACCGCGGCCGGGCCGGCGACCGCGCTCAACGCCAGGAAGAGACGGGGAGTGGACAGCTCGCCCCCGGTGCGGCGGCTGCGCCACCACGCCCACAGCAGCCACAGGCCCAGGGCGAGCAGGAAGAAACCGACGGCGACCATGAGGTCGAAGGCCCAGTGCACCCCGGTCACCGGCGGTCGCTGGGCGGGCGGAACCCGGTCCAGGCCCTCGACGACCGTGCCCGGGCGGTAACCGACCAGCAGGGAGAGCCCGTTGGGGATCTCCAGGCCGTACTTGAGACCGTTGCCGTCCGAGACGCCGCCGAGGGTCAGCGGAACGTGCGAGCCGGTGCGGTAGACCCCCTCGATGGCCGCGAGCTTCGTCGGCTGGTAGTCGGCCAGGAACCGGGCAGCCCAGTCGCCCACCACGATCTGGAACGGCGTCACGATCGCGCCCAGCGTGAGCGGGATGAAGAACCCCGCCCGGTGATAGGTGTCGCGGCGCCCGCGCAGCAGGGCCACGGCATACACCGCGGCGGTCAGGAACGACGCGACCATGAAGGCGGCCAGGATCATGTGCAGGGTCTGCGGCGGACTGGCCGGATTGAGCATCGCCGCCCACGGATCGACGTCGACGACCTTGCCGTCGCGCAGGGTGAAGCCGCGTGGCTGGTTCATCCAGGCGTTCGCGCAGACGACGAAGAACGCCGACGCGGTGCCGGCGATCACGATGGGCAGGCCGGTCAGCAGATGGCGGCGCGGTGGCATGCGGTCCCACGCGTACAGATAGATGCCGAGGAAGATCGCCTCGAGGAAGAAGGCGATGCCCTCCAGCGCGAAGGGCAGTCCGATCACCTGACCGAACCTTCCCATCAGGCCGGGCCACAGCAGCCCCATCTCGAAGCTGAGGATCGTGCCGGACACGGCGCCCACGGCGAACAGCACTCCCATGGCGCGCGCCCACCGGCGGGCCAGCAGACGGATCGCCGGGTCGCCGGTGCGCAGGCCGTACCACTCGGCGAGCAACGTCAGCGCCGGGAGCCCGACTCCCAGACAGGCCACGATGATGTGCCAGGCCAGGGAGAAACCCATCTGCGCGCGCGCCGCCGCGAGATCGCCCTCCGACACCCTGCCGGCCGCGTATCCGGCGAGCATCCACGGGCCGGTGAGCAGAGTGTGCTTCATGACACTCGTCGGTACCCGGATACGGGCGTGCGAAGCGGTATCCACCGCAAGAGCAACCCGAAGGATCACACGCGCCGAGACCGGGTGTTTACTCCAGCACCCGCCGGGCCGCTCGACGTGCGGGCCCCGGGCCATCCGAACGGCGGACAGATGCAGCCGTCCGGACGTGTGCGGTGGCCGGGGCGTCCGGATGGCTGAAACCTGGCGGCGGTTCCCTGGTACCGAAACATGCAGTACGGCGTCGGGGGCTGCACCCGCCCGTCCCGTCGCGAGGAGCGCTCGTCATGACCTTCAACCCCCTGGAACAGCGGGGTATCCCGCTGGACCGCCAGCTGCGCAACTGGCGCGAGCTGAACGTGGAGCCGATCGACCCGGACCGCTGCGACCCCTACACCCGCTGCCGCATCATCACGATGAACGGCATCGAGGTGGAGGCGGTCCTCTTCAGCCACCAGCTGGCCCGCAACACCGTCGACCCGGAGGTGAAGCGGCAGCTCGCCCGCACCCGCTACATCGAGGCCCAGCAGCAGAAGGTCGTCAACTGGCTGCTGCCGGGTGTGTCGTCGGTACTGGAGACGACGATCGCCTACGAGCAGGTCGCGGTGGACCTGACGGCCTGGGTCGCCCGGATGGAGCCGGACCCGTACCTGAAGCAGGCGTACCAGTTCGGGGTGCTGGAGGACTTCGACCACCTGTACCGGTACGCCAACCTCTACGAGATGATCGAGCACCGCAAGGCGGAGTCGATCGTCGACAACCTCACCGAGGTCATGCCGGGGCGGCCGACGAAGTTCCACCACCGTGACCCGTACGACAACGTGCGCGACGCGTACGACAAGACGGCCACGGACCCGCTGTCGAAGCTGCACGCGCTGACGATCATGTCGGCGGAGCAGCAGACCATGAACTTCTACATGAACACAGGCCCCACCTACATGGAGCCGATCGCCCGCCGACTCTACCAGGAGATCGGGTTGATCGAGGAGGAGCACGTCACGCACTACGAGTCCCTGGTGGACCCGGGCGAGACGTGGTGGGAGCAACTGGTCAACCACGAGTACAACGAGTGCTACCTGTACTACTCCTTCATGGAGCAGGAGAGCGACCCCAGGGTCAAGGCGATCTGGGAGCTGCACCTGAACATGGAACTGGAGCACCTGCACACCGCCTGCGATCTGATGCGCCGTCACGACGGCCGGGAGCCGCAGGAGGTCCTGGCTCCGGAGCTGCCGAACGTGCTCACGTTCGAGCCGAACAAGCAGTACCTGCGGGAGCTGCTGGACACGCAGATGGACCTGACCACGCTCGGCGCCGGCTATGTGCGCGAGGCACACGAGCGGTTCGGGAAGATGCAGGAGCAGATCCACGGCGGCGAACAGCCACCGAGCGAGCAGGTCATCACGGAGCACGACGAGATGTTCGGCCGTGAGTACCGCGTCCAGTCCGAGGGCGAGCACCCGGACCCCGCCATGCGCGAGAAGTGAGGGGAGCCGAGATGACCGAGCTGCACACCCCGCAGGCCGGCGACGACAACGCCGAGGACACGGACGTGGTGGCCCTGCTGATGCGCCAGCACGGTGACATCCGCAACCTCTTCGACGAGGTCGAGCAGAGCGGGGGCGAGGAGCGGCGCGAGGCGTTCCGTCGTCTCGTACGCCTGCTCGCCGTGCACGAGACCGCCGAGGAGGAGGTCGTGCACCCCTTCGTGCGGAGGGCGGTGGACGGTGGCCGGCAGGTCGTCGAGGACCGCCTCGCCGAGGAGAAGGCCGCCAAGGAGACGTTGTCGTCCCTGGACGGGATGGACACCGACGATCCCCGGTTCCTGCCCCTGCTGAGGCAGCTGCGCACGGACGTGCAGGAGCACGCGCGGGCGGAGGAACGCTACGAGTTCTCCCACATCCGCCGCAGCACCGACCTGACGAACCTCGCCGCCATGGCCAAGGCCGTCAAGGCCGCCGAGGCGATGGCCCCCACCCGGCCCCACCCCGGCGTCGAGTCCGGCGCGGCCAACGTCGCTCTCGGCCCGGTGGCCGCCCTCATGGACCGCACCAAGGACGCTGTCCGCAAGGCCATGGGCAACGGCTGACGTACGGCGGTACACGCAGCCCACACCTGGGGGTACACCGTCGTCCCGCGGTGTACCCCCACCCCCGCTGTAGTCCGAAGGAATGGCCGAACCGGCCATGTGGCGCAAGGCCGGCTCGAGGCAGGAACCGCTTCGGCGCCATGGGACTACGTTGCCCATGACCGGTTGTCCAGTCGCCACGGTGACCGTCGGCGGCGCAGGCCCACCTTGGCCTTCATCAAGGGGTTGTGATGGCGACTCATACGACTGAACCGATCTCTCCGGCCCCGGCGGCCGAGCGCCGGAGCCGGGGCCAGGTGATCGTGTCCTGGCTGAGCACGACCGATCACAAGAAGATCGGGCACCTGTATCTGATCACGTCGTTCTGCTTCTTCCTGGTCGGCGGGGTCCTGGCGATGGCGATCCGGGCCGAACTGGCCCGTCCCGGGCTGCAGTTCCTGTCGAGTGAGCAGTACAACCAGGCGTTCACGATGCACGGCACGATCATGCTGCTGCTGTTCGCCACCCCGACCTTCGCCGGGTTCGCCAACGCCATCATGCCGCTGCAGATCGGCTCCCCCGACGTCGCCTTCCCCCGGCTGAACATGTTCTCCTACTGGCTGTTCCTCTTCGGTGGCCTGATCGTGATGGGCAGCTTCCTGACCCCGCAGGGCGCCGCCGACTACGGCTGGACCGCCTACACCCCCCTGAGCGGCCCCATCCGCAGCGGCTACACCGGCGCCGACCTGTGGATCATGGGACTCGCGCTGGCCGGATTCGGCACCATCCTGGGCGCGGTCAACTTCATCACCACCATCATCTGCATGCGCGCCCCCGGCATGACCATGTTCCGCATGCCGATCTTCACCTGGAACATCCTGCTGACCTCGGTGCTCGTCCTGTTCGCGTTCCCCGTGCTGGCGGCGGCGTTGCTGGCGTTGGAGGCGGACCGCAAGTTCGGGGCGCACGTCTTCGACGCGCAGTACGGCGGGGCGCTGTTGTGGCAGCACCTGTTCTGGTTCTTCGGGCATCCGGAGGTGTACATCCTGGCGCTGCCGTTCTTCGGGGTGATCACCGAGATCATCCCGGTGTTCTCCCGCAAACCGATCTTCGGCTACATGGGCCTGGTCGGCGCGACCATCGCCATCGCGGGCCTGTCCGTCACCGTGTGGGCGCACCACATGTTCGCCACCGGGGCCGTGCTGCTGCCGTTCTTCTCCTTCATGACCTACCTCATCGCCGTCCCCACCGGGGTGAAGTTCTTCAACTGGATCGGCACCATGTTCAGGGGCTCGCTGTCCTTCGAGCCCCCGATGCTGTGGGCGGCGGGCTTCCTGGTCACCTTCCTGTTCGGCGGTCTGACCGGCGTCATCCTGGGCTCCCCGCCGCTGGACTGGCACGTCACCGACAGCTACTTCGTGGTCGCGCACTTCCACTACGTCCTGTTCGGCACGATCGTCTTCGCGATGTTCGGGGGCTTCAGCTTCTGGTGGCCCAAGATGACCGGCACCATGCTCGACCACCGCCTGGAGAAGATCCACTTCTGGACGCTGTTCGTCGGCTTCCACACCACCTTCCTGGTCCAGCACTGGCTCGGCGCGGAGGGCATGCCCCGCCGCTACGCCGACTACCTGGCCGCCGACGGCTTCACCGCCCTGAACACCGTCTCCTCCATCGGCGCCTTCCTGCTGGGCCTGTCCACCCTGCCCTTCCTCTACAACGTGTGGAAGACCGCCAAACACGGCGAACGCATCGAGGTCGACGACCCCTGGGGCTACGGCCGCTCCCTGGAATGGGCCACCTCCTGCCCGCCCCCACGCCACAACTTCGTCACGCTGCCCCGGATCCGCTCCGAGTCGCCCGCGTTCGACATGCACCATCCCGAGATCGCCCGGCTCGACCAGAAACAGCACTCCGGCAGGCGCGACGCCATCGACGCCGCGGGACACGAAAGCGATCGGTCATGATCGGCAACCGGGCACGTACTCCACGACCCGGCCGGGCGACCACCTCCCTCGCCGCCGAGGCCGAGGGCTACCTCCTGCTGCACAGCCACCACCACAAGGCCCGCCGCGAAGCCGAGCAGTTGTGCGCGCGTATGCCCTGGCTGACCACCGCCCAGGCGGAGGAGCTCACCCACCACTACGTCGACCAGCACGTCGAGCTCACCCGCCACATGCTCCAGGACACCGTCCGGCGCGCCGACCAACTGCGGCAGGAGTACGAGACCCGCTACGGCGAACTGCGCCGCGCACTGCTCAGGCGCCACACCGCCTTCGCCTCCACCGTCCTGGCCTGCGCCACGGGTCTCGGTGCCGCGGCGGGAGTGCTGGCGCGGTAGGCGCCGACGGCAGTCCCGTTTCGTGGCGGTGGCGGCGGGCACCCGGCACGCCCACGGGAGGATCCGCAGGTCGCCGCACGCGCGCGGTCGGGCACCGGTCCGAGCACTCGTGCCCGGTGGATCAGCCCGCCGACACACCGGATGATCCTGTAGAGGGCCCGATGAGCGAGTACACACCGTCCCAGGCCGAAGGCGAACGGGACGACGACAAGCCGAACGAGTCCGCGGAAACCCGCCCCGACCACGGCCCGCCGCGGACGACCCCCTCCCAGGCGGAAGGGGAGCGCGACGAGGGGGCCGAAGCGGAGCGAGCGCTGCCCGACGGCCCCGACCGGTACGCGCGGGCGCGCAGCGAGGAGGAGCCCGGAGCCCACTCCGGTGCCGAGAGCCAGGCGCACCGCCGCGTCGTGCCGGGGACGACGAGCGCCGCCGAGGGCTACGGACCACCGGGTGGCACGGGGGACGACGAACCCCTGGCCGGAGTCGAGAACACCGAGCGGCCCGGGCCGTCCGGTCCGGTCACCCGCGACCACGTACGCGAACTGCTCGCGGCGCGCGAGGACTCCGCCACGCTGGTGCTCATCGAGGGCCGCGCCCGGGTGATCGCCGCCGCGGAACGGAACACCGACTGGTACGCGGGGGCACTGGACGTCATGTCCGGTGGGGAACTGGCCCGCCGGATCGGGACGGACTCCCCGACGGACCGGGAACTGGACGTGCTGGCCGGCACGTTGAACACGATGGTGGCCCACCTCGGGGCCTGAGTCGGTCACCGGCGTCGGCCGCCGGGTCACCAGCCGTCGTAGGCCCGACCGGGCGTGACACCGGGGATCGCGGCGGACAGCAGGCCCGTGATGGTGGCGCCGATGACCAGGAAGACGACGGCGCTTGCCAGTTGGGAGCCGGTGCCGAGATCGGTGGTGAAGGGCAGCAGCATCATCGCCACCGTCACCAGCGAGGCGATCCAGGTGCAGAAGGCCCGCGGCCGGGCCACCGTGACCAGCAGCAGATGCAGCAGCCCCGTGGCCACCAGGGCGGCGACCGCGGCCCACGCCGCCAGGTAACCGATGGTGGCATCGCCCCACACGCCCGCGCGATGCGGGGCGAACACCGCCACGTCCAGCACCCCGCGCATCAGCAGTGTGGCGGGGGTGGGGGCCCCCGCCCCCCCCCCCCCCCGGGCGGCACCGGGCGCCCACAGGCCACCCGCCGCCACCGTAGACGGCGGGC